>OCMG01000004.1:0-327500 GCA_900215285.1 Ensifer adhaerens
CTTGCGAGGGCTTCGCGACCCCTTCCCGGACTTATTCATCCAGTGGCTCCCGTCGCGCGTTTCAGTCCTGCTACCGTTGCGGGGGCAGCGCCGGGATAGGGTCTTGCAACCTTTACCGGCTTCCCAATTCTCCAGAGAGTTTCCTCACCTCCCCGGCACCTCAAGCATCGCGATATGACCACAGGAGAAAGGCCCGCGCGATGTCGTTTGCGACATGGCGATGGCGTGGGAGGACAAAAGGTTGAAGACCAACGTGGGTACCGCTACCCCACAGCTCGTTCAAGTGCCGATGTCACCCATTTGTTAAGGCTTACGCCATCCCGGCGCGCGGCGATCGTGAGCGCCTTGTGAAGGCTCGGGTCGGTTCTGATAACAAACTGGCCGGAGAACGGCTTTTCTGCTTCTTCGCCACGCTCGGCACAAAAGGCCAGATAATCCTCGACCGACTCAGCAAGGGCCTGCTTCAACTCCTGCGCGGAGACACCCTGAAACGTGATGACATCGCGCAGATTGATGACCTCGCCATGGAAAATCTCGGCATCCTCATCGAATTCCACGACGGCTTCATAGCCCTTGTAATGCATCATGCTCATGGTCTGATCTCCGCTTCCTGCAGAAAGCGCCGCACCGATTTCACCGCGCCCTTGTCCGTTTCCTTTTGCGGATGAGGGCGATGGAACACTGCGCGCACGCCGTTCAGCGCCACACGCACACGCGACCCCTGCCCTTCGCTGATCTCCGCGCCGCAAGCCTCCAGAAGAGCCTCGATGTCGCGCCAGACAATGCCGGCGCGGACAGGATCTGTGAAGATCGCTTCAAGCATCGCACGATGCTTTCTGCTCAATGACATTTATAGTATCACTTTTCGATATCAAGCCGCAAGACGAGGAGATTGCCGCGTAGCTTTGCGCCATGAAATGAACAATACAACCGAATTGCAACTAAAGATACATATTGCGCTTGAGTGGGCGCAAGAGGACAAGAACAGGGACTTGCTGAACCATGAATGGACCCGTTTCAATGCCTGAAAGCGACATCGTCTCGGTCGGCAAGCCGTTGCCGCGTCTTAAGGAGGTGGTGGCGCTGGACGGGCGGAAGCTCCGTGTGATCTTTGAAGACGGCCATTCAAAGGTGGTGGACCTGACGGCCGCGTTGGAGAGCCGGCGCATTTACAAGCCGCTGCGCGAGGACGATGCGTTGTTTCGTTCGTTCCGCATCAGCGACTATCGCAACGCGCTGGAATGGAGCGACGAGCTCGACTTCTCTGCCATCTGGCTGAAGGCCCTGCCCTCTGTCGAATTCAGCAATGCCGACTTCCGCGCCGCCATGGACGAGCTCGGCATGACGTTGGACGGCATGGCCGCAGCGCTCGAAGTCTCGCGCCGGCTGATTGCGGATTACCGCAAGGACAAGCCTATTCCACAGCATATCAGCCTGGCGACGCGGTATCTGTTGGAGCACAGGGTGGGTCGGGTGGCGTAGACCTCACGCCACCGCCTTCGCCACCATATCAGGAAACTGTGCGATCACCCGGATATAGGCGATGGCGAAGTCCGGGGCGGTGGCGCGGGCCTGCTCCCAATCGCGCAGCGTCCCCACGGGGACATGAAAACGGGCGGCGAAATCCGTTTGCGACAGGCCGAGCGCCGTTCGGGTGCGACGGATCAGCCGGGCACGCTGACCACGATCCAGCGCCTCCGCGGTCACGTCGAAATCTTCGGCGTCGTCGGGATCAGCCGGCAGAATGATAGGCTCGTTCTTCACCCTTGTTGCTCCTTCTGACTGATATGAAACGCGGCAGATTATTTCGCCACGTGAACACACCCGTAAACAGCTTACCTTCCACGGTTCCAATGACCTTGAAACGCGCCTCTCCATCGATCTCGCGGATCGACGGAAGGATGAGGTGCTCACCATCTTCAAAAATGCGTTCTCCAAAGGCGAGCGGCAGCTTGTGCTTCTCGCGATTGATCGCATCTTTCGCGGGATCAAACCTGCTCTCAGACATGACGTCACTATACGGGATTTCAGTATAGTTCGCAATCGGCGAATGTTCGTCCTTTTCCTTTGGTCAGGTCATGTTGTCTCGAAAAGCATCCTGATTTGCTTTAACTGCTCCGGGACCGTCCCGGAGCTTTATCGTGTGAAGCTTCCCGATAGAGACCGAAACCCGCACTCAACCCAGGTCCGGCCTCGGAGCATGATTGTCAGGCCTGCCGGGCCTTGCGGTTGGCGTAACGCTGATCGCGTTTGGCCTTTCGCTCCGCCTCGTCTTCGATCACGCGGGAGATCCGTGCCTTCTCGGCACCCTCGCGGGCCTCTATCTCGGCGGTGGCTGCAGCCTCGGCTGCCGCATGCCGTTCTGCGGCTTCGGTCTCGGCGCGGGTCCGCTCTTCGAGCTTCACGCGTTCACGTTCAAGGCGTCGTTCTTCGCGCGCTGCCGCGTTGGCGGTTCTTTCGGCCTGTCTTGCCAACCTGTCCGGTTCTGCGGCAGTCTTTGCTGCACGGTAGGCAGCAAGGAGTGCTGCCTTGGCGTCGGCGGATGCGGTGCTGCGGTCGGCAAGGTCTTTGTTTCTGGCGTTCTTCATTCTTATCCCAATAATGAGTGAAGGAGAGATCAGCGCATTTTGGCGCGCTTTGCGATGAGATTGGATGTGACCGACACACGATCGGCCACCTCTTTGGCAATGCGTGCCTCTCTCAGCCGGAGGGTCTTGGCATCCCGCGCGTAAGCGACGGATGCAAGCTCCTCTACCGCTTCATTCTTCGCAAAGAACTGCGTCTGAATGTTGCTGAAGGCGCGCTCCGCCTGCTGGCGGGATTTGCTATAAGTCTGGGTCATGGAAACCTCGCTGGTTTCAGCGTGAACGCCGAAACGAAAAGGCCAGGCAAAACGCCTGGCCTTAATGAAACAGCTTCCGGCAGTGCCAGTACATCCGTGGTCAAAGGGAAGCCAAATTCGATTTAAGCGGCCTGAAGATTGATGGCCGCCATCTTGCCCGACTTCATGTCGCGCTCGAGCTCGAAGCCGATCTTCTGGCCTTCGACGAGTTCGCGCATCCCGGACCGTTCGACGGCCGAGATGTGAACGAATGCGTCAGCGCCGCCGTTGTCAGGCTGAATGAAGCCGAAGCCCTTGGTGGAATTGAACCATTTTACTGTGCCAGTGGTCATGTTGAACCCTTTCAAAGCATAGATTGAGGTGCCGCGAAGCTCATGCTGCGCAGGTCGAAACCGACTATTTTTGAAAGAGAAGTTCGCTTAGGGCGCGGTGCCAATCGCGCGGTAGACAAAGCTCGGCAAGCAAAAGATCGATGAAACATACATAAGGGATCACGCCAAGGACGTCAACGAAAAGTTTTCATTTTCCCAATAATGCAACCTTAAAGGGCGTTTTCTCATCATGTATTGGAAACACCCTTTTTGCCGAAGCCTTCCAGTGGTGGAGGCACAATTTGAGGAGCCGACCTTCAGCCCCTCACTCCGCTGCCTCATTCACCGGCACATAGTTCAGCACCGGCCCCAGCCAGCGCTCCACCTCGCCGACGCTCATGCCCTTGCGCGCCGCATAGTCCTCCACCTGGTCGCGCTCCACCTTCGCAACCCCGAAATAGTAGCTTTCGGGGTGGCTGAGGTAGAGGCCGGAGACGGAGGAGCCGGGCCACATGGCGTAGCTTTCGGTGAGCGTCACGCCGGTTGTCTGCTCGGCGTCGAGGAGGCGGAAGAGGGTCACCTTTTCGGTGTGGTCGGGCTGGGCGGGGTAGCCGGGTGCGGGGCGGATGCCCTGGTAGGGTTCACTGACAAGCTCCTCGAGGGCGTAGGTCTCGTCTGACGCGTAGGCCCAAAATTCCTTGCGGACCTTTTCGTGCATGCGTTCGGCAAAGGCTTCGGCGAAGCGGTCGGCGAGGGCCTTGACCATGATCGACGAGTAGTCGTCATTGGCGCGTTCGAAGCGTTCGGCAATCGCCACTTCCTCGATGCCGGCGGTGACGACGAAGCCGCCGATATAGTCTCGCTTGCCGCTGTCGGCGGGGGCGACGAAATCGGCGAGCGCGACATTCGCCCTGCCCTCGCGCTTGGCCAGCTGCTGGCGCAGCGTGAAGAGCGTGGCGAGTTCCTCATTGCGGCTTTCGCCGGTGAAGAGGCGAATATCGTCGCCCACCGTATTGGCCGGCCAGAAGCCGATGACGGCGCGCGGCGCGAACCACTTCTCGTCGATGATCTTCTTCAGCATCGCTTGCGCATCGGCATAAAGCTGGCGGGCGGCCTCGCCCTGCTTTTCGTCGTTCAGGATATCCGGATAGCGGCCCTTCAGCTCCCAGGTCTGGAAGAAAGGTGTCCAGTCGATATAGCGGGCGAGTTCGGCCAGATCCCAGGTCTCGAAGGTCTTCGTGCCGGTGAAGGTCGGCTTGGGCGGCGTGTAGCCGGCCCAGTCGATCTTGTGGGCATTGGCGCGGGCTGCCGCCAGACTGGTGCGCTTCTTGGCGGCCTCGGCCTTTTCATGCGCCTCGGCGACCTTGCGGTATTCGGCGCGCACGTTTTCGACATAGGCGGGCTTCATCTCGGCGCTGAGCAGGCTCGAAACGACGCCGACGGCGCGGCTGGCGTCGGTGACGTAGACGGCCTGACCCTTGTTGTAACGCGGGTGGATCTTGACCGCCGTGTGGACGCGGCTCGTGGTCGCACCACCGATCAGCAGCGGGATATCGAAGCCTTCGCGCTCCATCTCGGCGGCCATGTGGACCATTTCATCGAGCGAGGGCGTGATCAGGCCGGAAAGGCCGATGATATCGACCTTCTCGGCCCTGGCCGTTTCGAGGATCTTCGCCGCCGGCACCATGACGCCGAGGTCGATGATCTCGTAATTGTTGCAGGCGAGCACGACGCCGACAATGTTCTTGCCGATATCGTGGACGTCACCCTTGACGGTCGCCATGAGGATCTTGCCGGCCGTTTCGCGCTCTCCGGTGATGCCGTTGGCGGCGTTCGCGGCCTTTTCGGCTTCCATATAGGGCAGCAGCACGGCGACGGCCTGTTTCATCACGCGGGCGGATTTCACCACCTGCGGCAGGAACATCTTGCCGGAACCGAAGAGATCGCCGACGACATTCATGCCGGCCATGAGCGGGCCTTCGATGACGTGCAGCGGACGCTCGGCATTCTGCCGCGCCTCCTCCGTGTCGATATCGATGAATTCGGTGATACCGTTGACCAGCGCATGTTCCAGCCGCTTTTCAACCGGCCAGTCGCGCCATTTCAGGTCCTTTTCCTTGGCTTCCTTGCCGGCCGCACCCTTGTAGCGTTCGGCGATCTCCAGCATGCGCTCGGTCGCTTCCGGGGTGCGGTTCAGCACCACGTCCTCGCAGGCTTCGCGGAGCTCCGGGTCGATCGTTTCGTAGACGGCGAGCTGGCCGGCGTTCACGATACCCATGTCCATGCCGGCCTGAATGGCGTGATAGAGGAAGACGGCATGCATCGCCTCGCGCACCGGCTCGTTGCCGCGGAAGGAGAAGGAGAGGTTCGAGACGCCACCCGAGACATGGACATGCGGGAGGTTCGCGATGATCTCGCGCGTTGCCTCGATGAAGTCGACGCCGTAATTGTTGTGTTCCTCGATGCCGGTGGCGACGGCGAAGATATTGGGGTCGAAGACGATGTCTTCGGGCGCAAGCCCCGCCTTCTCGGTCAGCAGCTTGTAGGCGCGGGCGCAGATTTCCACCTTGCGCGCCTTCGTGTCCGCCTGCCCCTGCTCGTCGAAGGCCATGACGACGACGGCAGCACCGTATGCGCGCACCAGCTTGGCATGATGCAGGAACGCCTCTTCGCCTTCCTTCAGCGAAATGGAATTGACCAGCGGTTTGCCCTGAACGCATTTCAGGCCCGCCTCGATGACTTCCCACTTGGATGAGTCGATCATGACCGGAACGCGGGAAATGTCGGGCTCGGCGGCGATGAGGTTAAGGTATTCGATCATCGCCTGTTTCGAGTCGATGAGCCCCTCGTCCATGTTGATGTCGATGATCTGCGCGCCGTTTTCGACCTGGTCGCGGGCGACGTCGAGGGCGCTAGCATAGTCGCCGGCGGTGATCAGCTTGCGGAACTTGGCCGAGCCGGTGACGTTGGTGCGCTCGCCGACGTTCACGAAGGGAATGTCCTTGGTCAGCGTGAAGGGCTCGAGGCCGGAGAGGCGCATCAGCGGCGGGCGTTCCGGGATTTCGCGCGGCTTGTGTTTCGCGACAGCTTCAGCAATCGCCTTGATATGCTCCGGCGTCGAGCCGCAGCAGCCGCCGACGATGTTGACGAGGCCTTCGCGGGCGAAACCTTCGACCTGCTCGGCCATGAATTCCGGGCTCTCGTCATATTGACCGAAGGCGTTGGGCAGGCCGGCATTGGGATAGGCGCAGATGAGCGTATCGGCGGCTTCGGACAGTTCCGCCAGATGCGGGCGCATGGCGGTGGCGCCTAGTGCGCAGTTGAGGCCGATGGTGAAGGGCTTGGCGTGGCGCACGGAATGCCAGAAGGCGGTCGGCGTCTGGCCGGACAGTGTACGGCCCGAAAGATCGGTGATCGTGCCTGAAATCATGATCGGCAGATCGACGCCCTTTTCCTCGAAGACCTCGAAACAGGCAAAGATCGCCGCCTTGGCGTTCAGCGTGTCGAAGATGGTTTCGATGAGGATGATATCCGCCCCGCCATCGATCAGGCCGCGCAGCTGCTCGGCATAGGCGATGCGGAGATCATCGAAGGTGACGGCGCGATAGCCGGGATTGTTGACGTCGGGCGAGATGGAGGCCGTGCGGTTGGTCGGGCCCAAGGCGCCTGCGACGAAACGCGGCTTGCCGTCGATCTCTTCGGCGCGGCGCACCGCGCGCTTGGCCAGACGCGCACCATCGCGGTTCAGCTCATAGACCATGTCTTCCATGCCGTAATCGGCCTGGGCAATGGTGGTGGAGGAGAATGTGTTGGTCTCGACGATATCCGCGCCGGCAATCGCATATTTGAAATGGATTTCCTCGATCGCCGCCGGCTGGGTGAGGATCAGGAGGTCGTTATTGCCCTGCTGATGACAGGCGCAGGCGCCGAACCGATCGCCACGGAAGTGATCTTCCTTGAAGCCGAGCCCCTGGATCTGCGTGCCCATGGCGCCATCCAGCACGAGGATGCGCTCGCGCGCCGCCTCCATCAAACGCTCGCGCGCAGACTTCTGAGGTGCGGCAGGAGAACCGAAGAGCGTTTCCATCACGGGGGACATGGGAGGCCTCTCAAATCATATAAAGGCATCCTTATATGATTATGGGGACCGGGATGCAACAGAAACCTGTCTTATCTGCGACAGGTTTTTCGCGGCCTGCGCCGCAGCCGACCGCATTCAAAGCCGACACAGAAAAAAGCAGCACCTGCGGGGGAACAGGTGCCGCTGACAAGACGACATGACTGGGGCAATAAGGCCATGCCGTCGCCCACGACCCATTGGGTCGTGGTCAGACGCAAGGGCGCCCTAATGGCTGAAGGCCACTCAGTTCTTCACGTCGGTCCAGGTGGCATGGACATCCGTGGCGTTCTTCGAGAGGTGAACATGGGCGTCGACATGATCGACCCAGTCGAGCGGGATTTCGTGATGCTTTCCATCGCGCGAATCCTGCTTTGTCAGTTTGATGCGGCTCTGGCCATCCATATGGTCGACCGTGCCGATATGCTTGCCGTCGAGCGACTTCACTTCCATGTGGTCCTTGATCTGGCTTGCGGAAATCATGGTGTTTCTCCCTTTATCGTGTTCGCACAGGGTTAACTCGACACTGGGAGGATTGTTCCTCGGTGAGCCAACGCAGGCAGGCGGTCGGGGAGAAAGGCGCAAGACGCTCCCTGTTTTTCAAGCGCGACCGTCGCCCCTGAAGCGGATTTCACCCTCGAAGCCGGCGGCCATCAGCAGGGCGACCAGATGCGTTGTGTTCTTGGCCCCGGTCTGCCGTTTCATCCTATCGATCCGGTGCTCGATGGTGCGGTGCGACAGGTTGAGCGCGACGGCAGTTTCCTTGGCGGAATGGCCTGCGGAGAGATGGAGGAAGATCGACTGATCGACATCATCGACCACCGGATTGCCTTCCGGGAGCGGCGAAAGGAACCGCCCGAAGCAGGCCGTCACAAGCCAGGACGGCTCCCCTTGCGACTTTTCGGGCAGAACGATCCTGTCGTAGATGAGCTTCATCCCCAGCAGCTTCGCCTCGACGCGATCAATGCCTGGCTGACGGCTTTGAATAACCGAGCGATATTGCGGGACGACCGCGTCCGCGATGTATCTCTGATCCGGTATGTCGCCCAGACGGCCGCCCTTGAAGATGGCGTTGAGATTGAGAAGCCGCGAGACGACACCCATTTGCTTAACCGGTTCAAGCACCCAGTCGGCAGGATCGGGGTGATCCAGTCGAATGACGGCGATGCGCCAACGAACGGAGACTCGAGATACAATTCCGCGATACAGCTGTTCCGGTGTGGGTTGCGGTTGACTGAGCCAATTGTCCAGAAAGACACGCGAAATTTCATTGAAACTCATAAAGTACCACCCTCACTGTGCCTCACCCCCCGGCATTCCTATTTTATCGATTCGCAAAATAGAGACGTTTCCGCGCGCGTCATCCCCTCGATATTCAGGGAATTCCGGCGGATCGCATTTCACTCACTCAGCGGAAGAGCGACATAAGGTTTGCGGACTGGGCATTGGCGATCTGCAGGCCCTGCTGGGCGAGTTGCTGCTGGGTCTGCAGCGCCTTCTGTCGCGTTGAAGCCATGGTCATGTCTGCATCGACGAGGCGGCCTATTCCTTTCGTGATCGTGTCGCGGAGCCGGGACACGAAATCCGATTGAATGGATATGCTTTTCTGGAATGCACCGAGGGTCGTCGTGGCCTCGGTCACATTCTTGGAAACGATGTCGACATAGTTGATATAGCCATTGATCATGGAAGGGTTTTTGACGATATCGACCTTGTCGAGATCGAGGGTCGGAAGGGGTTCGTTGCTGACGCTGATGTTGTAGAAGCCGATACCGGTGCCGGAGCCGGACAGGCGATCGTAGTTGGGGTCAGACGAAAGCTGGACATTGCCGGAACTGTCCTTGGCGATGATGACGTGCGGCCAGTCGGGCGTCAAAAGCGACTGAAGCAAGGTGACCATTTCGTCGGGCGTTTCGATGGTCCCGTCGGATTTGTTGAGAACCGAGTTCACGTAGGCGCGGTCGAAGGAATAGTGCTTTGCGGGTTCCTGATTGACGTGAAAGTCGAAGCTCACGGAGACGCCGCTCGGCAGGTTATCGTCCTTGTAATCCTCGAATTTCGTGAAAGGCAAGGTCATGGAAGAACCGCGGGTACCATAGGCCGAGAACGCCGAAAGCCCGCCATGGCCGACGGTGCTGCTCAAGCCGGAAAGAGAAAGATAGGATCCGGTCAGTCCGCTGCTGCGGTCCTGATTGGTTGTCAGGTAGTAAGCTGTGGGGTCGGGACCAACGCTGTACCAAATCGGAAAATCGGCAGAGGCACCCTTTCCGGCAAGCGCCTTGTTGAGAACAGCCGTGAAGTCTAAATTGTTGTTGATGACGCCGCCCGCAGACGGAAGGGCGGCGTCAACGGTGGCTCTGTCAATGACAATGTGCTGCGGCGTTCCGTTTTGCCACGGAGCTGGTACATCCGCATGATTATCTGAATCGAGCACCAGATCGAAGCTCAGCTGGTCAGATGCCGTGAGGAACTTGAGCGGGCCCGCAAAGTTGAAAGATTTTCTCGCGGCTGTTCCAACGTTATAGTTGGTGGGATACGGAACCTCCAGACCGGTCGTGTCATCCACATACGAATATGGCCTGATGCCTCCAATCGTCCCCAGATTGCGGCCGTCAGCCTGCAGCAGCCCGCCGCCGCTCTTGTTGAGCGCCGACAGCGCACCGACAACGACCTGCGACGTCTGAAGCTGGAAATCGCCCGCCCCTGTCCGCCCCGCCGACCACACCACTTCCTGATAATTGCGGCTCCGGTCCTTGACGTCGGGAAGATCGGTGTTGAGCCAACTGACGCCGTTAAAGCTTGCGCTGTCGACAGCGCTCCTGATGCCCGCCTTGATCTGATCCAGTTCTGCCTGAACCTTCGTCGCATCGACCCCTGGCTCCTTGGCGGCAACGAGGCGCGACATGAAATCGGAAAGCTGCTTGCCAATGGAATCGAGCGCAACATAGGTCGTGTCGGCAATGGCGGCGGTCATCCCGAGCCCATCCAGTACGCTCCCCAGCGCACGATTGTCGGAGCGCATGGTGGTGGAGATCGACCAGTATGCCGCATTGTCCGACGCCGTGGCGACGCGCAAGCCCGTTGCCGTCTGAGACTGCACGCCATCCAGCGCAGCGCCAACGGACCGCAAGGTCCGAAGGGCCGTAAACGCGCTTGCATTGGTGTGAATTGAGGTCATCCGGTCCGGGGCATTGGGGCATTATTGTAAGGCTCACCAACCTTATGGTTCACAAAACCTTAATGCCGCGCCCAAAGCAAGACGGGGAAAATACCCTCAGGTACACGAAATGGTTGTCAAAACGTGACGAATGAGGAGGCTCAGCGCCAGGCTGAAACCGAAGAACGCCAACAGGAACAGAAGCGCAATACCACTGTTGTCTGACACTGGGTTTTAGAATAACCGGGCCGAGCCGGGATTATCCGGGAATAGGTGGGAAGTGCTGGGAAACCGGGCGTTTCAGCGGCATCGGCCGGACTTTGGCGGGTCTGTTGGCTCGGGCGGTTTGACACCGGACTCGCACTTTGGAGCCTCAAAATAGGCTCGACGAGCATCGCGAGGGATTTAGCGTGGACCGCGCCTCAAAATGCTTCGAGCGGTTTCAAAACCTGCCTCAAACCCCTTTCAAACAAGGTTTCAGGGAATTCGCGGCGCATGATGATCACGGCTCAAAATTTGCGGGAATCGGCCGCAGAACCCAATTCATTTCTTGCCATCTTGGCGAAAATAGCCTGAAACGAGGCAACCATTTGAAATCGTTTTTTATTTTTCATTGCGGACCCGGCCCTATTTTTTGCCATGCTTCTGCCGATCTATAGAATTGAATTGGCCTCTGCACAGCTCAAATAGCGCTGGCCGAAACGACGACTTTAGAGGTCGGATCATAATCGCAAAAATACGTCATATGCTTCCAGGCACCAAAGCCATTCTGAAATTTGATCTTGGTGCCGATGTAGGTCACGATGCCTTTAGCCTTATCCTTCCAGCGATACCGCTCCAACTTGGGCTCGGACCAGCTGTCCGTCCATTCATAGTCCCATTTGGCGAGCGACTGAACGGCGACCTTGCAGGCGATTGAGGCGGATACGAAGGCGTCTTCGGCCCAGCATTGCAAATCCGCGCGACATTTGGCCTCTTGAGCCTTCTTGGCCTCGGCAGATGCAATCCTTTCAGCTTCTGCAGCCTCATCAGCCTTTTTCTGAGCGGACAGACGCTCCTGCTCTTCCTTGTCGGTTTTCTCTTTTGCTAACGCCGCCGCCGCCGCCCTTTCAGCAGCAGCTGCCTCGTCCGCCTTGGCTTTTTCGGCAAGGCGCCCCTTCTTCTCCTGATCTCGCTGGATCTTCCACGCCGCCGGATCGCTGATACCGGCCTTTCGCGCAGCGTTCTGGTCGGCCATATCTTCGTAGCCGGCCTCACGTGCGGCCTGGTCGCCCGCGTAGACAAGTCCAACAAGCGATGCCACAAGCAGAATACATCCCACACCCGCAAGCCTAAGCTTTTTGCGGCGCCTGCCCTTTGCAAAGACAACTCCGACGAGATTCCAAACGATGAATCCAGCGGCCGCGACGAACCCCAAAAAAGCAAGCAACTGCATAACCATCCCCACCAAAAAAACAGTCCCAAAACCCTACGTCGAATTCATAAGGCGAGGCAATCGCCCTGTGAATAATGTTGATAAGCAAGAGCTTCATCAAAGCCGCCTTGCGCAACCGGCTGCAATGTTCCTACTTTGTTCACGCGCCAAGCGCGAAGGGAGACATTATGAAACGACGCGTATTTTTGAGTTTTGTTCTGGCCTCGGCGCCAGTGAAAAGCATTGCAGCAGATCGCCTCAAGCGAGCACTCGACGAGCTGGAAAAGGCGACCCGCGCCGCCTACGGCAATATCGAGTTCGAGGCGGCCGTCAACGAGACGGAACGAACGCCTGTCTTTATCCGCGTCCGACGCGCTTGAGGTTGATGGTTACGAAATCCAGGATATCGAGCTGCCGATCCTCCGGCAGCTTCTGAAAATCGGCAAGGAGCTGCGCCGCGCGGCCACTAACAGGTGCCGCCGATTCCAGCATCTCGCCGTCACCGCAAAACAACCAGTTCAGGTTGACCTTATGGCGCTCCCTGAGAGCGATCAAAAACTCCGCATTAGGCTCGTTCTTTCCACGCTCGTATGAACCGTAGGTATCAACCTTCAAGGCGAACGATTCAGCGAAGGCTTGGCGGTCATTGCCGAAGCCTAACCGCTCCCTTGCCTCTGCGAGCCGCTGTCCCAAGGGCGTGTTGAAAACTGGTTTCCGCGCCATTCAATCAAGAACGATATTTTATCGTTTACAAAACGATTTTTTATCGTTATTCCTTTCGATAGATACCGAACACAAACCCATTGAAAAGGGAGGCGTTGCAGGCCTCCCTCTCAAAATCGAAGGGCGATTATGCATATGCGCATAGACAAGTCCATGCAGCGCCGGCTCGACGCCATCGCGAAGATCAAGGCCCGCCTCGTTCTGGCCGGCATCACCTTCCGCGACATTGACCGCCGTTACGGCCTCGCCCGTTGCACGGCCTCCCGCACTCTGCAGGAGCCCAATCTGGCCGGAGAACGCGCCATCGCAGCGGCCCTCAAGACCCACCCGCACCTCCTGTGGCGCGAGCGCTATCATGCCGATGGCCGCCGCAAGGATCCACAGCCGATGGAAAACTACCATCGCCCACTCACCCGCAAGAAGCGCCAGCGCGCTGTCGAGCCCGACCCCATCCAGGCGGCGGCCTAACAGCGGCGGGGTGCTCTAGCCCTTCAGGTGTCCATTCCGGCAGGCCGATCCTCCCCTTTAGCCCAGGAAAGGTCGCCCGGCTGTCACCCCGCCGCTGAGACGAGAAAAGCAGAAATCGAAAGCCCGCACATGTCCAAACTGAAGTCCGAAATCGTCAAGCCGTTCATACCCGCAATGAGCCCCGCCCTCTGCCGCGCCGCCGATTTGTTTTGCGTTTGGTCGGTCGCGGTGGCGGGGCTCGTTGCGGCCATTGCAGCCTTTGCGAGGGCCTATCTGTGAACCCCTATTCCGCCCAGGAACGGCTCGAAGCCCACATGTCCGCCTGCTACGTCGCGGTACAGGAGCATTTCAGCCATCTTCCCCTCCGCTTCATCATCAAGCCGCCGCATGGGCACTTCGACGCCGCACTTGCCCGGCAGTGCGCCATCCACATTGCTGTCACGCAGTTCAAGATCCCGCGAAAGCGCCTGAGCAGGCTGCTGGGCCGGCAGCGAACCTCGATCAGCTTCGCCATGCAGCGCGTTGAACGCCGTTGCCGCGAGCCGCTTTTCCGGGCGGCGTACGATCGGATGAGCGAACGCGCCGCATCCATTTTCCTCACCGACATGAAAGAGGCAGCCATGCGTATGGCTGATGCCGCATGACCGAGTTCAAAAGAATTCCACTCAAGGACATTTTCATCCCCGAACGCCTCCGCGACGTTGAGGATGACCATGCGCTCGTGATCGCCCGCTCAATCGAGCAGCATGGACTCATCAATCCTGTGACAGTCCGCAAGACGCCTGCACAGAAGGCCGGCAAGTACACGCTTGTGGCCGGTGCACACCGCATCCGCGCCTTTAACCTCAGCGGATGGAGCGACATCGACGCCATCATTGTTGAGGCTGATGCTCTTGAAGGCCAGTTGATCGAGGTGGCTGAAAACCTGTTCCGCAATGAGCTTTCCGTTATCGACAGAGCGATCTTTGTCCAATCCTACCGCGACATCTGGGAGCAGAAGCACGGAAAAATTGACCGTCGCAATAATCTGAAAGTGGGTGATCAACTCCCGAAGGGACAAGTTGTCCTTTCGGGAAAAAGCCAGGAAGCAGGCGATCCTATTGCGCCGCTTGTCGACATCATAGCCGAGAGCGCAGAGAGGGGGTTTGCTACGCATGTCGCAGACAGGATGGGCGTGTCTGTCAAAAAGGTCACTCGACTCAACCAGATCGCTCAGAACCTTAATTCGAACCTGCGAGCGAAGCTGCGCGGGACACCTTGGGCGGATAACCAGTCCATGCTTCTGAAGCTCGCAAAGATGGAGCCGAAGAAGCAGGCGGAGATATCGGTTGGCCTACAGTTTGGCGCTGATCTCGAAACCGCTCTCGAGGCCGTCGAAGACCCTCAACCGAAGCCCGACGCGCAGACAGTGCTCTTCTCCCGCCTCATCGATACCTGGCGGCGCGCCAGCGCCGAGACCAAGGCGAAATTCATCGAGCATATCCAGCCTGTCATCGATGAGGCCGCCTGATGGCCCGCAACCCGCTCCAGTTCGAACTCTTCGACCAGGACAAGGCGAGCTTCCCTGTCCGCTCCGCCGTTGACCAACTCGACATCGAGAAGTTCCGCAGCCGCATCAAGCGCGCCATGGCCCGCGCCATCCGCGAATGCCCGCATGACCGCAGCGTCGTTGCCGCCCGCATGGCGCAATATCTCGGCCTGCCCAATATCAGCCGCGCCACGCTCGATGCCTACACGGCCGAGAGCAAGCCGCATGATCCTTCCCTCTCCCGCTTCAAGGCCTTCGTTCGCGCCACCGGCGCTTACTGGCTTTGGGATGAGGTCATCAAGGATGACGGTCTGACGCTGCTCGCCGGTGAAGAGGCGCTGCTGGCCCAGATCGGCGAGATCCAGAAGGAACGCGCAGAACTCGGCAAGCAGTTGAAGGCGCTGATGGCGACACGCATCAACGTGAAGGACGTGCGCCGATGACAGCCCAGACAACAGCGAAGATCAGCCTCATCGGTCAGATTGCCGAGATCGACCGCGAGATTGGAGAGCGCCAGAAGCTCTACCCGCGCCTGGTCAACGAAGGCAAGATGAAGGAAGAGCACCGCAAGATGCTCATGGACCGCATCCTGTCCGTCCGCGCCACGCTGCTTTGGGTCCAGAGCCACGAAGCTGACTTCCGTGCATGGATGGCGGAACAGAAACGCGAGGTCGCGCAACGATGACCCGCGAGTGGTTCACCATAGCCGAGCTTGCCGGCCTCAACCTGCCCGACCTGCCGCCATCCGAGCGACAGCTGGCACGGGAAGCAAAAAAGTGGGTAACTCACGCACGCAAGCGGGATAAAGACGGCAAGGGCAGACCTTGTCTTGAATACCACATCAACGCACTGCCCAACGCCGCCCGTCTGAAGCTGCAGATCATGGCCGTGGATCAGGCAAAGGCCGATCGCGCCGCCAATCCCGTCCGCGAGGCGCTCTGGTCACGCTACAACGCTCTTCCGGAAGCACATAAAATCATGTGTGAAGGCCGCTTGAAGGCCCTTCAGGAAGCCCTCGAACTGGAAGCTGCAGGCCTCTCGCAGACCGCCGCGATGCAGCTTGCCGCCGACCGTCACGATGTCAGCCTCGCCACGATCTACAATTGGTTCGGCATGGTGGTGAATATCCAGCGCGCCGACTGGCTGCCGGCGCTCGCTCCAAACTACGCTGCCACAGCCAAGCGCGCCGATTGCCATCCTGACGCCTGGGATTTCCTGAAGTCCGACTTCCTGCGCAACAGCAAGTCCGGCTTCTCCAGCTGCTATCGCCGCATGCTCGACGCCGCCAAGAAGCAGAAATGGGCACCCATCCCCAACGAGCGTTCACTTCGCCGTCGCTTCGACGCAGAGGTGCCGGAGAGCGTGGTTATTCTCGCCCGCGACGGCGAGGAAAAGGCAAAGAAGCTCTTCCCTGCCCAGCGCCGCACGCGCACCCACCTTCATGCGATGCAGGCGGTCAATATGGACGGCCACAAGCTGGACGTTTTCGTCCGCGTGCCATGGTCCGACAAGGCGGTGCGCCTCTATCTCATCGGCATCCAGGATCTCTATTCCGGCAAGGTGCTGGCATGGCGCTTGACCGACGCCGAAACATGGGAGGCCGTGCGCCTCGTCATCGGCGACATGGTCGAGCAGTTCGGCATCCCCGACAAGATTTTCCTCGATAACGGCCGCGCCTTCGCATCGAAGTGGATCAGCGGTGGCACACGCACACGCTTCCGGTTCAAGGTCCGTGAGGAAGACCCGCGCGGCCTCCTGACGACGCTGGGTGTCGAAATTGTCTGGGCAACGCCTTATTCCGGCCAGTCCAAGCCGATCGAGCGCGCCTGGCGCGACCTGGCCGAGGAGATTTCCAAGCACCCCTATTGCGACGGGGCCTATACCGGCAACAACCCGATGGCCAAGCCCGAGAACTACGGCAACGCCGCCGTTCCTCTCGATGGCTTCCGTGACCATGTCGCCCGCGAGATCGCCCGCCACAATGCCCGCGCCGGCCGCAAGGCGGTCGCCTGCAAGGGCCGCTCGTTCGACGAAACCTTCAGCGCCTCGATGGAAGACCTCTCATGGGTGGTCCGCTGGCCGACCGAAGGCCAGAAGAGCCTCTGGCTGCTCGCCTCTGATGTCGTGAGAGCCCAGCGCGGCTCCGGCGAAATCCACTTCCAGGGTAACCGCTACTGGAATGTCGCGCTCAACGCCCATGCGGGCCAGAAGGTGACGCTGCGCTTCGACCCGGACAAGCTGCACCAGCCCATACAGGTCTACGACCTCAAGAACCGCCTGATCTGCGAAGCAGCCTGCATCGAGGACACCGGCTTCGACAACCAGGACGCCGCCCGCAACCATGCCCGCCTGCGTCGCGACCACATCAAGTCGGTCAAGGCCGCGACCGAGAGCCACAAGAAGCTCACCGCCCAGGAACTGGCCGACATTCTGGCGCGCGGCGAGCAGGCCAGCCAACCGCAGCCGGTTCGCCCGGCCGTCACCCGCATCGCCACCGGCAATCTCGCAACCGCCATCGAGCATGAGCCGATGCGGGCAGACCAGCCGGAGGAGATCGATTTTACCAAGACATTCGGGCAGGCGCTGAGAGTGATCAGCGGCGGCCTCGACGACTGAATTCCCGGCCCTGCCGGGGATGGACCGACATGTAGTGAGTACGGTTCCAAAAAAGAAAGGGCGGGAAAACCCGCCCGAATTGAGGGCTCCAAGCCCCTTTTGACGAAGGAACCATAAATGAACATCGCAGCGAACACAACCACAGTAAACACCAGCGCCTGGGAACTGGCAGCGACCGCGCCCGAACTCACGGCCAACCGCACGGCTGAGCAGATCGACGACTGGCGCCGGCTGACCGAGCGCCTCAAGCAGCTCTCGGAGGAAAAGGGCTGGTCGAAGGCCGAAGCCGCCCGCCGCATCGGCATGGCCGATGGCACCTTCAGCCAGTGGTTTTCCGGCAAATACGGCGGCCGCCTGGATACGACCAACGCCCAGGTCGCAAAATTCATCGACCAACAGGACGAGCAGGCGAACTTCTTCGCCTCCATCCCGCAATCACCCCCTTATTTCCCGACAAAGACAAGCCGGGAGGTCATGGAAGCGCTCGCTTGGGCACATGTCGCGAGCGATCTCGTCACCATCACGCTCGGCGCGGGCATGGGCAAGTCGCAGTCCTGCAAGGAATACAAGGCGCGTCGGCCCAACGTCTGGATGACCACGGTTTCGGAATACACGAAAACCGTCAACGCCATGCTGGTCGAAATCGTCGCGACCCTCGGCATTCATGAACACAACCCGGCCCGGCTTGTCCGCGCGATCGGCGAACGGCTCAAGGCCTCCGGCAATGCGCTGCTCATCATTGACGAGGCGCAGCACCTGATCCCCGAGGCCATCAATCAGCTCCGGCATTTCTCAGATCTCTACGAATGCGGCATCGCGCTCGTCGGCAATAACGAGATTTACGACCGGGTGCGCGACAACAAGGAAAAGAAACGCACCTATGCGCAGCTTCGCCGCCGCGTCGGCATGCGCCTTGACCGGTTGACCCCCTATCCCGAGGACATCGCAGCCTCGATCGCGGCCTGGGGCATCAAGGACGACGCGTGCGTCAAGCTGCTCACCGGCATCGGCAAAAAGCCCGGCGCGCTCGGCCAGATCGACAAGACAATGCGGGCCGCCACCATGCTGGCGCTGGCAACGGGCGAGTCGGTCGGCTTCAAGCACATTTCCGCGGCCTGGAAGAACCGCAACGTGGAGGACTTCGCATGAGCGCCGTCCTCTCGGAAAACCTCGACACGCTCTCCGGTGACATGATGCTCGGCCACATCTCGCCGGCCTATGCGTCCGCCCAGCTCCGCCTGCTGGCGGAAATGGCGCGGCTGCTGGAGCAGGAGGTCGAAGCCTTCCGGGTGCTGGAATGCAACCGCGCCTTCACCAGGAGCCTCGAAGCCGAGTCGATGCGCAGCCTGCACGAGCTGGCCCGCATGCCAGACCCGAACTACAGGCCGATCAAGACAGGTGCCGATATCGTCACATTGCACCCCAAGACGGGAGGTCGCGACGATGGCTGACCTGAAACCCTCCGCCGATCTCGCCGCGTTGATCAAGAAACTGCACACCGTTCAGGCGATGTGCGCCGAGCTGGAAGAAGAAGTGACGATCTCGCAACGGGCCTTTGGAGACATGCCCGCCGCATCGGTTCGCCGCCCCACCAGCGAAGTCGCCGTCCTCGTCGCAGGACGCCGCGTGCGGGGCCTTGGGCCGACCATCAAGGCGCTCAATAGCGCCTGGGACACCTATGAGCGGTCGCTCTTCACGCCCGGCGAACGCCAGGCCTACCTCAACCTCAATCTCAGACTGAACGCGCTCCAGGCAGCGCTGAAGGGAGCATGACCATGGAAGCTGTTATTCTGGAAGAACCCCGCGCCGACGGCATCACGATGATCAACGGCAAGGAATGGGTCAATACCGCTGATGGCGGCATGATGCCGCTGGAGCTGGTCAAGGTCGAAGACTGGCTGGAAGACCAGATGGTCCGCAAGATCATCGGCTTTGCCAAGCCCCTCTCCGAGCAGATCGCCCGCTTCAAGAAGCATACCCGCGCCGATATCGCTGAATTCGATGCGGATCTGGAAGCGAAATACGGGCTGGTCAAGCGCGGCCGCAAGGGCGCGGGCAACCAGCAATACAAGACGATCGACGGCCTGATGATGGTCGAGACCAAGATCAACAAGCTGATCGAGTTCGGCCCACAGCTGCAAGTCGCCAAGCAGCTGATCGATGAATGCCTTCTCGAATGGACCGAGGAAGGTCGGGCCGAGGTGCGCGGCCTGATCAACCAGGCCTTCAAGACCGACCAGGCCGGCAATATCGACAAGACGGCCGTCCTGCGCCTCCTGAAGATCGAGAGCGCCGATGGCCGCTGGCAGCGCGCCATGGAAGCGATCGAGGCAGCCGTCCGCGTCATCGGCTCGAAGGAATATCTGCATTTCAAGGTCAAGACCGACCGCGACTCCGACTGGATCGCGATCTCCATCAACATCGCGAATGCGTGAGGCTGCCATGAACATCAACAACGAACTCGCCGAAGAAGAAGCCCGCATCGCAGCTATCTATCCGCTGGGTGGCATGGGCTCCCCTGAAAATCCGCCGGAATGGTTCGAGGATCTGTACGACGATCTCTGCGACGCCGACGATCCCCTTTTTGATATCTTCCCGGAACTGAAAAAGCTCCAGGAGACCGGCGTCGATTCGAATGAAGAATGGGCCTATGCGCTCTTCTACAAACGTCGCTCTGGTTATCTGGTCCGCATGGAGGTTTGCGTCCGCGACTATCGCAGCGCCAGCTCGTTCTTCTCTGGCTGGGGCCATGTCCAGCTTCATTGGGTTTACGTCGAGGAGATGTCGGAACTGCCGGAGGCTGTGCTTGCAGCCGCCCGCCAGCAGCACGAGGCCGAAGCCCTCAAGGCAGGTGCCAAATGACCGTCGCCGCCCAAACCCTCGCCGGCCGCTACCATGCGCGGCTTGAAGCCCTCACCCTGTGCCCCGTCTGCGGCGGGACGGCAGCGCCCTCCGGACGAGTTCCGAACCTGCGTCGCTTCGAATGCGGCTCGGCCTTTGCCTATTCGAAGATCACGATGGCAATCGAGCCGGCCGATCCGTGCCCGGTGCCGTCGCGCATCCAGGCAAAGCAACTTTCGGCCGAGGCCGAGCAGCTCACGGAAATGGCAGGTGCAGCATGAGCGAGCGCATCGAAGAACTTGAGCGCCTGATCAAGCTGATCAGGCAGCGCATCACCGACCTACCGAAGCTGCCCGATTTTCGCGATCGGGAGGCCTGGGCATCACGCTCGTGCGCAGTCGAGCAGATTTTCATCGATCTGGCCCAGGCCGAAGACGCGCGGGTGCGCAACGACACGCATAGCGCATCCATCCGCCTCGCCAAGATCAGCTCGTCTTCGACCACCGGCATCGTCGGCGCGCTCCAAAATTGGATTAAGGCCGCTGAAAAGAAGGTCGAACAGATCAAGGCAGGTGCAGCATGAGCGAGCGCCGCAGCAAGATCGAGCAGCTCCTCGTCGAGGAGTTTTCCCGCGACGGCTACGAGTGCTTCGAGTTCAAGGGCCAGACCTTCGCCCGCCTCACGCTGGATGGCTCGGAAGTCGCCATGACCGACGTTTGCCTCTCCCGCCTGGCCAGAGAGATCGAGCGCGGCCTCGAACGGAGGGGCCTATGAGCGACGAACTTCAAGATCGTCAGCGCTTGGCTCTTGTCTCGGCCAGTCAGGCCGGGGCGGCACTTGCCGAGCTACTGCGTTTCTCTGTCGAAGGGCCAGCTCTTTCCGGCTTCACGTTCGACGAGAACGTCGTCGAGCTGCTGCTGGACGCCGCGAAGGTAGCAATCATGGTCACGAAGGACGAGCGCGACGCTGAAATTCTGGTCGCCATCAACGCGCGACTGGAGGGCTGGGCATGAGCGCCGCCACCAAAGCCATTCACGCCGGCTGCCGCCAGCTCGGCATCGACGAAGACGGACGCCGCGCGATCTACCTGCGCGTCGTCGGCAAAGAGAGCCAGTCCGATATGACGGAGGCCGAGAAGGAACGCATCGTTGCCGAGCTGCGCACGCTCGGCTTCGAGCGCCGCGATGCCCGCCGCCCGGATGGCCGGCTGAAGCTGTCGGGCAAATATGCGCCCAAGCTTCAGGCCCTTTGGATCGCGGGATGGAACCTCGGGATCTTCGAAAACAGGGACGATGCCGCCCTGGAAGCTTTCGTGAAGCGCCAGACCGGGCTCGACGCTGTCCGCTTTTGCCGCGACCAAGCTGATGCGAATAAGGCGATCGAGGCGCTGAAAGCAATTCTCGCGCGCGACGGCGGCGTGGATTGGACCGTGTCCCAGTTCAGGCCACCACACACCCAGAACGACGGATATCGCATCGGGCGCGCGCAGTGGGAAAAACTCTACGGCCTGAGCGGCTTTATCCAGGAAGCGCACAAGATTGCAGGTCGGCCTGGCAACTTCTCACGCGAACTTACCCGCGAAGAGTACATCGTCGTGATGAACGAACTCGGCAAGCGGATCCGCGCCGCGAAGGCAGGTGCGTGATGGCCGCACTTTTCTGTTCACACTGCGGCGGCGTGACAAACGACTATTCCCGCATCGAAATTCGCAGCATGAGCCCGATACAGCTACGCTTGCTCGATGCTCTCGTCGCCGGGAAGAACCGCTACCAGTCCAAAAGCGTGCTGATTGAGAAGATCTACGCGGACGATCCAGATGGCGGACCTGACGATGCGGTGCGGCACTTGCGAGTCCATATCCATAAACTGCGCTCCAAACTGGAGAAGGCAGGGTTCGACATCGAAGTCAATTGGGGCGTGGGTTATCGGCTGATCCAGATCACCGAAAAGGCAGGTGCGCAATGAGCCACCGCCTCGCCTCCCCGGCCGTCACCAACCAGCGCCACCAGGCTGCCGCCAGTCTCGACTATTTCCCCACGCCGCCCTTCGCCGCCCGCGCGCTGATGCGTGAGTTGATCATCCCGATCGTCGGCCCGGTTTCCCATCTGGTCGCTGATGACCCGGCATGCGGAGAGCTGCACCTGGTCGAAGGCCTGATGGATAGTTTCGCCTGGGTTCAATATTCGGACGTCGAGGATTGGGGCCGTCAGCCGCCGCTCCGCGACTTCACATTCCAGACCCGCGCCTCTCTCCTCGAACGGGGCGCGGTCGTTCCGGACTGGATCATCACCAACCCGCCCTTCAATCTCCTGGAAGAGTTCATTCTGAAGGCGCTGGAGATCGCCAAAGTCGGCGTGGCGATGTTCGTCCGCATAAACGCCCTGCCCGGCCAGGGCCGCTACAATCGGATTTACCGCGACACGCCGCCGACCGTCGTCGGCGTCTTCGCCGAGCGCATCGCTCTCATCGAGGGCGCTTGGGACCCGGAAGCCTCGACTGCGACCGATTACATCTGGCTCGTCTTCATCAAGGGCGAAGCACCCCGGCCGACCTTTTTCTTCCCGCCCGGCATGGCCGCGAAATACACGCGCCTGTCCGATCTCCGCCTCGCCAAACCCGGCGAAGCCGCCCGCCGCGCCGCCGCACGCAAACAAGCTTCCAAGGGAGACAAGTGATGGTGGCTTACGGTTTCAAACCCTTTTTTGAGGCACAGATCATCGCCGGCCTGAAGCCCCAAACGGTGCGCGGCGATCGCCGCCGTCATGCCCATCCGGGGGAGTATCTCCAGCTCTATGTCGGCCTGCGCACGCGCCACTGCCGCAAGATCATCTCGGACCGGCGTTGCCTGTCGGTACAGCCGATCGTGATCGAGAGCACGGACCTGATCGGCGCAGGCATCGCCTTCATCGAGATCAATGGCCGACCTCTCAACCGCGACGAGATTGAGGAGTTTGCTTGCCTCGATGGCTTCCGGCCAGAGTGGGTGAATGGGCAGGCCAGGTTCCTGACCGGCAAAACGGCAAGGGAAAACATGGGGGCCTTTTGGCGCGCAAGCCATCCCGAGGTCCGTCGCTTTCAGGGAACATTGATCAGCTGGGAACCGCCGGTATGAGCCAGCCCGATATTTCGATCCTGCGACAGCTCATCGCCAAGGCCGAAGACAAGGTCGCAACACGTCAGAATGAGCTCGCCATGGCTGCGGCCGCGCTTTCGGCCGTGGTCGGACCTTTGGCCACCGCCCACCGCTTGGCAGAGCTGGCGCTGGAGATGGCCGAGCTTGCCGAACAGGAGGGCGAACAATCATGACCGCCCTTCCCCGCCCCTTCGATCGCGAGCTTGACCTGTTCCAGACCGTGGAAAATCGCGCGGCTTTGAAGAGCCTTGAAGAGCGCCGTAAAGCGCTTTTGAAGTCTCTTCAAAACGCCCGCGCCGGTTCGCATCGACGCTGGAAGATCGAGGCGCGTCTTTGCGATGTCACGACAGAACTCATGCGCCGGCAGCTGCTCGATGGCACTGGAGGGAGGCCATGAGCATCGACGAAACCCGAGACCTCGAGTCGGAACTCATGGAAGCCCTGGGCGAAGAGCGCCTGATCCAGCTCGCCGAAAAGGTCGGCGGCTTCCGATTCTACGTTCCGCAGAATGCCGACTATTCCTTCGACAAATACAAGGTCGGACACGACACCCTACAGGTACTTGCGCGTCTCTACGGCGGCGAATATATCATAGTGCCGTTGGCGAAGCGTCTCAGGGCGCAGAAGCTGTGGCTGGGTGGCGCTTCCTATGCCGAGATCGCTCGCGAGCTCGTGATGACGGAGAACGGGGTTTTCAAGCTTCTGAAAAAGGCACCCAAGCCGCCACGCAAGCGCAAAGTCGATACCCGCCAGATGGACCTGTTCTAGCTCATGCCTGCCAAGGCATACATGACGCGCACGCCGTCGCATTGACTACTTTGCTCCGAAACGGAGCAAATCATGTCCCAACTCTCCCTCAAGATCACCCCGGCCGTGCTGATGCAGATCGGCGGCGTCAAGAACGCCGCCGCTATCCACAACACGACCGCGCTCTGCAGCGGGCTTGCTGCCCTCCTTGACCAGTGGGCCATCAATACGCCGCTGCGACTGGCGCATTTCACGTCACAGTGCGCCCATGAGAGCGACGGCTTCAACACCCTCACCGAATATGCCTCCGGCGCTGCCTATGAAGGCCGCACGGATCTCGGCAACTTCATGTCGGGCGATGGGAAGCGGTTCAAGGGCCGTGGCTGCATTCAGGTCACCGGCCGCGCGAACTATCGGGCGTTCACTGTCTGGGTTCGCGAACATGGATATCCGGATGCGCCGGACTTCGAAAAGTCGCCGGAGATGCTCGTCGAGGCGCCCTGGGCCGCGATGTCCGCGATCTGGTATTGGACCTCCCATGATCTCAACACGCTTGCGGACGCCGACAACCTGGTTGCGGTGATGCGTTGTATCAACGGCGGTACCAACGGCCTTTCCGATCGGGCGGCCAAGCTTGCCCGCGCCAAGTCCATCATCATCCCGCTCGCTGCCGATACGATCGCAGACCAGCAATGGGGCCTGCTGGTCCTGCATCGTGGCATGAAAGGCGACGAGATTGCCCACCTTCAGGGCGACCTCGCGCAGCTCGGTTTCCATCATGGCGCGATTGATGGTGACTTCGGCCCTGCAACGGAAGCCTCCGTCATTGCCTTCCAGAAGGCAAAGGGGCTCACCGTAGACGGGATCGCGGGCGGCAAGACACTAGCCGCAATCCTTTCCGCCAAGTCCGGAGGCAAGGCCTGATGGAAAAGCCGCGCTACTCCACATCCAAAGCCGCCCTCTGGCTTTCCTCCGCCTGCGCCTGGCTCGTGATCTTCGTCCTGGCCGCCGGCGCTGCCATCTTCAAATCCGAACAGGCGGTCGCCTTCGGCAACATTACCGTGCCGTCCATGGTCGGCTTGATCCTGGGCATCCTCGGAATTCATCGCATCGGCGGTTCGTTCGATATGCGCAACGCGCTGAAATACGCCCGTGACCAGCCGGCGAGCGGCTCCAGTAATAACGCCGCAACGGATGGGACCGCGTCGCCATGACCAGCTTTTTCGCTGACCTTCCCGGAAAGGCCGCCGCAGCCGCTCTCATTTTCCTCCTTGCCGCCGGGCTCTGCGTGGCGGCAGGCGCGGTCGCCCTCCAAGCCAGCCAGAACTTCAAGGACGTGACGGCCGAAGCGGTCGCCTCCGCCAAGGCCGAGCGTGACGCCTATTGGAAAGGCGAGATCGCCAGGAGCAACGAGGAAGCCGCAAATCAGAAAGCCATCCAGGCCGAGAGCGCCATGCGTCTTGAGGCGCTCACCAGCTCGAAGATCCGCGATGCGGAAGCCCAACAGAAAACTACGGAGAATGCAAATGCGGCCCTGCCGTCTGTTAGCGGTTGCGGCCTGCGCCGCGATCGTGTCCGCGTGCTCAACGCACAGTGAGGCGCCCGTCGTCAGGACGGTCGCCATCCGGCCCGTCCTGCCGCCATCGTCGAAAATCCCTTGCGCGGATCCGGCCATGTTGCCGGATCGCGACTTGTCCGATCTGGAAACGGGCCAGCTTTGGTCTCGTGACCGATCGAACCTGCGCACCTGCGAGCAGCGCAGGGCGGCGGCCGTCCTGGCCGCCGAAGGAGCCGCAAAATGATGGAGCGTTGCGACGAGATCGAGCGCGCAGCGCACTATGTCGAGGCCGAGACCGCCCGCACGATCGCCGAGGCGCGCGCCGCACTTGGTGCGTCCGGAACGGCTGAGTGCATTGATTGCGGCCGCGAGATTGAACCGAAGCGCCGCGCCGTCCATCCGGCCGCGCGCCGCTGTGTCGAATGCCAGAGCCTGATCGAGGCGGAGAAGTATCACAGATGATTTTCGATGTTACCGCGATCGGCGTTCTGATCTCTCTCCTGATGAACAGCGTCAACCTGGGCATTGTCGTCAAGAACATGCTTTCCGCCGGGGAGAAAAAGCTCGAAGAGCGCCTGGTGAAAGCGGAGACCAAGATGGTCGAATACGACCGGCGCATCCAATCGCTTGAGGGAGAGCTGAAGCACCTTCCAGACAGAGACGCCGCCCATCGGCTGGAACTGGCGATCGAGAAGATGAACGGGCGACTCGATACGATGGCCGAGGCGCTGAAGCCGGTGGCGAGCACCAATCAACGTTTGCAGGAATTCCTATTGGAGCAGGGTCAGAAATGAACAAACTCGGCATAGATTTCGCGGAGAAGTTCCGCCAGGACGCCCGCCTCATCATTCTGAAGGCGCTCGCCGAGCAGAGCAACGATACGCTGGCCAGCAACGTCCTTCAGGACACAGTGCTCCCGATTTTCGGGATCAAGCAGGACCGGCCTTGGGTCCATCTGCAGCTTGACTATCTTGCCAATCTCGGCGCGGTGAGCTTGGTCACCGCCGGCACCGTCAAGATCGCGACTCTGACCAAGCTGGGCGCGCGTCATCTCGACAGAGGGACGGGCGTAGCACTTCCCGGCGTCACACGTCCGTCCATGGCCGGAGAAGAATAATGGCCAAGGGACGCGGTCGCCTGACTGCCATCGATCTGCTGCCGGAAGAATGTGAAGAGGTCATCACCTGGGCATCGGGCGAACTGGCGGCACGCGAGCGGACGCAGGTGGACATCTACGGCGAGTTCAAGCGCAAGCTGATCGCTGTCCAGGGCGAGACCGGCGCGAGCTTCGACATCCCGTCCTTCTCCGCCTTCAACCGCTATTCGCTGCGACTCTCGGTTCTGTCGCGCCGGCTCGAACAGACGCGAGAGATCGCCGCCACCTTGTCCGAACGCTTTGATGCGACCGGCTCCGACGATCTGACGCTCATCGCCGCCGAGGCCATCAAGACCCTGATCCTGGAGACATTGCAGATGTCGGGTGAAGGCAAGCTCTCGCCGAAGGGCGCGATGGAACTTGCCAACGCGCTGCGCGCTGCCTCGGCCGCCCAGGTCACGAGCTCGAATCGCCGGCTGAAGCTGGAAGCGGAGGAAAAGGCCCGCCGCGTCGAGGCCGACATGAAGGCGAAGGCAGAGGCGGCCCTGGACCATCTGGCCTCCGAGCCAGGCATTTCGCGCGAAGCCATTGCCCGCGCCCGTCGCGAGTTCCTGGGCGTCCGGCCGAAGAAGAAGGCCGAGCCGAGCGATGGTTGATTTCACGAAAACCGAGTGGACGGACCCGCCCGTCCTCGGACGCGATCCGGAGGACCTGCCGGAGGAATTGCCGCGTGGTGGCGAAATTCCGGAAGATCTCGATCCTCTGGCCGAAGGCGTTCTCATGGAACACCAGGCCGAATGGATCGCCGACGAAAGCGACCTGAAGGTTTGTGCCAAAGGTCGCCGAACAGGCATCACGTTCGCCGAGGCGCTGGACTGCACGCTCATAGCAGCCGCGAAGCGTTCCGCCGGCGGCCAGAACGTCTTCTATATTCCAGACACCAAGCCGAAGGGTCGAGAGTTCATCGGCTATGCCGCGCATTTCGCCAAGATCGTTTCGAAGGAATTGCTGAAGATCGAGGACGGCATCTTTTTCGATCAGCGGGCCGACGGCACAACAAAAGCGATCTCCAGCTACATCATCCGGTTTGCATCCGGCTTTCGCATCGAAGCCCTTTCCTCCCGGCCGGAAAACATCCGCGGTCTCCAGGGCACGGTTGTCATCGACGAGGCCGCGTTCCACAGTGACGTGCGCGAGGTGATCGACGCTGTCGGTGCGCTTCTCATCTGGGGCGGCAAGATCCGCATCATCTCGTCGCATAATGGCCTTTCGAGCCCCTTCAACGAACTGATCAAGGAAGCCGAGGCCAAGAAAAACGGCTTCAAGGTCCATACCTATTCCTTCGGCGATGCTGTCCGTAACGGGCTCTATAAGCGCGTCTGCCTGATCAAGGGCGAGGAATGGACGGCTGAAGCCGAAGCGGCCTGGGAAGCAAAGATACGCTCGGCCTACGGCACGCGCACAGCCAAGATGCGCCAGGAGCTCGATGCGATTCCGGCCGAGACCGAAGGTGCTGCCCTCACCCGCGTGCTGATCGAGAGCTGCATGAGTCGGGATCTTCCGCCGGTCATTCGTTGGGACCGACCGGACGAATTCAAAAGCCTGTCGGATTTCGAGCGCGAAGCCCAGGCTGAAGAATTCTGTGAAGGCATGTTGAGGCCTCTTTTAGAGCGCCTCGACAAGCGACGGGAGCATTGCTTCGGCGAGGACTTCGCCCGCTCCGGTGACAAGACCGCGATCATCGTCTTCGAGATCGGCCAGGATCTCATCCGCCGCGCCCGACTGACAGTCGAGCTGAAGAACATTCCCTTCGATCAGCAGCGTGACATTCTCTTTTACATCGGGGATCGGCTGCCTCGCATGACGGGCGGCGCTCTCGATGCGCGTGGCAACGGACAATACCTTGCCGAAAAGGCGCGCCAGCGCTGGGGTGGTGGCATCCACGAAGTGATGCTGTCGGCGAAATGGTATGCGCTCAACATGCCTGCCTATATCGAGGCCTTCACCGACAAGAGCCTGCTTCTTCCGTTCGACGCGGATGTTCTCGCCGATCATCAGGCTCTCGCCTACGTCAATGGCATCATCAAGGTGCCGGACGAATACTCGTCGAAGGGTGCGGACGGTTACGACCGCCACGGCGACACGGCGCCGGCGGGTGCACTGGCATGGTTTGCCAGCATGCAGGACGTCTTTGACTACGCCTATGAGGCCGTCACTCGCGACCCGATGAAAGGTCACAATGGCGGGCCGCCGCTCGAACACGCTGAGGATCGGCCCGGCCAGTCAATCAACATTTTCCTGAGAGGATCAATCTGATGGCGTCAATCAAGGATTGGCTCGGCCGAGCCATCAACATGCTGTCTCTCACAACGCCGATCGCCACGGCGGACGCAGGGGCACAGCGTCCGTGGATCTCCGGAAACCCCGCCGACGGCCTGACGCCGCAGCGCCTCGCAAGGATTCTGCGCTCGGCAGATCTTGGCGATCCGCTCGCCTATTTCGAGCTGGCCGAAGACATCGAGGAACGCGACGCGCATTACCTGTCGGTTCTGGCCACGCGCCGGCGCTCGGTGGCGCAGCTGCCGATCACGGTCAAGGCCGGCTCGGACGATGCCGCGCACAAGAAGCATGCCGAGTTCGTTCAGTCCTGGATCGACGACGGCATTCTTCGGGCATCGCTGTTCGACATGCTCGATGCGATCGGCAAGGGCCTGTCCGTGATGGAGGTCGATTGGGCCTATCAGACAGGCGGGATGTTGCCGCAGGAACTGATTTACCGGACCCCGCGCTGGTTTACCTTCGACCGCAATGATGGCGAAACGGTTCTTCTTCGCGAAGGCGTCGGCGGCGTCCCGCTTCCTCCCCACAAGTTCGTCGTCCACCGCCACAAGTCGAAGTCGGGTCTGACGATCAGATCGGGCATCGCGCGGGTCGCGCTGTGGGCCTGGATGTTCAAATCCTTCACACAGAAGGACTGGGCAATCTTCTGCCAGAATTTCGGTCAGCCGATCCGCATCGGCCGCTATGGCCGTGGCGCGAGCGAAGAGGAAAAGGAAGTGCTTCGTCGCGCCGTCTTCGGCATTGCAGGCGATTGCGCTGCAATCTTGCCGGAACGCATGGGCATCGAGCTTGTCGAAGTTGCCTCGAAGGGAGCATCGACCGATCTGTTCGAACGACGCGCCGACTGGTACGACCGCCAGACATCCAAGATCGTGCTCGGCCAGACAACGACCACTGATGCGGTCTCGGGCGGGCATGCGGTCAGCCGCGAGCATCGTCTCGTCCAGGAGGACATCGAGCGCGACGACGCCGGCGTCTTGACGACGACGATCAACAAGCAGCTCATCCGCAACATCGTCGCCTTTAACTTCGGGCCGCAGGAACGTTACCCACATGTCCAGATCGGCCGGCCGGATGAAGTGCCGCTAATCGATTTTGCCAAGGCGTTCTCGCTGCTGGCCGCCCAGGGACTGACAGCGGAAGAGAGTTTCATCCGTGATCGAATGGGCATTCCGACGCCTGGTGCGAACGCGGTGTTGATCGGAGGTCGCAAGACTGGAGGCAGCGCGGCTGCCGATCCGGCGCCAAGCGACAACACCGCCGACACCACCGGGCAGACCGCGCTGCAGATGACCTTCGACAATCTGTTCAAGTCGGCTCATTCGGTTCAGAAGAAGGACACGGCCGAGATCCTCGCCGACAGGCTGGAACAGGATGCGGCCTCAGCGCTCGACGGCATGATCGACGAGGTGCGGCTTGCCCTGATGCATGCGACGGATCTTCGGGATGCTGCAGAGCGCCTGGCACGTCTCCAGCTCGCCCCCGATGCGCTGGCCGAAGCGATGGCAAGAGGCATGGCGCTTGCGCACCTGGCAGGACAAGCCGCGCTCATCGACGACATCAAGAGAGCAAGATGAACAGAGGCCCGCTGGCGCGTTTTTTTGGTCTCGACGTGCGGACGCGCGCGCCAACCCGAGAAAACGCGCCCAGCGCCTTCAAATCATCTTCAATTTCGATGCAAAGCTTCATCGCTCGGATGACTTCGACTGCTTCGGCGCTGGATCTGCCATTCGATGAGGCGATCCGCTTTTTCCGGGACAAGGCTTCGGTCCCTACGAAAAGCTGGCGTGACGTCTGGAACGCGGCTCATGCCAAGATGTTCATGGTCGCCGGGGCCAACTCAGAGGCGCTGGTGAATGACTTCAAGGAAGCGATCGCCAAAGCACTTGAGCAAGGTACCACGCTCGACGAGTTCCGGAAAGACTTCGATCAGATCGTCAAGAAGCACGGCTGGTCCTATAAGGGCGAGCGCGGCTGGCGCAGCCGGACGATCTTCGAGACCAACCTCAGTACGGCTTACGCGGCCGGCCGGTATGCGAAGCTCACCGCACCGGACACTTTGGCGGTCTTTCCCTATTGGCAATACAATCACTCCGGCGCCGTGCATCCACGCGTCCAGCACAAGGCCTGGGACGGTGACGTCTATCCGGCCGGCGATGCCTTCTGGACGGTCGCCTATCCCCCGAACGGCTTTGGCTGCGGCTGTTTCGTGACGCCAGTTTCGCGAAGCGGTCTCAAGCGCCTCGGCAAGTCAGCGCCGGATACGTCGCCAAATCTAGATCAGCTCGGCACTGACCAGCCGCTCGGCGTCGATCCATCCTTCGCCTATAACCCGGGCCAAGCCTGGATGGCGCAGACAGCGCCTGGCCCCAAGGCTGTTTCTGCCAAGGAGGCGAATGTCGCAGCGTTTGTCCGGTCGTCACTGAAGGGCAAGTGGCCGGATGGAGCCTGGACGACGGTTGCCACTGCCAGAAAACAGGTTGCCGCCGATCTCGATGTTGCAGCGGGAACGGAGGTGCGCCTGTCGGCCGACACAATCCGGAGCCACGTCAAGCACACCATCGCCACGCCGGATGCCTATGGCGTCCTGCCGAAATGGCTGGCTGAGCATGGGAAGCTTGTCTTCGATCGGCAGAACCGTCCGTCTTTTGTCGGCGAATACGACGGCAAGCTTTACCGTGCGGCCGTGAAGGTCGTGACCCGTGCCGACAGCAAGCAGATTTACCTCGTGTCGTTGCGTCGAACCGACAAGCGGCAATTGCTCAGAGATTTTGGATTGAAGTGACGCGCCGGGGGGCCGGAAATCGCCTGGTCCCAATCACCCTGAAGGATGTGCTTCCTGCTCGGCGCGTCACGACAACAATATAGGCCAGCAAGGCCGGAAAGGCAAATGTGAGCGGCGTTTCGATCTCGGTGACAGTCGTTGACGCTCAGGTTCGCAGAGGCTTCGATCAGCTGGCGGTCCACATGGGTAACACGCAGCCCGTCATGGCCGCAATCGGCACGGCGGTGGTGTCATCTACCCATATGCGCTTCGTCACGCAGACTGATCCAGATGGAATGGCCTGGCGCGCGCTGAACACCGAGTACGCAAAGGACAAACGCAATACCCGCATCCTGACCGAAAGCGGCAGGCTTCGGGACAGCATCTCAGACCGAGCTGGCCGAGACGAGGTTACGATCGGGACCAATTTGATTTACGCGGCCATCCACCAGTTGGGCGGCACAATAGTGCCAGTCAGAGCAACGCACTTGGTATTCCGGATCGGCGGTCATCTCGTCCAGGTCCTCAGTGTCACCTTGCCCGCGCGGCCATTCCTCGGTATATCCGAGCAGGACGAAGCCGAGATCGCGGAAATCGTGTTTGCCTTCGTCGATCGCTACATTCCCCGCTGAAGCGACATGCCTGCCGTGGCAGACATGATATGAGATCGGGCCGCATGGCAGTTTGCCGCCATGCGAAAGAACATCAATTCCCTGATCATTGCCCTGCACGCAGCCGAAAACGGCGGCGTTCCGGAGTGGCTGAACCTGCTCCCGGCCACGTCGTTCGAAGGCGTGGACGGTCGCGGTCCTTATGCTGCCCCCAACATCCCGGCATTGATCGCGCTCTTCCAGCGTGAGGGCGTAAAGCTTCCGATCGACGAGAACCACGCCATCGACCTGGCCGGCAAGGCCGGCATGCCGTCGCCGGCACGCGGCTGGATCGTCGATATGCAGGCACGCGCCGATGGCCTTTGGGGCAGGGTCGAATGGACCGCCGCCGGCGAGGCAATGGTTGCCGGCAAGGACTACGGCTACATCTCGCCGGTGTTCACGCATTCCGAGAGCTCGCCCTACGTCATCGGCAAGATACTGCGCGTTGCTCTGACCAACGATCCCAATCTCAAATTCCTCAAATCTCTTCACTCGAACCAGGAGACTGAAATGCTCGAAGAGCTCCGGAAGGCTTTAGGCCTTCCCGAGACGGCGACGGAGGCCGATGTCCTCAACGCCGTCAAATCCGCCCATCAGGCCAATGCTGCCAATGTCGCGTTGATGGCCCGCGTTCGCGAAGCGGCCGGCGTTCCCGCCACGGCCGACGAAACCGTTCTCGTGACAGCACTCCAGTCTCGCGGCAAGGCGACGGCCGCCGAGGCCGAGGTTGCCGAGCTTAAGGGGCAGGTTGTCTCTCTCCAGACCACCCTCAGCCAGTTCACGAAAAACGCCGCCGCCGAGAAGGCGACCGCCTTCATCGAGGGCGCGCTGAAGGAAGGCAAGATCGTCCCGGCGCAGCGCGACTCGATGATCGCCTGGCACCAGCGCGATCCGCAGGCCGCCGAGGACTTCATCAAGAACCAGCCCGCCCTGAACGCCGGCGGCCTGGGCGGCAAGAAGCCGGCCGGCGAAGGCGAGAACGTCCGTTCGACCGAGGACGACGCGGTGCTCGCCCAGATGGGTCTCGACCCCACGGCCTTCGAAACCCAGAAGAAGGCCCTTCATTCGAAAGGACTGATCTGACATGGCCGCCTCTACCGATATTCGCGCCAAGAAGAAGCCGCAGTTCGTGCGGCGCTATGGCCTGCCGGTTCTCGCAAACGTCGTCATCTATGGTGGCGCAGCGGTCGGCCTCACCTCGGGCGGCTATGCCGTGCCGGCCGGCCACGCCTCTGCGGTGAAGCTGATCGGCTTTGCCGAGGAGCGCGCTGACAATACCGGCGGCGCAAACGGCGATGTCACCGTATCCGTGGAACGGGACGTCCGCGCCATCCCGCTCGCCGGCGCGACCGTCGCAAACATCGGGGCGACCGTCTACGCCAGCGCCGATGACACCTTCACCCTGACCGCCGGCAGCCTGCTCGCGCTCGGCACGATCGACATGGTCGATGCCGAGGGTGTCTGGCTCAAGACCCTCTGAGGAAACCCGCACATGGATATCAATGCCGCCTCGCTGCGCTCGATCTACACGGGTCTGAGCACCGCCTTCAACGCGCAGTTCCAGATCGCCGCCGCCTATTACGACCTGGTCGCCATGACCGTGCCGTCCACCACCGCGATGAATGAGTATCCGCGTCTCGACGATCTGCCGGGTTATCGCGAATGGCTGGGCGACCGCATCGTCTACGATCTCGGCGCCAGCACCTATATCATCAAGAACCGCGAATTCGAAAAGACCATCTCGATCAAGCGGTCGCAGATCGAGGATGACCAGATCGGCATCTTCACGCCTGTCGCGGGCCAGATCGGCCAGGACGCGAAGCAGTTCCCCGATACGCTGGTCTGGCCGCTCTTCAAGAAGGGCGACACGACGAAGTGCTATGACGGGCAGTATTTCTTCGACACGGACCATGGCGGCTACGACAGTGCCGGTAACGGGATCTCCGTTTCGAACTTCTTCGATGGCGCAGGTCCGGCCTGGTATCTGATCGACGACAGCCAGGTCATGAAGCCGATGGTCTATCAGCCCCGTCGTTCCTTCGCGCTGACGCCTCTCACCAGTCCCGATGATCCGAACGTCGCCTACCAGGGCAAGTTCATCTTCGCATCCGATGGGCGCGCGAACGCGGGTTACGGCCTCTGGCAGCTCGCCGTGAAGAGCAAGGCGACACTTAACGAAGCCAACTTCGTGGCGGCCTGGACGGCCATGACGACCCAGTTCCGTCGTGACGGCAATCCGCTGATCATCAAGCCCACGAAGCTGCTCGTGCCGTCGTCGTTGCGTCTCACGGCGAAGAAGCTTCTCGAAGCCGAGCTGATCAACGGCGGCGAAACCAACGTGCTCGCGAAGAGCGTTCAGGTCATCGAAGTGCCTTACCTCAACTGATCGAGGCTCTCGGCCTCATCGAGCCAATCCGCCGGCCGCAACGCCGGCGGGTTTCCGGAAAGCGGGATTGCCCGTTTTCCCGAAACCCGAAAGGAAAGACGATGGTTCAGAAGATCCAGATTATTTGCTCCTCGCCCGGTATGCGGCGCAACGGTGTCACGCATCCGGCCAGCGCTTTCTACGATGAGGGCCACTGGACCGAAAAGCAGATGGAGGCCTTCAAGGCAGACCCGGCATTCACGATCCGCGAAGTCACCGACGGGGACACCGGAACAACGGAAGCCGATTTCGAGCTCCGTGTAAAGTCCGAGGTCGAGCGCCTCTCGGCGGAAAAGGCCAATCTGCTGCAGGCGGCTTTTGACCAGGCTGTGTCGGACAAGGTTGCCGAGCAGCTCGCCCTGATCAAGACCGATTACGAACAGCAGATCTCGGACCTCACGAAGCAGCTCGGCACCGCCAATGATGCGCTCGCCAAAGTGACCGTTGAGCCGGCCGGCGGCTACGGTTCCGGAGACGGTGCCGCGTCCGAATCTGCCGCGAAACCCGGCAAGTCGAAGGCATAACCCCCCGCTGCGACGACCCAACGGGGCGGCGATATGGCCGCCCCGTATCTCAAATCGAAGTTGACCCTCTGATGTACGCCACCGTTTCCGACATGATCGCCCGTTTCGGCGAAACCCAGATGATCCGGCTTTCGCGGCCCGAGGATCGCACCGCCGAGACCATTGATGAGGTCAAGGTCGGAACGGCGTTGACCGACGCGTCTGCGCGCATCGATGGTTATCTCCGCGCACGCTACCTCGTGCCGATCGCAGCGCCTCCCGTCGAGATCGTCCGCGCAGCATGCATTCTCGCGCGCTATGACCTCGCCCAGGGCGAGCATACCGATCCTTCAGAGGAAATGGCCAAGGGCGTCACAGACGTCATCAGCTGGCTCGAAAAGATCGCGCGCGAAACTGTTCATCTCGACATCCCGGCCGCAGAGACTTCCGGCGCTGCCGTCGGTTCTGGCCCGGCCATGTCCGATCGTTGCCGTATCTTCTCAACCGATGGCTTGCGGGGCTTCTGATGGATCTCTCCAAAGCGCCCATTGCCCGCATGGAGACCGCGATCACCGAACGGTTGCGTCTCGCATTCCCGGAAAAGACCTTCACGATCGAGCGCGTTCCGCAGGTGCTGACGATCAAGGAATTCGAGCGGCTGTCGCGGATCTCCCCATTCATCGGTCTCGCCTGGACGGGCATGAAGCCGGACAGCGATACGGGCCGCAGCCTTGAGGGCAAGATGACCTGGCGTCTGATCCTCATCTACCGGGCTTCGAGCACGCCTGAAGCCCGCTTCAAGGGTGACCGTCGCGGCCTCGGCCTCGATTCGATGATCGATGTTTCCATGGCCCTTCTCCACGGATGGACGTTGCCAGGCGTCGGCCGCGCGGCCGTGACGCTCGCCAATAGCGTCATTGCTGATGGCTGGAGCGATGATCTGTTGGTGATTGCGCAGGTCGATTTCGAGATCCGGTTCAATGCACCCGTCGCCGACTATGACCTGGTAACCGCCGAGGAGCTCAAGACGCTTGCGACCACCTGGGCGCTCGATGACAGCGCCGAGACGGTAACCGACACGATCAATATCCCGCAGGAGAACCCATGAACAAGTTCCTGAAGCCGGCCCCCGGCCGGACTGTCGATCAGTTGAGCGGCGAGCCTTGGCCCGCCGACGGGATGGAGGCTGAAGACACAATCTTCACCCGCCGACGCCTGCGCAATGGCGACCTGGTCGAATGCGGCCGCCCGGCCGCACCGCAGGAAGCCGCAGTCGAAAGCACCGAAACGCAGGACGCCGGCGAACCCGCCAAGTCCAAGAAAGCCAAGGAGGCCTGATCCATGGATTTCGATGAAATCCCCTACAACTGGCGCCAGCCCGGAACCTATCTTGAGGTCAAGCCGAACTATCAGAACGCCGGCATTTTCGATTGGCCGGAACGGGCGCTGCTGATGGGCCAGAAGCTGGCAGGCGGAGCTTTGGCCGCCGGCACGGTCGCCGAGGTGACCCGTCCCGAGGATGGCATTGCGCTGTTCGGCCGAGGCTCGGTTGGAGCCAAGGTTGTCGAAGCCTACCGCAAGGCCAACAAGACGACGCCTCTCTATGTGATGGCTCTGGCTGACGCTGAAGACGCCGTCGTGGCAACGGGCACGTTCACCTTTACCGGCACGGTCTCGGCCGCAACGGTACTGCGCTTCAAGATCGGCGGCCGGCAGGTGCGGATCACGGCTTTGACGACGGATACACTGACATCGCTTGCTACCAAGCTGGCCGCAGCGATCAACGCGGATCTCGATATGGAGGTGACTGCAGCGTCGGCCGCCGGCGTCGTCACCTGCACCGCGCGCCATGGCGGTGAGGTTGGCAACGAGATTGATCTTCGCGTCGATGCAGAGGCGCAGCCCCTTCCTCCGGGTCTGAATTGCGCTATCGTCGCCATGGCGGGCGGATCGGGCAACCCCGATATTCAGAGCGCGCTTGACGTTCTGACAAGCACCTGGGTGACCACCGTCGGCATTCCTTGGGCGGACACCGCGAACGTCACTGCCCTCGCGAACTGGGCAAAGGCCCGTTACACGGCGACGGCGAAGATGGATGTCCAGTGCTTTGTCTTCAAGCGAGGCACCTATGGGCAGATGGGCACGTTCGGCGACCTGACGAATTGTGCCTTCCTCACCTGCGCCGGGATGGAGGGCATGCCCGAGACCGCCTACTGGTTCATGGCATCGACCATGGGCGTCTTCTCATATTACCGCACGGCCGATCCGGCGCGCCAGCTCCGCTCGCTCGTGGTGCCCAACGTGACAGCGCCCGCCGCAGCGGATCAGTTCCTTGAGGAAGAGAAGAACCTTCTGCTCTACCATGGCATTTCGAGCTTCGATTTCCTGGCTGACGGAACGGTGACGATCTCGCGCCTGATCACGACCTACAAGAAGTCGAGCCTCAATGTCGACGACAAGGCCTGGCTCGACATCATGACGCCGGCAACGCTGTCGCGCATCCGCTACGACTGGTCGAACTATGTGTCGCTGATCTATCCGCGCGCCAAGCTGGTCGACGATGAAACCATGGCCGCCTTCGTGACGACAGCCACGGCCGGCGATGATGACGCCAGCGTCACGAGCTCGGTCGTTTCGCCCGGCCGCATGCATGCGACCTGGGCCGCTCGCTGCCAGGTCTACGGCAAGAAGGTCTGGATCATGGACGTTGCGAAGAAGGTGAAACAGAGCGTCTTCGCGATCTCTAGTGACGACAAGAACCGCCTGGAAAGCCGTCAGCAGGTCAACATCGCGGGCAACATGATGGTTCTGGCCGGCAGCCTGGAATTCCAGGTCTAAGAAAGGGGTAGCAACATATGGCACAGACAGTCGGCATCATCGATATCGTCTGGAACGGACGATACATGGCCTGCAAGAAGGGCTCCAGCGCCCGGCTCGGGGGCATCAAGAACAACGCCGTGACACACGGCCGCAAAGTCAGCCGCGCCCAGGAATATCAGGGCTCGGAAATCAAGGCCAAGGTCCCCTTTGAACGCGGCCAGAAGCTTGCCGACGTCTGGACCGAGGGCGAAGGTGAACTGCAGGTGCGCCTCGACACCGGACAGACCTATGTCCTCAGCGACGCGTTTCTGTCTGGCGACCGCCCGACCATCACCGAAGGCGACGGCGGCGATATCGACCTTGTCTGGTCAGGTGGCACGCCTGAAGAGGTGATCGCATGACCGGCGCGATCAACAAGGGCACACGGGTCAAGATCGACCTGGACGAAGACGCCGGCGGCGCGCCGGCTGAACTCGGTGAAGCATCGAGCGGCGACATCATCGAACATGATGGCAAGGCGGACATCATTGATGCGGACGGAGACCCGCGCGACAAGCTGCCTGATCGCGCCCGCAAGAACGCCGACGGCTCCGTTACCCTACCGTTGCTCTATCCGCAGACCTTGACCCTCCGCAAGGATGGCAAGGTGAAAGAAGAAAACTACGCCGAGCTGAGATTCTACCGCCTTCGCGGTGAAGATCAGATGGCGATGGCAAACACGTCTGAAGACAAGCAGGTCGTGGTAGCCTTTGCCCGCTCGACACGCACACGCGAAATGGTGATGGAAGCATTGTTCAAGAAAATGGACTTGGCTGACATCGCTGACGGTGGTCGGGTGCTCAACCATTTTTTGACGAGTGGCCCGACGACTGGCCGGTAATCCTCGGCGGCATCGCCGAGGGAACTGGATTTTCTGCTGCCGAGATTGAAAGCTTTACCTTCGATCGGGCGAACTTCTGGTGGAACGCTATCATGGCGTTCCGCAAATTGGTGAATGAAAAAGATGAGTAGACCCATGTCTGCCACGGCAGACATGGGCTTCAGTGCGCGCGCGCGATAGTTTTCGCCATCCCAGGGGCGCGCAGCAATCATGTCAAATCGCAATATGCAGCTGGACGTGATCGTCCGTCTCAAGGATCTCCTCAGCGGACCTTTGAGAGGTCTTCGAGGCGCGCTCGAAGGCGTCGCGAACATGGCCAAGAAGATTGGCCTGGTAGGCGTTGCGGTCGCCGGGATTTCCTTCATGGGTCCGATCCATGAAGCGGCGGCCTTCCAGCAGAAGCTGCTCGATATTGCCGGAACCTCGCAGTTGTCGGGCAAAGCCGCCTTCGAATATGTGGACAAGGCGAAAGGCCAGTTCGAAGGCTTAGCGCTTAAATACGGGCAGTTTTCGGAGACGATTGCAGAAGGTGCCGGCAAGATGATTGCTGCCGGCGTCGCTGAAGACGTCGTCAACGCCTCGATGGGGAGCATCGCGAAGGCGACCAAGGCGGCCAATGCCTCCTTCGATGATATGTCTGGCGTCGCCATCTCGCTCGTCCAGACCCTCAAAGTGCCGGCCTCGCAGCTCGATGACATCTTCGCTGCCCTGATCGTCGCCGGCAAGGAAGGCTCGTTCGAGCTGAAGGATATGGCGCGTTACTTCCCGACATTGACGGGACAGATGGCGAAGCTTGGTATCACCGGCAAGGAAGCGGCAGTGCAGTTGGCGTCGATGCTGGAAATCGCTCGCAAAGGCACGGCCGAACCGGCGGAAGCGGCCAACAACCTCAACAACTTCCTGTCGAAGATAACGTCTCCGGAGACCATCAAGAATTTCAAGAAGATGAATGTGGACATCGTCGGCGTCATGCAGGACGCCGCGACGAAAGGCATTAACCCGATCGAGGCCGTGATCCAGAAGATCAGCAAATTGGCGGGCGTGTCGGGCAAGGAAATCAACGGAATGATGAAGAAGGCCAAGGCGGCGGGCATGACGGACGCCGAAGCCTTGGAAGACACGCGGAAGAAGCTGATCGCGATCCACGGCTCAGCCGCACTCGGCGGTCTCTTCTCCGACATGCAGGTCATGGGCTTCCTTATCCCGATGCTGGCCAACATCGAAGAGTACAAACGGATCAAGGAGGAGGTTGGGAAGGCCACCGGAGCCATGTCCGACAAGGACTTCGAAACCCAGATGGCGGGTCTCAACACCCAGCTGATGATGTTCAATGAAATCGGCACCCAGGCGATGCGTGAGGTCGGCTTCGCCTTCGGCACCTGGCTTCCGCAGATCAACGAGAACCTCCAGGCGGCGCTCGGTTGGGTCCGCGAGCTGGATAAAAGTAGCGGCGGCATGGTCAAGCAGTTCCTTGCCTGGGCCGGCGCCGGTGTTCTTGTCGCCGGCGCATTGGGCGTCCTGGGTGTGATCCTGCCCGTCATCGGAGCTGGTCTTTCACTCCTGGCGAGCCCGGCCGCCCTCGTCATCGGTGGGTTGGCAGCCGCCGGCGTCTGGCTCTTCCGCAACTGGAGCACTTACGGGCCTCGCATCATGGCCCTATGGAACAGGCTGAAGACCGGATTGGTCGACCTGGGCAACGCCACATTAGATTACGGGCGCAAGGCTTACGCCACTGTCCGGGATCTCGCGACGCGATATGGTCCCATGATCGCGGACGGTCTCGGCAACGCCTGGACGAAGGCCATCAACGGGCTTCGGGCGGGCTATCAGAGCGTCCGCGATTTCGGGGCCGGCTTCGCGATCAATCTCCCGAAGATCAGCGGCAACATCGATGAGACGATCAGCGCGATCACGCGGATCGCCTCGGCATTCATGCGCCTGGCGCGGGCCGGAGCTGCGCTGCTCAACATCGATTTGCCGGCGACCGAGAACTTTTTCCGTGGGCTCGGCACCGTGTTTGGGGCGATGACCGCGGACCTGACGGGCGGAATAGCCAAAGTCGCTGACGTGATCGCCAGTGTAACGGAGGTCTTGGCAGATCTTGCTGAAGGCAAGCGGAAGCTGTCGGACATCGCCAACGAGCTTGATAAGACCTTCAACTTCTCAGGCTTCATCGCGGCTGCCCGACAAATCCCGACGCAGATGGTGGCGATCGGGTCCGAGATCATCCAGTCACTCTGGGATGGAATGAAGGCCAAGTTCGATGAGGTCATTGCGTGGTTCTCGGGCCTCGGCCAGAGGATCAAGGATGCAATCGGCAGCATCAAGCTCGATATCCAAGTCCCGGAGATCTTCAAGAGGTTCGGGGGAATGTTCGGAACGGACAGCGAGCCACCGAAGCCCGCAAACAGCAACACGATCGCGCCGGCCCAAGCGCCGCCACAGCGTCTCGACGTGAAGGTGAACTCGACGATCAAGGTCGATGGCCCCGGCAAGGTTGTCAGCGAAAACACTGAGGTCAAGAAGCCTTCCGGCCCGATCGACACCGGCCGCGTGCTCGGGAGAAACTGATGCGCATTGACGATCTCGACAGCGCCGAAGGGCTGCTTCCGGGGATGTATCGCGGGATTTCGCTGTCGATCGTCGATTCCGCAAGCGAGCATGGCCGACGCCTGGTCGAGTATCTTTTCCCCGGAGTGGACGCCGCAGCCTATGATGATTTTGGCGTGGCTCCGAGCGTCATCACCATAGAGGCGCTCTACATCGCGGATGACTACAAGGCGGCAGCCGTGATGCTCGCGACGGCCTTCGAGACGGCCGGACCCGGCCTTCTCGTGCACCCATGGCTCGGCCCCATGTCCGTGATGATGGAAGAGCCTGCCGAAATCAGGTTCTCCGAACGCGAACTCCGCGTCATCCGCGTGTCAGCCCGGTTCAAGCGCGCCCCGGTCGCCTCCTTCCAGTCGTCCTCCTCAGGCCTACTTTCCGCAGGCGTCCTGGGGCTCGTGAGTGCCGCCTCCGCCATTGCACTGGCGATCTCGTCGAGCGTCATTTCATCGGCCAAGACGTCAGCTGTGATCAGGAGCCGGCGGGTCGTGGCCGCAGCTGCGGCCTCGATCGCTTCGCCCAAGGATGCAAGGTCTGCTCTTTCGGCATTGCGCACGTCACTGGCCTCTTCGTCGCCGTCGGCACCTTTGAGCTTCGATGCATGGCTGATCGATGCAGCCGCTGTCGTCTCTCAGGTGCAGGAAATCCCGGCAGTCGCTCCCGTCTCCGAAGCCTCCGCGACACCGTCCGCCCAGGCCCTGATGACGATCGGGATCTCGCTCGTGAATAGGCTACTCGACCAGGCGCGTTCGGTGCCATCGAATATCGATGGCCTTCTTCTGATCGAGGCGGCTGCGCATTTCATCGCCCAGGTCGCAGCGCAATCCGCCTATGCGGATTTCGCGTCTCGGCAGGAGGCGCTGTCGTTTCGATCCGGGATGACATCGGCGTTGAAGCAGCTGGTCGACCGGATCGAGGAGATCGGCACGGATCAGATGCAGGGGCCGGTGACCGATCTCGTGCGTGCCTCAACGTCGCTTTCGGCGAGCATCGTCTCGGACATCAACGAAATCATCGGCCGCCTTCCTAGCGTGCGGCGGATCCTGGCACCGCGAAACGCCGACACCTTTGCGGTCGCCCAGCATCTCGCCGGCGACACGCCTTCGAAAATCGAGGCGGTCTATCTCGACCTCGTGACCCGCAACGATCCAGTGCATCCCGCGCAACTGCCTGCCGGCTATATCGAGTTCCTGGAGTTCTGATCATGGCAAAAAGTCTTCAGCTCTATCTGGACGGTCAGCGCTATGATCAGTGGACATCGGGCGAAGTGACGCGCGATCTGAAGGACTTCTCCGGGTCTTTCAGTTTTACATTCCGCGATGGGCAGGCATCCTCGGCGGCGCTTGCATTCGCCAGCGTACCGATCCTGAAGCGGCTGAAGTCGCAGATGAAGGCGGTCATCAAGATCGGCAATCGAACCGTCCTGAAAGGTCATGTCGAAGAGGTCGACAAGGATCTCAGTGAAGGCCAGGCAACTGTCACGATTTCAGGGCGCGATAAGACTGGCGATCTGATCGACTCCGCAGCTCTTCCCGATGGTCAGCAGGCCGAATTGAAGAAGGTGAAGCTCGAAGCGGCTGCCAAGAAGATCGCAGCGCCGTTCGGGCTGACGGTGAAGGCAGATGTCGATACCGGTGATGTCTTTGATCGTTACGCCATCGATCTCGGCGAAACCGCCTTCTCCGCGATCGAGAAGGGCACCCGTTCGCGCGGCGTCCTGGTCCTCTCCGATGGCATAGGCGGCATCGTCATCACGCGCGCTGGAACGACCCGCGCGCCGGCAGACCTCGAACAGCCCGGCAATGTTCTCAGATCGAGCGGCAAGGAGTCGACCACGCGGCGTTACTCCAAGACGACGGTGCGCGGACAGTCGGAGCGGGCCGCAAAGGCGCGTGGAGCCGCCACGCTTGATGCAACCGCAGAACCTCTCGATGTCGGCTCAAGAACGGAGAGCACGAGCAGTTCGGCAACGGACAATGAACGCAAGGGCACGGTTGCCACAGGCATGGCAACGGATAGCGAGATCGAGCGCTATCGGCCTGCGGTTTACCTAGCGCGTAGCAAGGCCGACAAATCATCGGCCCAAAGCGAAGCGGACTGGAGATGCCGCACGGCCAAAGGCGAAGGCGAAGAACTGACCCACACGGTCAAGGGCCATACCGTCAACGGCAGCCTCTGGACCGTCAACCAACTCGTGCATGTCTCGGATGCCTTTCTCGATGTCGAGCGCGACCAGCTGATTTCACGTACCCGTTATGCCGAGGATCAGTCCGGAGCGACGACAGACATCACCAGCTGCAGGCCGGAGGCGTTCGATCCAAAGGCGAAAGGCAGCTCGGGCAACCAGCGCAGCCGGAAGTCAACGGCATCGTCAGGAGCGCTGGACAGCAAGGCGGAGCCCTTATGAGCGAGGTGATGAACAAGCTCCGCGGCCTCATCCGGCGTGTCACCGTCAAGAACATCAAGGACGGTGGTCAGATGCAAACGGCTTCGGCCGAGGTGGCGGAGGGCATCTGGCGCGACGATGTAGAAATCTGGCATCCCTATGGCCTCGTCTCTGTGCCCGACGAGGATGGCGCTCTGGGAATCGCACTCTCAATCGGCGGAGACGAGGGCGACATGGCACTTCTGGCACTTTCCAACCCGTCGCAGCGAATGGGCGGCCTCTTGAAGGGCGATGTCGGGCTTGCAAACAAGCACGGAGATCGCGTTTTGGTTCGCGCCTCTGGAGGCGTCGAAGTCAAGGCCGCGAACTCATTCACCGCAAAGATAGGTGGCGTGACCTTCACCGTCACCTCGGCCGGCGTCGATATCGACGGCGGTTATCTGAAGAACAACGGGATCGATGTCGGCAGCACCCATACGCACGGTGGCGTCGTCGAGGGCGACGACCAGAGCGATGTCCCGGTCGGCTAAGACATGCCTGCCGTGGCAGTCATGATGCGAGACGCGCGCGCGCGATAGCGTCCGCACCATGAGCAACTTTCTCGATATCGCCCTTGCCTACGACCCGGAGCAGCGCTGCTGCGATCTGGTGCTCGGTGACGATTTCGATCTCGTCCTCGATGAGACCCCGCTCACGCCCATGTTTCTGTCGGTAGGGCTCGATCGTCGCGCCTCGCCCGATGATGATCTGCCCGAAGGGCGCACCCAGTTCCTGGCGCCGACCTCGTTTTCAGAACGGCGCGGAGCGGTCCTGGACGGTCTGAACCCTGCCGGAAAAATGGCTGGCTGCAAGATGTGGCTTCTCGATCGTGCCAAGGAAACCGAAACCACAAGGCAGCTCGCCATCTACTATCTTTCCGAGGGGCTGGATTGGGTCGGACCGGAGATCGGTGAGCCTGCGACCGTCGAGGCCTGGTGGGTCAAGCGTGGCGTCCTCGGCTACCGCACAGAGATCCAGGACACGTCGATCGAGTTGACCAGAAAGGTGGCTGCCTGATGGTCTGGAAGATCCCCGCTGCCTCGAAGATCTTTGCGCGGATGGCCGCTGCAGCCGAGACAGGCATCCTGACGCTTCGCCCAGGCGCAGAAATCACTGCGGTCTCGCGGGCGGTCCGCTCCGCCAAGGGCGTTTTTGCGCATTTCTTCTCCCCGATCGCGGCCGAGATCCGCGAATTGCATGACCATCAGGCGTGGTGGGGCCGTCAGTATATGCCGGATAGCGCGGATGACGAGGCCATGATCCTTCGCCATGCCAACATCTGGGGCGTCCAGCCTCGTGAGGCGGTAAAGGCGGTCGGGTCGGTTGCGATCGAGGCCGCGAGCGGCACGATCATGGAAAGCGGCATCGAGCTTTCATCCTCGACGGGCGTCCTCTACATCACAACGGTCGGCGGTACGGTCGGTGTCAGCGGCGTCATAACGCTTTCAGCCAGGGCGCAGGCCGGGGGCGCGGATGGTAATCTTGAAGCCGGCGTGAAGCTGTCCACGGTCGACGCCTATCCCGAGATCACCGGGGTTACCGTGGTCACCGCCTTTTCCGGCGGCACCGACGATGAAGCGCCGGAGAGCGTCCAGGCGCGCTATCTTGAACGCATTCGCGAGCCGCCGAAGGGCGGCGCTGCCCCTGACTACAAGGCATGGGCGCTGGAAGTCGCTGATGTCTACGCCGTCAATGTCGTCGAAGATTGGATAGGTCGAGGATCGGTTGGCGTCGTTATCGTGATGAAGGACGAGGCCGGCAATCCGCGCGTTCCGACGGTCGAAGAGCTCGACGCTATCGCCTCTTACATTGGCCCCCAGGGAAGTCAGACCGGCGTTCGGCCTGTGACGGCCAGGGTGATCATGGTGGCCGGCGAGCTCGTCGAGATCCCCATCACTGTAGCGCCCCGGCCGAACACAGCAACGGTGAAAGCAGCGATTGCCAGCGCTTTTGCGCGGTTTGTTGCGACGATTGGCGACGATGACGATGAGGAGAATGCGAGCCCGATCGGCGCGGCAATCGAACCATCCCGCATCTCGGAGGCGATCTCCGCTGCGGACGGTGAATATGCCCACGATCTCGCAATCCCGGCTGCGCGTTATGTGCTCGGTTCGAAACAGTGCCCGATTCCGGGCACGATAACGTGGGCTTGAGGGGGCTTTGAAGCGTGGCCAGAAGCCCCGAAGCGATTGTCAAAAGCATCCGCCAGAAGATGGCGACTGGATGGGCCTTGCGGCGAAAAGGCGGCGTGATCGACCTCATCCTGAACGCCGTGGCCACGGCACTGGCTGACGTAGAAGCGGATGCGGAAAGCCTGATGAGCGAAACCGATCCACGCCGCGCCAGCGCGATCCTTGCCGATTTCGAGCGCTGCCTTGGGCCGGATCCCTGCGGCCGCGATCCCTCCGAACTGACTGTCGATCAGCGTCGCCTTCTGGCCTTCCAGCGCTGGACGGCGCGAGGCGGGCAGTCAATTCCGTACTTCATCTCCATTGCCGCAGCACTGGGCATCGCGATCACGATCGACGAATTCTGGCCGTCAAAGGCAGGCGGCCTTCGAGCCGGCCAGCGGCTGCGGCCGGAAGGGTGCCAGTTCGTCTGGCGCGTGAATATTCCGGGCGTCGTTACGGTCGTCAATTTCAAGGCGGGCGCCAGTCGCGCCGGTCAAAGCCTGGGCTGGTTCGCAGTCTCGGCCATCGAATGTGTGATCAGGCGTTCCAAGCCGGCGCACACCACCGTTGTCTTTAATTATGGGGAAGCCTGATGGATCGGGTGAATGGCGCAGATCATGTCGATATCGGCGGCGGCCGGCGTGGCTTCAAAGACGAAGATCTCAGCATAGGCGCCGACGGCACGGAGGTAACGGCGGACTGGCTCAACAGCGTCCAGGAAGAGATCATGGGCGTGATCGAGGCGGCTGGACTTGTCGCCGACCCGACCAAATGGAACCAGCTCGTCAAAGTGATCCGCTCGCAGAAGCTCAACTATTTCGACGCAGCCGGCTCCGCCAACGCACTGACAGTCAGTCTGACGCCAGCACCTACGTCGTGGGCTGAACTCGTAGGTGTGCCGATCCGATTGAAAATCGCCACGCCGAACACAGATGCTGTGACGCTATCCCCCAACGAGCTGGCGCCAAAGGCCATCGTATCTCTTGGAAACAACGCACTGAAGCCGGGCCAGTTACCGGGCGGCGCAATTGTGACGGCGATTTACGATGGCGCCAATGTGCAGGTGTCAGCGCCACTCGCACCGCGCTTTTCGACAAGCTTGACGATCATCAGCGCGGCCGGCGCGGGCAACTATGTCGTGCCGGCCGGTGTGTATCGGATCGGCGTATATCTTTGGGCGGGAGCGCCCGGAGGCGGTGGTGGCTCCAATACGAACAATGGTTATTGCGGCTCGTGTGGGGCCGGCTCCGGTTATGCCTACAAGGAAATCGATGTAACGCCTGGCCAGATCATCCCCTATTTCAACGGCGCCGGCGGAATTGGAGGTTCTCCCGGCAATTCCGGTGGGACCGGGCAGACGACATCCTTCGGCTCATACTTCTCGGCCACGCCGGGCGAGCCCGGCATTCACGGCAAGTTCGCCATCGTCGGCAACGTGACCACCGGAGGTATCGGCATAGGGGGAGATATCAACGTACGAGGCGGCAATGGCGCAGGCTGCCTGCCGGCTGCCGCCGATGGCACGGGGATTGGCGGCGGCGGCGGCGGATCACCCTTTGGTGCGCCACCTGTTCCGCCGTCCGGTGGTCCCGGCGTCGATGGGTCATGGCCGGGCGGCGGCGGCGGCGGCGCTGGCGGCACGGGTGGCAATAACGGCGGCAAGGGTGCCAACGGCGGCATCATCATCAAGGTTCTGTGAGGCAGATCATGTTTTACGCACGTATTCAAAACGGCATTGCGGTTGAAGTCGTCGATCTCGGTAACTTGCTGCCGGAGGCCGTCTACCATCCGGATATCTCCGCCGATTTCATTTCCGCCTCAGAGGCGGTCCATACGGGATGGCGATGGGACGGCAAGACTTTCTTGCCGCCGCTGCCCAGCGAGGCCACTGAAGAGGCTTTAAACGACCTCAAGCGAGCACTTGTCCAGGAGGTTAACGCAGCCGCCGAGGCCGAGCGTAAACGGTACATCACCGCCGGCGAAGGCCAGGCCATGACCTACACGGAGAAGCTAGCCCAGGCGCGAGCCTTTCTGGCGATCGCCGGAGCCGATCCGGGCGATTATCCGATGATTGCCAATGAGGTCGGCATTACAGCCACCAGCGCCGCCGGCGTCGCGGAGGCGGTCATTGCTGCATATACCGCCTGGGCGACGATCGGCGCGGCCATCGAGAAGGTCCGAATGACCGCCAACAAGGCGATCATGGACGCTGCCGACCCCGATGCAGCCCGCGCGATCAGAGACACCATCATTTGGCCGGCGGCCGGCTGAGGAGCAACTACATGGCACAGAGACTCTCCACGACGGATGCCACATATACCAGCCCGGCCTTCACGCCGACCGGCGATTCCATTTTCCAATTTTCCTCAGGAAACGCTCAGGCGACCGTCGACATCGAGACCAAGCTGAATGCTGCCGCGCCTTGGGCCGTGATCGATACGATGCATGCGACCAGCCGCCAGATCGTCCGCGTCGCCCAGCTTCCGACGGTGCGTTTTACGCTCCGGGACGGCAAAGGCGATTCCTACGTTTGGGATGCCGAGTGATGCTTTCGGCCGGCCTTGCAATGCCAATCGCGCTTCCGGTCTCCGAAGCGACGGCAGTTCGCTCGTTCCCTGACGCCCTCGCTCAGGGTGTGCCTGCAACCGTCCTTCGGTCGCCCATCACTGGTCAGCCCATGACCTCACCCGTGACCGGTCAGCTAATGACGCGCCCCGCCTAAAGGATCAGCCATGACCTATCCCGTTATGACCGCAGCAGACGTGGCAGCAGCAGAGCCGCTGTACCGCAAGGCTCAACTTCTGGCGTCTGCCGCTGCCCGTGCCAAGCGCAACAATGCTTTCACCCGTGGCGTCATGTCGTCGCCTCCGACCGTGACGGCAAACGGAACGACAAACCCGCTGAGCGCGTCCGTGAACAAGAGCGTCCTATCGAACGCATCAGTCTTTACGACAGCCGGGTCTTTCTATTTTTCAGGCGGCGTTTACCGCCTGAAAACTGCAAAGATCGGCGCGACAGGCGGCAACCTCGGGCTCAATGATGGCTCGCAGTGCAGTGCTGGACGTATCTCGGTCATGATCGACAGCACAAAGGTTGCCTTCCGTGTCATGCCGACGACGGCAAAATATCGTTTTCTCGTCAACGGTCAGTATGTCGATATGGCCGGCACACAGACGGCAGCGACGACCGGCAACACGCATGAATATATCCTGCTCGATTTTACCTCGGCGGGCGGTAAAGCCACGCGAGAAATCGCGATTGAAATGCAGTCAGCCTGCGGCCTCGTCGGTGTTTATGCTGATGCAGCGGGCAGGATTTACCCACTTCCAAAATCGTCAGCGTTCCTGCGCGGCGTAGCAGTGGGTGATAGCTACATCGGCGGGAACACGCAGATGAGTGCGCTCGGCAACCTCTACTGCCTTCAGATGGCTGATCATCTAGGGATCGACCTCATGATGGCATCAGGCTCGGGCGGTACGAAATGGGCCGCTGACAACGCTGGAGCATTGTCTTTCGGAAATCGCATCGCAGCGGGCGATATCGGACTGATTGGCGCAGCGCCGGACTACGTCTTCCTTATGGCCTCGATCAACGACAGCGCAAGTTTAGGCAGTGCCATCACAGCCAACTCTGCTGCGGCTATCCAGTTCATCAGGAATACCTATCCGAACGCCCTGATTTTCTGCTTTGGCTGCTACGATCCAACAGGCGGCAGCAACGCCACGCCTTATCAGGCTTCCGAGAATGCGTTTTTCGCAGGGGTCGATGCCAGCGGCGTAACCAAGGGCATCGCTAAAATCCCGATTACGACGGACGCTGATGGTTCGTGGATCACCTCCGGCAACAAGGCCGATATCATCGGGGCCGACAATACGCATATGGGTGACGCTGGGAACGCGACGGCTGGTCTGTGGCAGGCTAACGCGGTGGTGCGGGCGTTGGCGTCTATGACGTTTTAAGCCCATCCATCCCTCTCATCAAATGTGGCCACCGGCGGCGACCACAAGCAAAACACCAGGTGCCGGCCTAAGCCGGAGGCGGGCCAAAGATTGGCGTCCAAACCCGCCCGGAAGCAAGAAGACTTAACTTCACCACCCGTAGCCCCGTAGGGCTGCGCGGCTTGTGAGCGAGTCAAGGTAAATGCACAATGGCTGACACAGCCCTTCGCAACGTTATCCCCGCGAATCCCCCGGCCGCCTATATTGGCGGGAAGCGAGTGCTCTCAAGGACTATTATAGAGCGGCTGCGCTCGATCCCACACGACGGCTACGCAGAGCCGTTCGTCGGCATGGGTGGCGTCTTTCTGCGCCGGCCGTTCCAGCCAAAGCTTGAGGTCATCAATGACATCAACGGCGAGGTCGCGAACCTCTTCAGGATCTTGCAGCGGCACTATCCGCAGTTCATGGACACGCTGCGATTCCAGATTACGTCTCGGCGCGAATTCGAGCGACTGCAGCGCTGCGATCCATCGACCTTGACGGATCTGGAACGGGCGGCGCGCTTCCTCTATCTCCAACGAACAGCATTCGGCGGCAAGGTCGAGGGGCAGACATTTGGCGTAACGAGAACTACCGGTTCCCGGTTCAATGTGTCAAAGCTTGGCCCGCTGTTGGAAGATGTGCACGAACGCCTCGCCGGCGTCGTCATCGAGAACCTGCCCTGGGCGAAATTCATTGACCGTTATGACCGGGAAGGGATGCTCTTCTATTTCGACCCACCCTATTATGGGAATGAAGGCGATTATGGGCCAGGCGTGTTCGGCCGAGGAGACTTTGAGCACATGGCAGATATCTTGAAGAGGCTTCGAGGCCACTTCATACTGTCTTTGAATGCGGTTCAAGGAGTGTACGAAACATTCCGCGCCTTCTCGATCGAGGAAGTGGAGTGTACCTATTCGATCAGCGGCGGGCCTGGTAAGAAGGTTCGCGAAGTCATCATCTCGGGAACTCGTTGAATGCTACTTGTCACAGTCAGTGCAGCGCTTCTAGCGGCGGCCGCAGTGGAACAGTCAAACGATGAGAAGCTGCTCTTGGCCGCATGGATAGAATGGGGAGCCGCACACTGCAATGTTTCCGAGATCCCGGCTTTAAATATCATGTTCGCGAACACGGTCATCGGAGGATCAGATAAGGAGGCTGTCGATGCGGTTCGTCTGCGGCTTTTGGAATGGGTCAAAGTCGCACATCATGGCGATGAAGCGAGCGCTTGCAAAGAATTTGCCGATTCAATTAGGAAGTGACTTTGAGTGTTCTAAAACCCGGTGTCAAAAGTTCAAAAGCGCGCGACCCGCTACAACCACACACATCAAAGTGCCGGTGGCAGCCTGCTTCGAGACCGAAATTTTCAGGGGAATTAGCTGGTCGGAGTGGAGTGATTCGAACACTCGACCCCCACGTCCCGAACGTGGTGCGCTACCAGACTGCGCTACACTCCGATGCCAGCGAGGGGGTCTATAAACCAGCGATTTTGAAACCACAAGCGCCCTGATGATGGTTTTTCGATTTTTTTTCGAGGTCAGGCGGTCAGACCTCGACAAACGCCTTAACCTCGCCCCGTAAATGCCATAAAGCATTGGCGGCAAAGGAGATTGCCATGAGATTGCTTTTCCGGCCTCTGGCGGCGCTGGCCGCCTGCCTTGTCGTGGCGGGCTGCACGACGACCGAGGATGCGCAGCGCAGCGTGGCGCAACGCTGGCCGGGGCAGCCGGTGGACAGCTTCTTCTCGGCCTACGGGCCGCCTGTGTCGAGCTACAAGCTGAGCGGCGGGCGCACCATCTATACGTGGCGCGGCGGGCGGATGGACAAGTATATTCCGCCGGATTACGAAATCGTCCGGCGTGACCCGTTCTACGACCCCATGTTCGGCCCCCGTTTCGGACCGCGTTTCGGCCCCTGGTACGGCGATCCGGAAATGGTGATGGTCGCACCCGGTCGCGATGTTCGACTGCAATGCGAGGCGCAGATCACGGTCAACAAGGCGCGCATCATCCAGTCGATCAGCCTCTCGGGCGATACCGAGGGCGACGGCATTTCGCGTTCGCGCTGCGCCGAGGTGTTCGGCGTCACGAAATAGGCTGGAGGCGGCGCGTCTGCGGGCGCGCTTTTCAACAGCCGGCCGCAGAAGACCGGGGATTGGCTGCAACAATCGGCATTTTTTGCATCGCAACCGTTGCAACCCCCGTTGCGAATCCTGCAAACCTGTCATCGGCGATTCGGCGTTAGCGGCCGATCAATATCGAGTGGGCGATCATGAAACTGAAATTCCTCGCGTTGGCAGCAGTTGCTGCGTCACTTTCGGCCTGTGCGACAACAGGCGGCAGCATGGGCGATCCGATCGCCTCGGCATGGGTCGGCAAATCTGCGGGCAAGTTCTTCGCAGCCTACGGGCCGCCGCTGGCTGACGACGGGACCGGTTCGGTCTTCACCTGGAAGGGCGGCTACAAGCGCGTGCGCGGCGAATACAAGAGCTGCTCGGCCACGATCGCCGTGACCACCGACTACAACATCCGCTCCATTACCATCACCAGCGACCGCAAGGGCGAATTCAGCCCATCCTATTGCCGCGAATTGCTGGCGCCAGGCAGCGTCAAGCCGACGCCGGCTCCCGCCCCGGCAAAGACTGTCGCCAAGGGCGCGGACAAGACGGCAAAGAAGTCGTGAGATCACGCTTTGGGCCAGCGGAGCGCATCAGCGCTTAAGCCTGCCCCGGCAACCGGAACATGAGAACGCGGGGCGATGCCATCATCGCCCCGCGTTTCCGTTTGTATCTCCGTCCGTGCTCGCTCGCCGCCTCGGCAAGCGGCCTCACTCGTGCGTCGTTTGCCTTGCGGCGGCGCGGGCTGCGTCGCCCTCGCCTTCGAGACGGATGTTTGCCATTTCCGGAGCGAGGGGGCGCGAAAAATAATAGCCCTGCATGGAGTCCACGCCCAGAGCCTTCAGAACGCGCACCTCCTCCTCGCGCTCCACGCCCTCGGCAATCGCCGTCAGGCCCATTTCGTTGCAGAGTGTGAGAACCGATTTGACGATCTTGAAGCTCGCCGGGCGTTCGTCGATATGATCGACGAAGCAGCGGTCGATCTTGATCTTGGAGAGCGGCAGCTTGTGCACGTGGTTGAGGCTGGAATAGCCCGTTCCGAAATCATCGAGCGATACCTGGCAGCCCAGCGCGCGCAACAACTCGATAGAATGCGCCGCCTGATCGAAATCGTGCATGATGGCGGTTTCGGTGATCTCGAAATTGATCCGGCTGGGTGCGATGCCGCTGGCATTGACGGCCGCGATGATCCGCAGAACGTTTTCCTCCATCGCGAGATCGTGCGGTGAAAGGTTGAAGGAGAGATAGGTCTCGCCCGGCCATGACCTGGCTTCTGCAAGCGCGCGCGTGAGCAGCAGGCGGGTAATCAGGTTGACGCGGCCATGCTGCTCGGCGATCGGAATGAATTCCGCCGGAGAGACGGGGCCGAGCGCCGGGCTTGTCCAGCGGGCCAATGCTTCGAAGCCCACGGTTCGCCCCGATTGCGCGGCAACGATCGGCTGGTAGGCCAGCGACAATTCCTGCTCGAGATCGGCAGCAAACAGCACGTCCTCGACCTGCCGCTGGCGGAACAGAGCCCGGGCCTGGTGCGCATTGAAGATCACGACGCTGGCGCGGTTCTCGCGCTTTGCGCTGTAGAGGGCATAATCGGCGCGTTCGTAGAGATCCTGCCCGCTGACGCCGACGTCCGGATAGACCGCGATGCCCATGGAGCCGGTCACGTGAACGACGCTGTTGCCGATCATGATCGGCGCCGAGATGCTGGCACAGACGCGCATGCCGAAGTCGAGCAGCGACTTCTCGTCCATACCGTCCATATCGACCAGCAGCGCAAACTCGTCGCCGCCCAGGCGAAAGACGCTGCAACCGGCGTGATCGAACGTGGACAGGCGATCTGCCACCTCGACCAGAACCTTGTCGCCGGCCGAATGTCCGTAGAGATCGTTGACAGGCTTGAAGCCGTCGAGGTCAACAATGCCGATCGCCAGCCGTCCGTCTTCTGCTCGGGCGTGGTCGAAGGCGGAGGCAAGGTTGGAAAAGAAGCTGCGGCGATTGGCAATCTGGGTCAGGCTGTCGAGATTGGCGAGCCGCAGGTTTTCGTCCGAAAGCAACTGCATCTCGCGGTTCTTGTCGCGCAACGCTTCCTGCTGGGCGAGAAGCGTCAGGCGCTGCTCGTTCAGCTTGGCGAAGTCGGAATAGTGGCGCAGCAGGATCGCGATCATGGCAAGCGATACGAGGAACATATTGACCGCCGTAGCGATCAGCGTCGGCTCGCCGGACATGCCCATGACGACGGCGAAGGGCGTGATCACCAGGAACGTGACCATGAGCGCCGCAGAGCGCAGATGCATGAGACAGAAGATGACGCCAATGACGGTGATCGACATGAAGAAGGCGACATGCGCCTTCTGATAGTCATTGCCATAGGGGATCAGGGCTACGGACCAGGCGACGGACAGCACGGCAATGGGCAGGACGAGGCGGTTGGTGGAGACCAGCCGGCGATAGGCATAGGCGGCATCCACCGTCTTGCGCGATTCGCTGATCCAGCCCAGGCCGCGGACGGTGAAAACCACCGCGAAAATCGCGGGGACCACTTTTACCAGCCAGAAGGGCGCGCTGTTCTGATGCGTGCCGGCCAGCGACAGCATGTTCGTCAGCAGAATGAAGTAGAGAAGCGGGACCTGTTTCGAGAAGGCCTTGAACTGCGCGAGCGTCAATTCAGGATTGTCGTTCGGAACCGTGATGAGACGCTTCACCGCCTGATACAGCTTCACTCCTCCCCATCCCCCATTCATAGACGCATATCCCGAAAATTCTATTAGAATACCCGAAAATAAAGGCCGTTTGTTAATTTTCCTCCAAGTGAAACGGCGCATTCTAACTCGGCTCGTTTCCGGCTCAACAGCCTTTAGCGACCGAGCGTGTAGAACTCATCATTGGGACGCATGCTCGTTACATTCGCCATTCGGTTCGAGAAGCCGAAAAGACCAGTGATCGCCATGATGTCCCAGATGTCCTCCTCATCGAAACCCTGATCCTTCAACGCATCGAAATCCGTCTCATCAACAGCATAGGCGGTCGTGCAGACCTTCATGGCGAAGTCCAGCATGGCTTTCTGGCGGGGCGTGATGTCGGCCTTGCGGTAGTTGATCGCCACCTGATCGGCGATCAGCGGGTTCTTGGCCCGGATGCGCAGGATCGCGCCATGGGCAATCACGCAATACTGGCACTGGTTGGCAGCGCTTGTGGTCACCACGATCATCTCGCGCTCGGCCTTCGTCAGATTGCCGGGCTTGTCCATCAGCGCATCGTGATAGGCGAAGAAGGCACGGAACTCGTCCGGCCGGCGGGCGAGCACGAGGAAGACATTGGGCACGAAGCCTGACTTCTCCTGCACGGCCTCGATACGCTCGCGAATATCGGCCGGAAGGCTGGTAAGCGCCGGGATCGGATAGCGGCTGATCGGAGGCGCGGTGTCATTGCTCATGTTCTCGGCCCTCCTCCGGCCTTTGACGTATATGCCCGTATGCTCTAGCCCTGCATGAGCCGTTCGCCCATGAAATCGGCAATGCGGCGGGCAAGATCGTCCGGTTCTTCGCTGAGCGTATCCAGCCGCAGCTCGGGGTTTTCCGGCGGCTCATAGGGCGAACTGATGCCGGTGAAGTTGGCAATCTTGCCTTCACGCGCCTTCTTGTAAAGCCCCTTGGGGTCGCGCCGGGCGCATTCCTCGATCGGCGTGTCGACGAAAATCTCGATGAACTCGCCCTCCTCCATCATGTCGCGCGCCAGCCGGCGCTCCGCCTTGAAGGGCGAAATGAAGGAGACGATGACGATCAGTCCGGCATCGGCCATGAGTTTGGCGACCTCGGCGACACGGCGGATGTTTTCCACGCGGTCGGCCTCGGTGAAGCCGAGATCGCGGTTGAGCCCATGGCGCACATTGTCGCCGTCGAGCATGTAGGTGTGGCGGCCCTCCGCGTGCAGAAGCTTTTCGAGGCTGTTGGCGATCGTCGACTTGCCGGAGCCGGAGAGCCCGGTGAACCAGAGGACGGCGGGGCGCTGGCCCTTGATCTCGGCGCGCGCCTGCTTGTTGACCTCCATGGCCTGCCAGTGGACGTTTTCGGCCCGGCGCAGCGGGAAATCGATCATCCCGGCGCCAAGCGTGGCGTTGCTGTAGCGGTCGATCAGGATGAAGTTGCCGGTCGACCGGTTGTCCCTGTAGGCATCGAAGGCAATGGGCGATTGAAGCGACAGATTGCACACACCGACGCCGTTCATGGAGAGCGCGCGCGCCGCATCACGGGCCAGCGTGTTGACATTCACCTCGTGCTTCAAGGCGGTGACGGTGCAGTTCACCGTGTCGGTCTCGGTGCGCAGGATATAGGAGCGGCCGGGGATGAGCGGCTTTGAGTCGAACCACACGAGATGGGCCTGAAGCTGGTCGGCGACATGCGGGCGATCGGTGGGTGCGACCAGCATGTTGCCGCGCGACAATTCGATCTCGTCGGCGAGCACAATTGTCACCGCCTGCCCCTCGACCGCCTCACCCAAGTCACCGTCTTTCGTGACGATTCGGGCGATGCGAGAGGTCTTGCCGGATTTGGCGGCGACGACCGGATCGCCGACCGCAATGCGTCCGCCGGCGACCTGCCCGGCAAAGCCGCGAAAATCCTGGTTGGGCCGGACGACCGACTGGATGGGGAAGCGGAAGGGCCGGTCAACACCCCTGCCTGCGATCTGAACCGTTTCGAGATGGCCGAGCAGCGTCGGTCCGGCATACCACGGCGTGTTTGGCGAGCGGGCGATGACGTTGTCGCCGAAGCGCGCAGAGAGAGGGATTGCGACGACGGTCTCGAAGTCGAGTTCGGCGGCGAAGGCGCGATAGTCCGCTGCAATGGCGTCAAAGACCGCCTGATTATAGTCGAGAAGATCGAGCTTGTTGACCGCCAGAACCACATGGCGGATGCCCAGAAGCGAGGCGATGTAGCTGTGGCGGCGGGTCTGGGTCAGCACCCCGCGCCGGGCATCGACCAGCACGACGGCGAGATCGGCGGTCGAGGCGCCGGTCGCCATGTTGCGCGTATATTCCTCGTGGCCGGGTGTGTCGGCGACGATGAATTTGCGCTTGTCGGTGGCGAAGAAGCGGTAGGCGACATCGATGGTGATGCCCTGCTCGCGCTCGGCCTCCAGCCCGTCCATGAGTAGGGCAAAATCCAGCGCCTCGCCATTCGTGCCATGCTTGCGACTGTCGCTGGCGAGCGTGGCAAGCTGATCCTCGAAGAGAAGCTTCGTGTCGTAGAGCAACCGGCCGATCAGCGTCGATTTGCCGTCATCGACCGAACCGCAGGTGAGAAAGCGCAGCGTGGACTTTTCTTCCTGCGCGCGCAGATAGGCCGCAAGATCAGTCATCAGAAATAGCCCTCGCGCTTCTTCTTCTCCATCGAGCCCGCCTCGTCCTTGTCGATGGCGCGGCCCTGGCGCTCCGAGGTGGTCGCGGCCAGCATCTCGGCGACGACCTTTTCCAGCGTATCGGCCTGCGAGGGGACTGCGCCGGTCAGCGGATAGCAGCCGAGCGTACGGAAGCGGACGGAGCGTTCCTCCACCTTGTCCTGCGGCCTCAGCGGCATACGCTCGTCATCGACCATGATCAGCATGCCGTCGCGCTCGACGACCGGACGCTTCGATGCCAGATAAAGCGGCACGATGGGAATATTTTCCTTCAGGATATATTGCCAGATATCCAGCTCGGTCCAGTTGGAGAGCGGAAAGACGCGGATCTCCTCACCCTTCTGGATCCGGGTGTTATAGGTCTTCCACATTTCCGGCCTCTGGGCCTTCGGGTCCCAAGCGTGTTCGTGCGTGCGGAAGGAGAAGATGCGCTCCTTGGCGCGTGACTTCTCCTCGTCGCGGCGCGCGCCCCCAAAGGCCGCGTCGAACCCGTATTTGTCGAGCGCCTGCCGCAGCGCCAGCGTCTTCATGACATGGGTGTGGTGGCTTGAGCCATGGGTGAAGGGATTGACGTTGTCCGCAATGCCGTCGGGGTTGATGTGGACCAGCAGATCGAAGCCGAGTTCGGCCGCGATGCGGTCGCGAAAGACGATCATTTCCTTGAACTTCCAGCGCGTGTCGACATGCAGAAGCGGGAACGGCGGACGGGCGGGATAAAACGCCTTCATCGCCAGATGCAGCATGACGGAGGAATCCTTGCCGATCGAATAGAGCATGACCGGTTTCGCGAAACTCGCTGCCACTTCCCGCATCACATGGATCGCCTCGGCCTCCAGTCTTTCCAGATGGGGCCGATCGGGATGGATCAGTTTCGTCAACACGGTCAGTCCTCCGGGCCGCGACCCGGATGGTGGCCACGGCCGCTTCAAGCATGCTGGGGAGGATGAATAGCCGGGCTGCATTGCCCGGAACTTGTTTGAGACGCCCGTTCGGGCTGCCTGGCGATGAGATCAGGCAGCGTTGATGGAGGTGTTTTCCCCTGCAAGCCGCAGGCCGCTCTTGCCCTCGGCCTTCACCCGGTAAAGGGCCTGGTCGGCAAGGGCGAAAACATCCTTCGACGCGGCATACATGCCAATCATCGCGGCGCCCACGGAGGCTGTAAGCTTGACCTTTCTGGAGCCGCGCCCCCACCAGTATTCCAGCGCGGCAACGAGGCGATCGCCCAGTTCCTGCAGGGCTTCGGGCGAGGCGCAGTCATGAATGACGGCAAACTCGTCACCACCGATACGCGCCACAAGCCTGGCGCCGGGAACAGCCTTGCGGAGTTTTTCTCCCGCCATCATGAGGCAGCTGTCGCCGGCCTGATGTCCGAGCCGGTCGTTGACCGTCTTGAAGCCATCGAGATCGACGAGGAGAAGTCCGTGGGAGCCCGCGCCGCTGCTTGCGCACACATCCTCGAAGACGCTCTCGAATTTTGCGCGCGAGGCGAGCCCGGTCACGGGGTCGATCTCGGCGGTCCGGCGGATCTGGTCGAACATGGTCTTTTCGGCGGTAATGTCCTGCTTCATGCCGAAAATGCGCTTCGCCACGCCCTCTTCCCGCTCGACGACCGCGGTAATCCGGATCCAGCGCCGGTTGCCCTTGGCGGTGACGATTTCCGCATCAAGGTTGAAGCCGTCGCCGTCACGGATCGCCGCGGACCGGAGGGTGCCCAAAGCCTCGCGCGAGGCCTGCGTGTAGAGGGAAACGATATCGTCGCGACGCAATGGCGCCTGTGGATCGAGATCGAAGAGTTCGAAAACCGTATCTGTCCAGGTCAGCCTCTCATCCGGCAGGGTGCAGACCCAAATCCCGACCCTGGCGGCCTTGAATGTCTGGTCGAACAGGTCCTGTATCCGATGGAACTGCTCCATGGGCGGCGCATTGCCAGCCGCAATGTCTCCCGTCGTGCCACGGGCAACCAGTTGAGAATTCATTTCCCGACCTCGTTCAATCCGCCACGCGTCTGATAATTCCGCGTCGCAACGCGCATTATGGCGAGCGATCGTTAGCGTATCGTTTCCGGGGGCAGATGTACGGTCTTGTCCACAGACCATCGGGCATTACGGTTAAGACCTCGTGAGGATCGCCATAAGGGGCAAGGGGCAGCCCGGGGGCAGCAGGAGCGATCCGCCGCCGGCGTCGTCAGCCACGCAGCCGCGACAGGAGATGCCAGGAGCCGGCGCGCAACAGCGCGTAGGCCATGCGCCATATGTTTTCCAGCCCCTTGAAAAGGTAGGACGGGACGCGCGCAAGCTTGAAGAACTTGACGGAGCGATATTCCTCCGACGTGCCGACGAGGGTGACGCCGCGCTGTCCATCCATGAACGGCAGGAGGTTTTCGCGCAGCGTGAGAACATCGACGCCGGTCGACCAGGCGCGCTCCATCGCGACATCGACGGGCAAGGACATCAGGCGCAGGCGGCGCAGCAGACGGCGCGCACCCTCCCGGGTCACGAGATAGGCGGCCGTTGAGCCCTGCGGCCCCATGCAGCACACGCCGACTTCCAGCGCCTCTGCCGGTCTCTCCAGCGGCAGGAACCCGCCAGAGCGATGATGCACGAGCTTCAGGACAGCACGCTTCGGCATCAGCCCGACCAACGCACGAACGGCCTCCTTCAGACCATCGGCAAATTCCACGTCGTCTTCCATGACCAGCGCAGCTGGCGCGCTGCCTTCGGCGATCTGGCGCAGGGTCTCCAGGTGACTGCGGTAGCAGCCATATTCGCCGGGCAACGATCTGCGTCCGCAGCGCAGCCGGAAAAGCAGTTCGCTCAGACCATGACGTTCCCCGGCCGGTACCGAACGTCCGTCCACCGCAGCAACCCGGATGAATTCGATCCCGTGCTGGAGCGCCGAGCGCTCAATCTTCGCCAGTCTGTCGGCGGAGCGGTCGAGATTGATGACGTAAACCGGTATGGAGGGCATAATATCTTCTGTCATGGGCCACGAGTCAGGTTTAACGACAGCCCCGCCGCACGACAATATCATTCCTTGGACTTAGTCTTCTGGACGATGGAAAAACACAAGAATATTGGGCGAAACTGCGATGCACCACCATTCCTCGATTTTCTGAACTGTCGCTGAGGGGAAAAATCTTCAGGCGTGCAGGACCCGCGCACGCCCTCTTACTTGGACAGAGCGCGTGGCGCTTGGTGAAGACGCATCTGCCGTGATAACGGTTCGACTCTTGGAATTTCGCAAACAGGACGAGCCCGGTTTACCTGCATGACGCCATCTCTTCTCAATGCCGACACTTTCGCCTCCCTCTATGCACAAGGCATGGCGCGTGTCGCCGTCGCGACGCCGCTTGTCCACATCACCGACCCGATGGCCAATGCACAGGCCCATGTGGCACTGGCGCAGAAGGCAAGCGACAAGGGCGCAGCCGTCGTGCTGTTCACCGAAATGGGCCTGACCGGCTATTCGATCGACGACCTTTTCCATCAGGACGCCCTGCTTGCTGCGACCGAAGCAGCACTGGCATATCTTGTAGACTGCTCGAAGGAGCTCTTGCCGATCCTTTTCGTGGGTGCGCCGCTGCGGGTGGGCACCGGCCTTTGCAACTGCGCCATCGCCATTCATCGCGGCCGCATCCTGGGCATCCTTCCCAAGAGCTATCTGCCGAACTACCGGGAATTCTACGATCCGCGCTACTTCACGCCCGCAGGCGCGGTTGCGCAGATCGACAACCTGGTGGTCTGCGGACAGACCGTGCCATTCGGGATCGATCTCCTGTTCGAGGCCAGCGATTGCCGTGGGCTCGTGATCGCCACGGAGATCTGCGAGGATGCGTGGACGCCCATCCCGCCTTCGACGCGCGCGGCCATGGCCGGCGCCACCGTGATCGTCAATCTCTCCGCTTCGAATGCTACGGTCGGCAAGGCGCATTTTCGGCATTCGCTGTGCGAAGTGCAATCCAGCCAATGCCTCGCCGCCTACCTCTATTCGGCTGCCGGCGAAGGCGAATCCACGACGGACCTCGCCTGGGACGGGCATGCGATGATCTATGAAAATGGCGCGCTGCTGACGCAGGCAGAGCGTTTCCTCGACCGGCCCAACATGGTCATGGCCGATATCGATCTGGAGCGGCTGTCGGGTGAACGCATCCGCTCCGGCTCCTTCCAGGAGTGCGGCCGAACGAACCCGCCGGGCAAGCCCTATCGCCGCGTCCGGTTCGAACTCAACCCGCCGCTGACCGACCTCGGCCTGATGCGACCGCTGTCGCGCTTTCCCTATGTGCCGAGCGACATCGCCCGGCTCGATGAGCTGTGTTTCGAGGCTTACAACATTCAGGTCCAGGGCCTGACGCAACGCCTGCGCTCGTCGGGGATGAACAAGATCGTCATCGGCGTATCAGGCGGCCTAGATTCCTCACATGCGCTGATTGTCGCCGCACGAGCCTTCGACCGTCTGAACCTTCCGCGCAAGAACATTCTTGCCTACACGCTCCCCGCCTTCGCCACCTCCGACCACACCAAGTCGAATGCGTGGAAGCTGATGAATGCGCTGGGCGTCAGCGCCCAGGAAATCGACATCGCAGCGGCGGCGACGCAGATGCTGCAGGATATCGGGCACAAGGCCGCAGAAGGCGAAAAGCTCTACGATATCACCTTCGAAAACGTGCAGGCCGGTGCGCGCACATCGCTTCTCTTCCGCCTGGCAAACCAGAACAACGCCCTGGTGCTGGGAACGGGCGATCTGTCAGAACTGGCTCTCGGCTGGTGCACCTATGGCGTGGGCGACCACATGAGCCATTACAATGTGAACGCCTCGGTGCCGAAGACGCTGATCCAGCATCTGATCCGCTGGGTCGTGGCCAAGGATCTGTTCGGCGAAGAGGCTTCTCGAACGCTGGAATCCATCGTCGATACCGAGATCAGCCCCGAACTGGTGCCGGGGGACGGAGATACTCCGACCCAGAAGACGGAAGACTTCGTCGGGCCTTACGCGCTGCAGGACTTCAACCTCTTCCACACGATCCGCTATGGGCTGCGCCCCTCCAAGATTGCCTTCCTGTCCTGGCACACCTGGCGTGCGGACAGCGATGCGCCCTGGCCGCCGAACATGCGGGCGGACAAGATGCAGTCCTATGACCTGGAAACGATCCGCTTCTGGCTGCGCTCCTTCCTTCGCCGTTTTTTCCTGACGAGCCAGTTCAAGCGTTCGGCCGTTCCGAACGGGCCGAAAATCTCGTCGGGAGGATCTCTGTCGCCCCGCGGCGACTGGCGTGCGCCGTCCGACGGCACGGCCGAGGTATGGATTTCCGAGCTTGACCGGGTGTTGCCGCCGCCTGCGCGCCCCTGAAAGGGCCCACAGGGCGTAACCCGTCTTCAACACAATGACGGAGAATGGTGCGTCCTGGCTGCGGACGCACCGCATGCTTTCTTGCATTTTCCCGCGCGACGGTCCAAATAGGCGCGAATTGGGATCACGGCCCTAACTCGATGATGTGGGATCGATGATTTGCCGTTGGATCCGTCGCCCAACAGTTTCGCGCGACGCGAAAGGCCAAACGCTCAATGCTGCAAAAAATTCTGTCTTCCGCCAATGAGAGCCTTCTCAAGCGTCTGCTCGCGGAAAATTTCCGGAAACAGGCTCCGTGGTACGGCATCGCCATCGCCTCCATGATCGTCGTGGCGCTCACGACCTCGCTCAGCGCCTGGATGCTGCGCGATGTGGTCAACGCGACCGTGGTCAGCAAGGACCTGAACAAGGTTCTCGGCGTGGCAATGCTGGTGGCGCTGATCTTCGTCGCCAAGGGAGCCGCGACCTATGTTCAGTCCATCTTCCTGAACAGGGCCGGCAACAACATCATCGCACTGGCGCAGCGGCGGATTTTCGATCACGTGCTAAAGCAGGATGTAGGCTTCTATTCGCGGATGGAATCATCCGATCTCGTCATGCGCCTGACTACGAACGCGCAGGCCGCTCGCTCGGTGATCGATCTCGTGGTGACGTCCTTCGTGCGCGACCTGTTCACGCTTCTCGGCCTTCTCGCCGTCATGGTGATCCAGCAGCCCGTCCTGTTTCTTGTCTCCTCCATCGTCGGCCCGGCAGCGCTGATCGGCGTTCGCATGCTCACGCGCCAGGTTCGCCGGATCATGGAGCAGGAACTCGCCTCGCTGGGCAAGATCATCGAAAACGTCCAGGAAACCGCGACCGGCATCCGCGTCGTCAAGACCTTCGGGCTGGAAGGCTACATGAGCGACCGCATGCGCCGCCATGTTTCGGACGTCGAGCACCGCTCGAACCAGATGGCGAAGCTGGAAGCCGCCTCCAGTCCGATCATGGAAACGCTGTCGGGCCTGGCGATTGCGGGCGTGATCGCGCTGAACGGATACTGGGTCGTGGAGGGCGGACAGTCGCCGGGCGAACTCATGTCCTTCATCGCCGCCCTGCTCCTGGCCTACGAGCCGGCGAAGCGATTGGCCAGAATGCGCGTCAGCCTCGAATCCGGCATGCTGGGTGTGCGCATGATGTATGAACTGCTCGATCGCCCGATCAACCTCAAAGAAAAGCCGGATGCCATCGCCCTGCCCGCTGGCAAGGGTGAGGTTCGCTTCAACGATGTCAGCTTCGGTTACGACGAAGGGCATCCGGTCTTCGAGGGCCTCAACCTTACCTTCCCCGCAGGCAAGACCACTGCTCTTGTTGGCCCTTCCGGGGGCGGCAAGTCATCGATCATCAATCTGGTCATGCGCCTTTACGACCCGACGTCGGGTTCGGTGACCATCGATGGCACGGATCTGAAGGATGTCAGCTTCGCATCGCTGCGCGAACGCATCGCCTTCGTGGGCCAGGATACGTTCCTGTTCCACGGGACCGTTCGCCACAATATCGAACTCGGACGGCAGGGAGCGAGCGAAGACGAGATCATTTCCGCCGCCATGGCCGCGAATGCGCATGATTTCATCATGAAGCTGCCCAATGGCTATGACACGGATGTCGGCGAGAACGGCGGCAGGTTGTCGGGCGGTCAGAAGCAACGCCTCGCCATTGCGCGCGCGATGCTGCGCAACGCGGAAATCCTGATCCTGGATGAAGCCACAAGCGCTCTGGATTCCGAATCGGAGGCCCTGATCCGCGATGCTCTGGCACGTCTGGCCAAGGATCGGACAACGATCATGATTGCGCATCGCCTGTCCTCGATCACGGCGGCCCACAATATTGTCGTCATGGAAGGCGGACAAGCGATCGAGCAAGGCACGCAGAGCCAGTTGCTTGCCAAAGACGGCGCCTTCAGACGGCTCTATGAGCTTCAGCTTCTGCCCGGTGCGACGGAAGTGGTGGACGAGCTCGAAAAACAATTCCCGTGATGACATACATTTGATTTGAGCGTTTGTTACGGAGTTGACGTGTCTTGAAGCGGCTCCGCAATTTCAGCTTCGAGACATGCCAACCAAGATTTGAGTGCGACACTGTCCGTCATTGGCCGCACCGAAACGAAATTGCCTAAATAAGTTATTCATGAGAGCTTTGACGCCTGAACGGGAGACCTACGAGTGACGAAATTTGTTTCTTTCGCTCGCAACATGGAAGATGTCATTCTTCGAAGAGCCCTCAAGGATGTAGAGAACGGCTTCTATATCGATATTGGCGCAGGCGACCCGAGTTACAGTTCAACGACCCGGGCATTCTATGACGCCGGCTGGCAAGGCATCAACGTCGATGTCGAGATGCGCAACGTCGAAAGGCTGGCGCGGCGCGGCAGGGACGTCAGCCTTCTGGCGGAGCCGAACTCTGTTTCCGCGGACGTCCGGCCGATCGGACCCACGCCGAACTCCCTGGGGAGCGACCTGAAAGCATATCTTGCGCCGGGGCGGGATGTGCATTTCCTGCGGATCGATGCCGATCGGATCGGCCAGGCCTTTCTGGAGGCAAGCGGATGGAGCGCGTTTCGACCCTGGATCGTCATTCTGTCGTCAGGCGCACAAGCCGTCACGCCGGAGGCCCTGGAGCCCGCCATAGTGGCAGCCGGCTACAAGCCTGTCTATTCCGACGGCTTCAACAGGATGTTTCTGGCGCGGGACAAGGCCCATCTGGAAGATCGCTTCGCCACGCCTCCCAATGCCGCCGACGACTTCGTGACCTGCCGCGAGCGGAGGCTGGAAACGGAGCTTTTCCGTTTGCAGGCTGAGGTCGCGGCCGCCTCGACGTCAAAGAAAGAGGTCGTTCGACTGTACGGCAAGCTTCTCGAGAAGCCGAATACCAATCTGAGCACCCTGTCGCAGGACACGTTCCACCAACAGCCTCTCCTGCGCCGGCTGAACCCGGAACGCATCATTCGCCGGGCGATCAGACGACGGTTCCCCAAGAAACCGTCGATCGGCACGCTTGGCAAAGCGGACGCATCCGGCCTGCACATGCTCGCGATCGAACTCGACGAACTGACGCTCAACTTCGCGACCGATGCGCTGAATGACGAGAGAGGCGTAGGGCGCGTGGCCAAGGAACAGTTCAAGGAACTGCAGAAGCGCCAGATTTCTCTCCTGCCCCAGGACAAGGCAAAAATGGCCACACGGCCAGCCGTCAACTTCTTCCCCTCCATCCACTGGTGCCCGAGAGTCCTGCCGCCGAACTCCGTTCTCATGATCCATGACGTGATCCCGCTTGTGCTGCCGCATGTGTTTCCGGATCACATCGTGCGGGAATGGCTCTACAAGTTCGCAACGATCGCACAGAGCGCCAGCCATATCGTGACGATCAGCAACAGCAGTGCCGCAGACATTTCCGCGGTCCTGGATATTCCGCGGGAGAGAATATCCGTCATCCATAACGGCGTGGATATTTCCGGCTGGGAAGACGAGAGCATGAGCAAGATCGCACTGCCCTCCGAGCCCTATTTCGTCTGTATCGGTTCACGGGATTACCACAAGAATCTGGAGGTCGTTTACCAGGCCATCTGTCTTCCGGAGGCTCAGGATTGCCGACTTCTCGTCGTCGGCAACGGCTTCAAGGAAAAAGAGCAGAAAGACAATCCGGCGATCATGGAGCGCGTGCGCTTCCTGGGTCGGTTGAGCGACCCCGATCTGGCCCATGTCCTGAAGGGCGCGCGCGCCCTGCTCTTCCCCAGCATCTACGAAGGCTTTGGGCTGCCGCCGCTTGAAGCCGCACTTCTCGGCGTCCCGACCATTGCCAGCGCCCGACCGGCCATGACCGAAATCCTCACGCAGGGGGTTCAGTTCTGTCAGCCGCATGCCCCGCGGGAATGGGCGATGGCGATGCGGTCCTTCGCAGAGCGCACGCCCGACCCGCATGCAGCCGAATGTCTGAAGCGCCATGTTGCCGAGCACTTCAACTGGTGTATTTCCGTGGACGAACTGCTGGAAGTCTTCAAGGGCGTGCACCCGTCCCGGGAGGGGGAACAGGCCCGGTCCTGAGCCTGTTCCGGCCTCTCTACACGCGGGCGTAGATATCCTCGATGCGCTGCGTGTCGTCTTCGGCGATATAGCTTCCCGTGCGCACTTCAATGAGTTCCAGCGGCAGCTTTCCTTCATTGGCAATGCGATGAACGACACCGACGGGGACGTAGACGGACTCGTTTTCCGTCACAAGGCGCGTGTGGTCGCCAATGGTGATCGTCGCAGTGCCGCTGACCACGACCCAGTGCTCGGCCCGATGCATGTGCTTCTGCAGCGACAGCACGCCCCCGCAATCGACCGTGATATGCTTGACTGCATAGCGCGAACCATCCACGACGCTGTCGACCGTGCCCCAGGGGCGATGGCTGCGGCGGTGGCCGTCGGCCTGCGGAACGGCGCGGCTCTTCATTTCGTCGACCAGCTTCTTGACGTCCTGGACCTTTGCCTTCGGCACGACCATGACCGCATCGCGCGTCGAGACCGCGATCAGATCATGCACGCCCACCAGTGTCGTGTAGATGCCTTCCGAATGGATGAGGCAGCCGGATGCGTTGAGCGCGAGACCCTCGCCGTAGACGACATTGTCCTTCTCATCGCGGTCGAGCACCTCCCAGATCGCGTCCCATGAGCCGACATCCGACCAGCGGAAATGACCGGTGACAACCGCCATTTCCTGCGTCTTCTCGATTACCGCATAGTCGATCGAGTTCTTGGGCGAGCTCTCGAAGCTTTCCTGGTCGAGGCGAACGAAGCCGAGGTCATGCGTCGCTTTCACCACGGCGGCGTCCGCTGCGTCCAGGATGGCGGGCGCATATTTGCGGAATTCCGCGATCATGACGTCGGAGCGGAAGAGAAAGTTGCCGGAATTCCAGAGATAGCCCTTGCGCAAATAATCCAGCGCGGTCTCGGCGTTCGGCTTTTCGACAAACGCGTCGACCAGCGCGAGGTCCGGATTGCCGTTGATCGCCGCACCCGGTCGGATATAGCCGTAGCTGGTGCGCGGTTCGGTCGGCTTCAGGCCGAATACGACGATCTTGCCCTCGCGGGCTGCCTCGGCGCCGAGTTCGACGGATTGGGTGAACAGGTCGTCATCCAGCACCATGTGGTCGGCAGCGAGCGCCAGAACCAGCGAACCGGGTGCACGCCGCTCGGCCATCACTGCGGCAACGGCAACGGCGGCGGCGCTGTCACGGCGCGCCGGCTCAAGCACTACGGTTGCCGGGTGCCCCGCCGCCTCGGCCTGGCGGCGCGAGAAAAAGCGGAAGGCATCATTGGTGATGACGATCGGCGCGTCATAGACCTTCGGGTCGCCCACCCGGCGCAGCGTTTCCTGATAGCTGGAGAATTCTCCTGTCAGAGGCTGAAACTGCTTTGGCAGATCGTCGCGCGAGACAGGCCACAGCCGCGAACCCGCGCCGCCAGCCAGAAGGATGGGGATGATCTTGCCGTTGGACATTTGAAAGGTTCTCCTCGTCGGATCGGATACTGGAACTGTCATGCCGTCGATCGGTCTTTGCGATGAGCCAGAGCGACATCCGGACCGACTGCGTCAGGCGCTCGCTCCAACATTCTTCGTTTGAAGCACACTGTTGTCGATCGGTGTTTCAGCCCGGTCGAACCACGTTCCTATCCAAAACGTCAATCGCCCAGCCGTGTCAATGTCAAAGCGCTCAACTGCCCCGTCCAGGGCTCGGGTGCAAGAACGGCATTCTCGTAGCGCTGGCCCGCCTCGTCCGTCTCGAAGGCAAAGTCCTGCGCGATCTGCGTCTTCGCGCCGGCTTCGACCTCAACGCTTTTGCGGAGGACTTCCTGTCCCCGGGCCATGATGACGATATCCATCCTGCACGGATTGGCCGCGCAGCTCCGCGTATCGACAACCGCCTGGAACCTGTAGCGGCCTTTGGGCAGGTTGAGATAGGGCCCATAGGCAAAGGTGCCGCTGAAGGGCCGATCTGCCATGAAGGTTCCCGACGGTGTGAGCCTCACGGGCGGGGCGCTCTTCATCAGCGCCCCGAGAAGCGACGCATCGGCGAGCGGGACGCCGGCGGCGGCCGCACCGTCACGGAACGCCGCGATATCCTGGTCCCGATCATAGGCAATCAGGATGGGCGTGTTGCCGAACTGCAGGACGCGGCGGTTGGACAGCACGATGCGCGCGCCATAGTCCGACAGACCATGTTCGGCGGGAAAAAGGGTCAGGACGGCGTCACGGCGATCGAAGGCTTCGCCTGCCTCGGTGCCCAGGAGCTGGCCCGGCGGGATCTGTGCACCCGTGAGCGAGGCGGTCGCCGCGGACGCGAACACCCTGCCCGGGTCCACCTGCGATTGCTTCAGGAGAAGCGAGGCAAAGAGGCTTTCCTGGCCAGAGTCAGGCCGTGTTTGCGCCTCAGCCACGAGGTTGCGCAGTTCCGCCACGCTCTTTTTCGGGACCAGGTCGACATGGAAATAGAGGGCCTGGAGCGCGAAGAGCGTAAAGGTCAACAGCCGCTGCAGCCGCATCCGACGTCTTGCGAAAATCGTGCTCACAACGAGAGGCCAGGCGGCCGTCAGCAGAAGAGGAAAAGCGTAGTAGAGGGAAAGTGTCCGGGCGGCCGGCGCAATCGCGATCGAGTTCAGAAGCACCCAGGGGGCAACAGCCATGGCACCAATGAGGTAGATCGGCTCCAGGAAGACAATCGCCAGGGCCACGCAGAGCAAGGGCAGAACCGCCATGTCCGGCTTGTCGGCGACATAGGAAGACAGACTCTCCCAGATATATCCAAGGTTGACATGCGCAAGCGGCGGATTGCCGAGATATATGCGGGCAAGCGCGTTGTCGGCGACGAAATAGTGCTTCTGGATGAAGAGGCCCACCAGACTGTAGACGAAGACGCAGACGGATAGCGCGAGGCAGCGCCGTGCAAGGGCTTCGTCCCCGCGCGACAGCTTCAGCCAGAGAAAGCATAGAAACGCGAAGGAGAAGATGTGGAAACCCATGTCCTCGCGAAAAAGCAGGAGGATTGCCAACAGGATCGACCCTGAGACGACACGTCCGCGCAGCAGGAGCACGAAACCGACCGGAGCAAGAAAGCCGTAAATCGTTTCCGGATGCGGGTAACCGAAGAAGCCGCCCACAAATGTGCTCCACGCCCAGGCAAGACCGCCCGCCGCCGCAATCGGCAGCAGCAGCAGGCGCTCAGACCGCTCCTGCACACAGGCCGCGATGGCCAGCGGCGCCAGCACGACGAGCATCGAGAGGCCGGTAAAGAACCAGAAGCCAAAGCTGAGAAGATCCGCGTCGAGCACGGTACGCAGGCCGGCAAGGACCACAAAGATCGGGCTGAAATGAACGTTGAAATAGGAGCCTTTCCCGATTGTCAGCGGATTGGCGAGCAGGGGATCGACCGCCCGGAACAGACCGACATACCAGCCGGTGTCAAGAAGATAGGGGCCTGTCTGGTAAAAGTGCCTGAAATTCAAGACATAGGCGTGGAGACAGGCCAAGGCGGCAAGAAGCAGGACGAGACCGATCGAGAGCGCCACCATCGCCGGCTTCCCGGATATCGGGGAAACCTTTCCCTGCCGGACGTTATCGCCCTGATTGATGACAGACATCAGCCCCTCTTGATCCTTCGTTCGCAGCGCCGGTGAAAAGGCTCCCGGCAACTAACGTCTTTCTCTGTCTCACCGTTTTCGGACACCCTTGCAGCATGTCCACCACGGTGGCTCGAATAGCAAGGACATATTTCCACAAGGCACAGTAATCCTCGACGACCGGTCACGACGCATATGCATGTGGCAAGAATGTCGGGTGGCTGCTTCCGCCAAATCTGCAGGATTTGCTATGTGATCGTGTTTCGTTGCCTGAAGACCCAGAATTTCGACATGGAAAACATCACGGCCAGATAGGCCACACTGGCCATGATCTGGGCAAGATAGGGCATGTCGGCCCGCAGCGACAGCATTTGCGTCAGGACGAGCAGATTGGCCGAATAGGCAACGACAAACGCGCTGGCGAATTTCAAAGGGTGAGAACGTTCACCGCGCGTCTCGAAGACGTAGATGCGATAAAGAACGAATGAAAAGATCAGGCCCGTGGCGTAGCCGAGTATGTTGGCAAGCACCGGGCGGCCGGTCAGATGCTGGACAAGGAATATCACGAAATAGCCGACGCAGGTGTTGAGAACACCCACGAGCGAAAAGCGCCGCAGCTGGCGCAACAGTTCAGCTTTTTGAGGCGATAACAAAATACTGCCCCCCAAGTGGCAGGAAGCGCAGGTTTTTTTCCATTCCGCGCAAGGCTTTCAAGAAGCCGGGAAAAAACAGATAGTAGCCTTTCGAGGCAATCTTCAGGCCGCCATCCTCTTTCAGCAGCTTCACCGTTTCGCCCGGACGCAGGAGGATGGCATCCTCGTCGAACTCACAGGTCGAAACCATCCGCTGCGTGACAGGATTAAAGGGGTTGTGTTCGAAAATGCCAAAACGGCCGCCCGGATTCAACAAGCCGGCCAGGCGCCGGGTGACCTCGCTGCGCAGCGAAGGATGGATATGGTGGTACACGCAGGAGACGAAGATGAAGTCGAACCTCATCGAATCAAGCTCACTGTCCGGCAGTGCCGTCACATCGGGAACGTTGTCGCGGACATATTGCAGGCTCTTTTCCGAAAGGTCGGAGCCGTAGACGTCCGCATCGGGAAAGGCTGCCTTGAGAAAAGGAAGCGAAAGACCGATACCGCAACCGAAATCCAGGATCGACTTCGGCTTCACCGTCGCCAGTTCCTCGACGATATCCACCTTGGCGCGTGTGAAGTAACTCCGGTCGTCCTCGAAGAAGGACAACTGCGACTGCAACAAGGCCTCGTATTTTTCGGCATACAGATCGAAATCGACCTTGTGGTGCTGATCATTGTTCATCCGCGGCGTTCCTTTCAGCCGTGAGGCGATCGACAACAAACCTAGGCCTACGCTTCACCTCAATGAAGATCTTGCCGATATATTCGCCCAGAATCCCGATCGCACTCATGTTCAGACCGCCAATCAGGTAAATGGGGACGACGGTGGAGGTCCAGCCGGGCACCACCTTGCCAACGGCCGACCCCAGCAGCGCGTAAACAGTCAGGAGCAACGAGCAGCCGAAAACGATCAGGCCGACAGCCGTGATCACGCGCAGCGGCTTGACGGAAAACGAGGTGACCCCGTTCCAGGCCAGCATCAGCATCTTCGACAGAGGATATTTACTGACGCCGGCAACCCGCTCCAGTCTGTCGTAATACACGAAGGCGATGTCCTGATGCAGGATCGGAACGAGACCCCTGAGAAAGAGATTACGCTCGCGGTACTGCATCAGATTCTGAAGCGCGACATTCGACATCAGGCGAAAGTCCGCATGATGCTCGACCAGGTTGACGCCGAGCCATTTCATGGTCTTGTAGAAACAGTGGGCCGTATTGCGCTTAAAACTGGTGTCGGTGTCGCGGCTCTTGCGCACGCCCAGAACCAGTTCGGCACCGGCCTGATAGGCCGCGATCATCTCCCGGATGGCATTGAGATCGTCCTGAAGGTCAGCATCGATACTGACACTGATATCGCAGCGGTTCGTCACATAATAAAGCCCGCTCAGAAGCGCGTTCTGGTGGCCGGCGTTCGAGGCCAGCTTGAGGCCGCGAAACCGATCGGGCTCCCGCCCGGAACGCTCCAGGATGAGGGACCACGTCTTGTCTTTCGACCCGTCATCGACAAAGACGAGATAGCTGTCCGGCGCGCAGAGCCCCTGATCCACCAGTTCCTGCAGAAAGGCGCCGATCGTCCCGAAGGTGATCGGCAACATGTCTTCCTCGTTGTAACAGGGAATGACGACTGCCAATCGAGGCAGTCTGGGCCGCTCAACCCGGCGCCCCATGCAGCCCGGTCGGGTGATCTGTTCGATCTCGAATCTTTCTTCCACGCGAGCGCCAAGCAAAACCGGGTTCCATTCTTTGGTGGTCAGTTCAATATCATCGAAATATGGCTGCGCAAAGTCGTCAGTAATGGCAGAGGGGTCGTACGATACCGCGGCTGTGGAAATCAGATGTTGTCCGACTCCGGATAACTTTCCTTGATTTCACAAAACAAGCTGGCCGCTGCCGCGTGGCGACACCTGCCCCCCACGCTCATCGTACGATGATCATTGCTTCGCTCCCGGCCCGACGCTGAAGTAATACAACGTTACTGGGCGGTTCTCGAGTTGGTGCGACTCTATCGGACCCGGCGCGGCAGCGCCAGGGAGCGATGCAAAGCGATCGCGAAGCTTTTCCACCTCGGATAACGAATTGCTGACTTGAACGATCAGCGAATGCTTCTCCTCGATCTCCTTAAAACGTGCTTCTGGAATGTCGCCTAGATCTTTCGCATCCCAAGGCGCAGCAACATATCTGAAACCAGTTGAAACCAACGAGCGCCAAAATTCACCGAGTTCGATTTTGATCGTTTCGCCTTCACATCTGTCAGGAAGCTGTAACGACTCTTGATCAGCAGCCCAAATGAACACCCGTTCAAAGGGATATCCGAGAGAACGGAAAAAACGATGCGCCTCTACTATGGACGCAAGATTTTTCGCGTTATAGTGGCATCCACCTCTGCCAAAAAAGGCAAGTTGATCCCTGGAGGAACTGTAGCTGACCACAGACATGAGCAAAGAACAAATCAGAACAAAAAGGAAAATTCGGCGAGACCGCCCTACTGCCAAAGTCAAAAAGAGGATCAGCGCAACAAAGCACACGCCAATGGCGACAAAAAATTCCGTCTCTGTATGAAGAAAATCCAGGTGTGGGTAGAACCCAAAAGGAGCGATGATAACGAAGACAGTTATAGCAACAATCAGGACGAACGACAGACCTAACTTTCGGTCCAGCTCCTCTGCATTGACTGCAGCGGCTGCGCCCACCAAACCGGCCAAAGGAAAGATCAAAGGATAGGCGAAATAAACCCAATCCAAAGATGTCTGACCAACCGTCTGCCAAAATATCCAAAGAATAGCATAAAAAATATAATTAATTACATAGATCATCTCCACTTTACGTCTTTGAACATTTTTTTCGTTCCGCCAAATGTAATATGCCAAAGGAACGCTTACTAGAAGGCCGCTTGCGGCAGGCAATAGGTACAGCCTCTTCATCGAGAGGTACCAAGGCGTACTCCAGTCGTGCCACCACAGGCTTTGGTGAGAAGCGTCAGCGACAAACGAAGACGCTAGCTTGAATTGTAGCAAGAAAAACCATGGATTCCGCCCTACGCTCCAGTTTACCGCGCACAGCAATGCTGTAACTGCGATCGCACCGAGTATACCGAGAAAAACTACCTTCAGAAGCGGCGCGGAACGGCCATTGATTTTTCCATATTGGACCAAGAAGAAGACAACAGGAATCGGAACCAAATTCACCATAACGACGATGCTGTGCACCGAGAGTGCTACCATCACGCCGGTTGCGATCGTCCAACGCGCAGAGGCATTGGTCTCCGCTGCACGAACAGCGCACAGCCAAGAAAGTGCAAAAAACAGCCCGCCACAGCTATTGTGATAGTCCGCGCCCCCAGATGAGTATGAGAAAGTATATGTCGAATAAAAAAGAACACCAAAAAGAGCACCAACTCGCCCGAGCGTCCGAATCATCACACCGTACAACGCTAGTATTGTTCCACACATAAGCGTTAACTGTAATGCAACACCCGCATGGTAGGAGTTTAAATTACTCCTTGCGAAATACTCGAGCAAAATCCAAGGAAGCCTTGAAATTTTATAGTAATCATCCAAATATTCTGGGTTTGTATAATTTAAACCGTAACCCACGTAGTACCAAGTATCCAACCAACCCAGAGGCGAAAAAACCCAATTATCATTTATAAACAAAAATATAAAAGGAATTAGCACCAAGACGAAAATATCCAAGTTCTTAAACTTGCCTACGTTTCCGCTGTATTTCATTCGGTGCATTTAAAACTCATTTCAGTTGTCATGGATTGGGTTTCTGCGGGTGATAGATAGGTATCTGCGCACTGCGTTGCGGTCAACAAGCATTCGATTTATCCGTTATAATAAGGCGCTATGACTAAAGGGCCTAAGGCACGGTAGTGGCGGTCTTGGCGCAAATTTCACTGAGGGGCGCCTATACATTTCGACGTTCGGGGACTTGCATGTGTTTCGCGTCGAGACGGTAGAGGTGGACATCCGTGTTCAGTCCAATGAAAATTGCCCTTTGGGTCGTGGCGTGATAGCAAGCCCCGTTTTCGTCAACCGGCAAGTTCAACAATTCTGACATTCTTATGATCGAACCTTCTGATCCGCAGCCCATGGCCCCAGTTCTTGCTGTCGACCTCGACGGGACCTTGCTGCGTTCCGACATGCTTTTCGAGACGTTCTGGTCATCTATTTCAGCGACGATCCAGCAGCCCATGCGGTTCATACAAACCGCGCTCGGAGGCAAGGCCGCGCTCAAGCGGCTGCTGGCAAGACATTCCAATATCGATCCGGCGACCCTGCCCTATAACAAGGGCGTCTTGCGCTATATCGAGGAGTGGCGGGCCAAGGGGGGACGCGCGGTTCTCGTGACGGCGAGCGATCAGGCGCTGGCAGACGATATCGCCGCCCATCTCGACCTCTTCGACGAGGTTCACGGCTCGGATGGTCGAAAGAACCTGAAGGGGCATGCCAAGGCCGAGTTTCTGGTGGCTCGTTTCGGCGAAAAAGGCTTCGTCTACATGGGGGACTCCCCTTGTGACCTCGATGTCTGGCGGCACGCGAACAAGGCCGTCACCGTGAATGCAGGTGCAAGTCTCAAGCACAAGGCGAGTTCGCTGGGCATTCCGTCCGAACACCTCGCATCCCAGCCTTCGCGATCGAAGCCCTATGTGAAGGCGATGCGCCCGCATCAGTGGCTGAAGAACCTTCTGATCTTCCTGCCGATGCTGGCGGCGCACCAGTTCGACATCGAAACGCTCTGGCAGGGCGCGCTTGCCTTCCTGGCTTTCAGCCTCATGGCCTCGGGCGTCTACGTCCTCAACGATCTGCTCGACCTCCATTCCGACCGCGCGCATCCGCGCAAGCGCAAGCGGCCGTTTGCCTCCGGCGCTGCCTCGCTGATGCGGGGTACGTTCATGGCGCCGATGCTGATTGCTGGAGGTGTCGGGCTGTCGGCACTGCTGGGCGAGCGGATGCTGCTCGTCATGATCATCTATTTCATCTTCACCACGGCCTACTCGCTCTGGCTCAAGCGGCAGATGGTGCTCGATATCTGTCTTCTTTCCATGCTCTACACGATCCGCATCGTGGCAGGCGGGGCGGCAATGTCCATTCCCCTCTCAGTCTGGCTGCTGGCCTTCTCGATGTTCTTCTTCTTCTCGCTGGCAGCCGTGAAACGGCAGGCGGAACTCGTCGACATGCGCGAGCGCGGCGAGATCCTGGCGACCGGCCGAGGCTACCACGTCGACGACCTGCCGATCATTTCCATGATGGGCATTTCCGCCGGCTATGTCGCGGTCGTGATCATGGCCTTCTACGTGAATTCCGATGCGATGGTTGTGCTTTACCACCAGCCGACCGCGCTCTGGGGCATCTGCTTCGTGCTGCTCTACTGGATTACGCACATGGTCATGGTGACCCATCGGGGCGAAATGCATGACGATCCCGTCGTCTATGCCGTGACGGATCGGTTGAGTCAGATCTGCGGTCTTTTCATCCTGCTCTTCGTGATGGCCGGAGTGCTGCTGTGACGCCGACCACGCTCATCCTGCGCTACAGTGCCTTTGCCGTGATCGCCACGCTGATCAATCTCGGCAGCCAGCGCATCGTGCTGATGTTCGGCTCCAGCACGCTGCATTTTGCTGCCGCGGTCATCGTCGGCACCGGGACGGGACTCGTCGTCAAATACATTCTGGACAAGACCTGGATCTTCTTCGACACCGAGGTCGGCATCGAGGCGCATGGCCGCAAATTCACCCTCTACACGGTGATGGGGCTGGTGACGACGGCCATCTTCTGGAGCATGGAGAGCGCGGCCTGGTTCATGTGGCGGACGGAGGCCGCGCGTGAGATCGGGGCCGTGATCGGACTGGCGATCGGCTATGTCGTGAAATATCATCTGGACCGGCGCTTCGTCTTTACCGACGCCCGGCTGAAGGCGGCGTCATGATGCTGAGCGGCTGGGGGCGGTATCCCCGTCTCGATACACGCCTTGAGGCCCCGCGCGGGGAAGAGGCGCTGCGTGCCCTGCTCGCCGATCCCCTGATCGCGCGCGGCAACGGCCGTGCCTATGGGGATGCCGCAATTGGCGTTCCGTTGACGGCGCAGATGCGCAATTTCAACCGCATGATCGCCTTCGACGCGGAAAGCGGCCAACTGGTGGCGGAAGCGGGCGTTCAGCTGGCCGAAATCATCAGCGCCTTCCTGCCACGAGGTTTCTTTCCGCTGGTGACGCCCGGCACGAAATTCGTGACGCTCGGCGGCGCAATCGCAGCCGATGTTCATGGCAAGAACCACCACAAGGACGGCAGCTTCGCCGCCTGCCTCGACTGGATCGAGATCATGGGCCCTGACGGCGCAGTCACGCGCTGCTCGCGCGACCAGAATGCCGATCTCTTCACGTGGACGGTGGGCGGCATGGGCCTGACGGGTATCATCCTGCGCGCGGCGCTGCGCCTGCGGCGGGTGGAAAGCGCCTGGATTCGCCAGACGCTGCTTCCGGCAGCCAATATAGACGAGGCGATGGACCTCTTCGAACGCAATGATGCGGCCACCTATTCCGTCGCCTGGATCGACTGCCTGAGCCGTGGCGCAGGGCTTGGCCGCTCGCTGGTCATGCTGGGAGAACATGCGTCGCGGGCCGAACTGGACCTGAAGCGGGCCGCCTCCCCCTTCGACATCGGCCGCCGTCCTTCGCTCGCCGTCCCCTTCGATGCGCCGTCAGGTCTTCTGAACAGCCTGACCGTGCGCGCCTTCAACGAGGCCTATTACTGGAAGGGCCGCGGCGCCGCCGGAGAAAGCTTCGTCAACTGGGACAGCTATTTCTACCCACTTGACGCGGTTCTCGAATGGAACCGCATCTACGGCCGCAACGGTTTTGCCCAGTTCCAATGCGTGTTGCCGCTGGAGAGTTCGGCGCGCGGCATGCGGGCGCTGCTGGAGATGATTTCCGATGCCGGCGCCGGCTCTTTCCTAGCCGTGCTGAAGCGCTTCGGCCCGCAGGAAAGCCGCTTTTCCTTCCCCATGCTTGGCTATACGCTGGCGCTCGACTTTCCGGTCAACCAGCGCATGCTGACACTGATGGAGCGGCTCGACCGCATTGTCCTCGAACATGGCGGCCGCTTCTATCTGGCCAAGGACAGCCGCATGAGCGCAGCCACGCTTGCCGCTTCCGATCCGCGCGCGCAGGGCTTTCGCGACCTGCGCCAGTCTCACTCTCTCGCCGGGCGCTTTCGCTCCGCGCAATCCGAAAGGCTCGCCCTGTGACCCAAGGTCCCGTCCTCATCATCGGTGCCGCCTCCGATATCGGGAGGGCCACCGCCCATGCCTTCGCGGCCAAGGGCCACGCGATCCAGCTTGCGGCGCGCAACAGCGCCCGCCTTGAGGCGGACCAGACGGACATCGCCGTGCGCTACGGCGTCAGCGTGACGCTGCATGACTGCGACGCACTGGCGACGGAGAGCCATGCCGGTTTCGTCGACAACCTGCCCGAATTGCCGCAGATCGCGGTCTGCGTCGTCGGCGTGCTCGGCGATCAGGCGGAAAACGAGCGCGACATCCAGGCGGCCGTCGCCGTCATGCGCGCGAACTTCGAGGGGCCGGCAAGCCTCATGGCCGTGCTGGCCAACCGCTTCGAAACACGCGGCTCGGGCACGCTGGTGGGCATTTCGTCCGTAGCCGGCATTCGCGGGCGCGCCAGCAACTATGTCTATGGCTCCGCCAAGGCCGGCTTCACCGCCTTCCTCTCCGGCCTGCGTAACAGGCTCGCCAAGAAGGGCGTCCATGTCGTCACCGTGTTGCCGGGCTTCGTCAACACGCAGATGACGGCAGGTATGAACCTGCCGGCAAAGCTGACGGCCGAGCCGCAGGAAGTGGGCGAGGCCATCGCCCGCGCCGTCGCCAAGGGGCGCAACGTCATCTATGTCCGCCCGATCTGGCAGATCATCATGCTCATCATCCGCCACATCCCGGAAGCGGTGTTCAAGAAGCTGAGCATCTGACACCGCCTGGAAGGAAGAGCCTTCCCAGAAAGGTTGGATCGCGGCGCATTCCTTTGCGGCGCGAGTTCCTATAAAACGCCGTCACCCATTCCATCTTCAAGGTTGCCAAGAGCCATTCATGACCCAGACGTTCTCGATTGAAGCCATTGTCCTCGGTCGCAATGACAATTACGAGCCCAACTGGCTCGCCAAGCTCTATGCTTCGATCGCTTATAACAGGGCGCTGTTCGAAGGCAGCAACGTGGATTTTCGGGTGACCTTCGTCGAGTGGAATCCGCCGCCGGAAAATCCGCTGATCTCGCCGGATCTGGTGAAGACGTTCCCCCATGTCCGCGCCATCGTCGTGGATGCAGAGGTCCATGCCCGCCTCTGCACGGCGGACAATCTGGACTTCATGCTGAACCACTCCTACAACTGCGCTCTCCGCACGAGCAGCTCGGACTTCCTGCTGATCACCAGCGGCGATCTGTTCTTCGGCGAGCAACTGGCAGACAGGATCAAGACGAAGGGTCTCAAGCCTGGCTGCCTTTATCGCGCGGAGCGTGTCAATATCCGTGAAGATATTGACTTCTCGACCGCAGATGCGGCGATCCTCGAAAACCCCGCCAATATCGTCAGCATCAACACCTGCACCGAACCGCCCTATGACAAGCCTCCCTATACCCATGCCTGCGGCGACTTTCTGATGGTGGACCGGGCGACCATGAATGGTCTGCGCGGCTTTGACGAGGGCATTTCCTTTGCCCGGCTGCATCTCGATTCACGCTTCTGCTACAATGCCATGGCCGCCGGTCTGGATTGTGAACTGCTGGGACAGATTTTCCACATCAACCACGGCAATTCCTATATGAACCGGCCGAACAACTATCCGGGCAAGGCTTATGACTTCAATGCCAACCTGCCCTATCTGAACTCGCGGGACTGGGGCCTGCACACCCATACATGGCATGCGTTGGGCGAGCGCCTGTGGCGAATTTCCAGTCCCGACCTTGAACGTCCGGCTGACGGCCTGCCGTCAAGCGAGATCGAAACCGCCAACGCGGTTCTCCTGCGCATGGCGCAGGCGAAGAGCGGACGCCAGCCGCTTCAGCCTCTTGAACATATCCCGCTGGATGTGATCGAGATCGATCCGGCCAGCATTCGCGCTGAAGATCACTGGACAGGGTCCCTGGTCGAAGGGACGGCTGCGCCGGTCCTCATCACGACGGTTGCCGCGCAGTGGGGCTATTCGGCCTTTCTGCGAGTGGAGATTCCGCAGGAGAGTCAGTTAGACTGGAGCTGGATGAAGCTCGACATGGAAGGCGTGTCGGGTCAGGCCGGCGTCAGCGCACTTTCCGGCAACGACTTGATGAATGAGCATTACATCAACGGCGACGGTCGGCGTCAGGTTGTCTACATTCCCATGCCGGCGGATGGCGAAGGCCTGATGTTCCGCAATTCAGGCGCGGAGGGGCCCGCGCAATTGCGCGTTCACGCCATCACCTTGCTCCGGCAGGCGCGGGTTCAGATGAGCTTCGACCATTTGTTACTCCCGAATGAGGCACATTGAAAGGCGAGCCACTCCATGTCAGTCCGTGTCCTTTTCCTCGGCAGCCACCTTCGCAGCTTTCACTGCTTTCGCTATCTGTTGCAGAATGTGCCGGAGGCACATGTCGTCGCGATCGCGCCGCATCGCCGCCAGCCGCCGATCCGTCCGGATCAGGATGTCCGCATGCTCGCCGAACAATATGGCATCCCGGTCATCGAGCATGATGCGATCAAGGATCAGGACTATGACCTCGGCATCAGCCTGCTCTACGACCGCATCCTGCCGCCCGAAATTGTCGATTACCCGCAGCGCGGCTTTGTCAACATTCATATGGCCCCCTTGCCGCGTTTCCGCGGCGCCAATGGAGTGATGCATGCGATCCGCCTTGCCCGCCAGGACAATGTCTGGGAATTCGGGGTCACCATGCATTATGTCGACCACGGGCTGGATACGGGGCCGATCATCGAAATGCTGCCCGTGCCCATTTTCGAGGACGACACGGCCTACGATCTTCACACCCGTGCCTCCGGCCGCATCTTGGAACTGTTCACACGAAACATTCACCGCCTGATCGAGGCGGATGGTCGAATTCCGGCACAGCCACAAGATCCCGAGGCGGTCTCCTACTATTTCCGCAGACGCGACGTGATTTCCGAGATCGACATCACCCGTGATCCGCAGCAGATTTACGATGAGGTGCGCGCAATGACCTTCCCCGGCAAGCGCAAGCCCACTTTCCATATCGGCGACAAGCGTTTTTACATTTCGATCGAGGAATAATATGGAGCAGCCTCTACTCAAACTGCATCTGGGTTGCGGGTCACGCTACATCCCCGGCTTCGTAAATATCGACCGGCGGCCCTTGCCGAATGCGGATCGTGTACACGATGCCCGCACTCTTGAATTCGTCCCGAACAACAGCGTTTCGCTGATCTATGCCGGCCAGATCCTCGAATATTTCGACCGGGAAGAGGTTCAGTCCGTTCTGGCCGAGTGGAGTCGAACGCTGGTCTCGGGCGGCATCCTGCGCCTCTGCGTTCCGAACTTCGAGGTTTATACGCGGCTCTATTTGACAGGTCTTTCGCTGGACTGGTTCGTGGGCTCCATGTACGGGCGGATAGCCAGTGGCCCGGGGCCCTATGATTATCATCGCACCACCTATGACGAACCATCGTTGCGCGGTGTACTGACACGGGCCGGCTTCGTGGACATCGCGCACTGGGACTGGCGCACCACCGAACATGCCGACATCGACGACTTTTCGCAGGCCTACTTCCCGCACATGGAAAAGGAACGCGGCATTCAGTGGAATCTCAATCTGGAAGGGCGAAAGCCGTAAGGCCAAGGGGGCTATCATGACGGACTTGTTGAAACTTCATATCGGCTGTGGGAAACGATACATTCCCGGCTTCGTTCATATCGACCAGGTGTCTTTCCCGCATATCGACCACCTGCAGGACATCCGCCGTCTGGATTCGTTCGAAGCAAAGACTGCGTCGCTGATCTATGCCTGCCAGGTCATAGAATATTTCGATCGGGAAGAGGTCATCGAGGTTCTGAGCGAATGGCGCCGCGTTCTTGCGCCCGGCGGCATCCTGCGGGTCTCGGTTCCCAACTTCAAGACCATGGCAACGCTGTATCAGGCCGGCCTGCCACTGGAGTGGTTCCTCGGCACGCTGTACGGGAAGATCCCGGACGGTGAGGGCGGTCACATCTATCACCGGACGACCTATGACGAAGCTTCCCTTGCCTCCGTCTTCGTCAAGGCCGGCTTCGAGCGACCGGAAATCTGGGACTGGCGCCAAACCGAACATGCCGATGTCGACGACTTTTCGCAGGCCTATTTCCCACACATGGAAAAGGAACGCGGCATTCTGTGGAACTTGAACATGCAGGCCTATTGCCCGGCCTGAGACACGCCGGCAAACAAGCGGGCCTGAAACGAGAACGGCGCGGGATCATCTCCCGCGCCTTTTTTCTTTAAGACGTCATCAGATCGAACTTGCGACCGATGCGCTCGCCAATGAATGCGTGAAGATCGCCCGGCGGATTGGCGCCCAGCGCGAGATAACGGCCCATGGCGAGCTGCTGCGTTTCGTTGAGGCAGCGCCAGCAGTCGAGCACGGTGCTCTTTGCGGCTGCGGACCAATCGATCGAGGCAAGCTCCGGCATCATGTTGACGACGACGGTCAGGTCCGCGCCGGCGAGCGTTTCTTCCGCCGTTGCGTTGAAGGTGAGGACGGAAGTCAGCTCCGGTGTGTTATCAGCCGTGACCAGCGGGTCCCAGGCCAGAACCTTGCGGCCGTCGGCGTTGAGCGCGCGGGCGAGCTTGACGGCGTAGGATTCCTCGATGACCGGGGTTCCAGGCTTGTAGGACAGGCCTATGATGCCAACGGTGCGACCACGCGGAGCAAGTGCCATGACCTTTTCCAGCACATATTTGCCATGGTGGTCGTTGGAGGCATGCACGGTACGCGGAACCGTGCTGGGCGAGCCGATCGCATCCATGAATACGGCCAGCGCCAGGTTGTCGCGCGGCCAGCAGGGCCCGCCATAAGGAACCGCGCCCTTGAAGAAGCGGCGGCCCATGCGGTGGGTCAGCGCGCCGGTGATCCGGTCGACATTGGCGCCGGGCACTTCGCCGCAGATAGTGAGCAGCATGTTGGCGAAGGCCACGCGCATGGTCTCGTGCGTGTTCGACGCCACCTTGGTGATTTCCGCCTCAATGGGCGTCATCCGCGCGAGCGGAGGAGCGTTGCGGAGCATGGGCTGCAGCGCCTCCAGGATGAGATCGCCACAGGCCTGCGTCGCCTCGCCGATCAGCACATAGTCCGGCGTCTCGAAACCCTTGACCACTTCGCCGAGCGCGATGAAGGCGGGGTTGTAGCAATAGTGCAGCGTCTCGCCGACCTTGCGGCCCGAAGCCTCCTCGAGCGCCGGAATGACCGAGTAATCAGAAGAACCGGGCAGCATGGTCGAGACGATGGAGATGCCATGCGGCGTCGTCTTCTTGCGCAGTGCTGCGCCAATGCTTTCGCAGGCCTTCAGGATGAAGGAGTTGGAAAAGCCGCCGAGCTGGTTCGACGGGCTCGGCACGATGACGAAGGTGACATCGCTGTTGAGAATGGCGTCGTCCATGTCCGTCGTGGCGCGGAAATTCTTGCCGTGGGTCCGCTTCAGACGCTCCATGACGCCGAGTTCGTCAGTATGGATCGTTCCCGAACTGATGGCCTCGACCAGGCCCGCGGAAACGTCGACGCCCACCACGTCCTGGCCGCCATCAGCCAGACTGGTCGCCAGCGTCAGCCCCACTTTACCCAAGCCCACTACGGAAACACGCATTGTCTTCTCCTGAACCCCCGCGACCTGTTCGTCGCCATCAAAACCCGCAGCGCAGGCCGCGCCTTGTCAATTCTCTATGCCCGGTTGGAGCGAAACGGCTTCAATACCTGCCCGCTTTCCTTCACCGCACGCGCGACGCGCATGGCCTGCTCCTCGGTCAGCCCGGTGCCGAATGGGAGGTAGACCGCATGGCGCGTCCACAGATCGGCGTGCGGGAACGCCATGTCGGCCAGATGCCGGTAGGGCGGATGTTCGCTGACGGTGCGATACTGCTGAACGGCGCGGACGCCCTTCTCCCCGAGCGCTGCGACCAGCGCGGCCGGATTGTCTGCCAGGACGATGTTGTGGAGCGGTGCTTCGTTGCCGGGAATGCGGTAGATATGATCCGGCAACTCCTGCGCCAGAATTGCATAGGAGGCGCGGCGGCGCGCCAGCCGGTCTTCCAGCGTGTCGAGCTGCGCCATGCCGAGCGCCGCGAGGATGTCGTTGCAACGCAGGTTGTTGCCGATGCCGTGATTGAGGTTGGTCTTGCGCCACTCAGTGTCGCCATGGTCGGTGAAGCGGATGACATTGTCGCGCACTTCTGCGCTGTTTGTCAGCACCGCCCCGCCCTGCCCCGTCGTCAGCACCTTGGGCACGGAGAAGGAGTAGCACGAGACATCGCCGAAACTGCCGGCGCGACGGCCTTCGAAGGACTGCCCGACTGCGCAGGCGGCATCCTCGATCAGCAAGAGGTTACGTGCCTTGCAGAAGGCTTCGATGTCGACGAGGTCCTGGCCGGTCGCGCCGGAAAAGTTGACATAGCAGACGGCGCGGGTGGCCGGCGTCACGCGACGCTCCAGCTCCTCGACCGTCATGACGGCGCGCTGCGGGTCGATGTCGACCAGGCGGGGGCTGAACTCGTAGGAGCCGAAACCGTTGATCGTGGAAACCACGCCATAGGCGGGCACGAGGATTTCGTCGCCGCGCTTGAGTCCGATCGCCACAGCGGCGACGGTGAGCGCCATGGTGCCGCTGACCGTGAGTTCGCCATAGGAGCGGCCGGCAAAGGCAGCCAGAGCCTCGCCAAAGGCCTTGGTCTTGGGACCTGGCCCGACAAAGCCGATCCGCACCTGATGCGCCACGGCCTCCGCATCCGCATCCGTGAAGAGCGGCTGCATGTTGAAAACGGCGTTATCGGCACTCATGACACGGTCCCGATCAGCGCCTTGCGCTCAGGCAGCGGAATAGCACTGTGGCCCGGCCAAGCGGTGTCGCGGAAAGCGTTGGTGCGGACGGAATCCACGGTTTCCAGGAACGCGTCCTCCACCGTCAAGCGGCAATGGAAGCCGAGCTCGTTTTCGATGCGCGCACCGGTAACACGGTAGTCACGATTGTCAGGGTTGGCTGCCGTCACCCGGATCTTTGCGTCAGGGAAATGCTTGAGCACCATGTCCGACAGATCGCTCTTGCGCAGGTTCTCGCCGACAATGTTGAAAACGCGGCGATTGACCTTGGCGGTATCCGCGCCCAGAACGTGGACGACGGCGCGAACACCATCACGCACATGAAGGAAGGGGCGCCAGGCCTCGGGCTTGTAAATCTCGATCTCGCGGCCCGAAATGGCGTCACGCGCCAGTTCGGAGACCAGAAGGTCGAAACGCATGCGGCCCGACAGACCGCAGATCGTACCGAAGCGCAGCACGGTGGTGACCGTCTTGCCGTTGAAGCCGAGCATGTCACGCTCTGCCGCAACCTTGGTGCGGGCGTAAAGCGACAGCGGCTGCAGCGCAGCGTCTTCGTCGGCCAGAACATCTGGCGAGGAGACGCCGTAATTCGAACAGGTACTGAGGAAGACCACGCGTTCCACGCCCTTGTCTTCGCACAGCGCCAGCAGCTTCGAGGGCACCTTCTCATTGATGGAAACGGTTGCTTCCTCGTCGATCGAGCAGGCCGCTTCGCCGACCATGGCGGCCAGATGAACGACGGCATCCATGCCGTCCAGAGCGTTCGCCAGCGTCTCTTCGTTGCGGACGTCGCCCACGCGCAGTTCGAAGCGATCCGCGGCGCTGAAAATCAGAAGGGGCTCGAGACTATAGATGCCCTTGTCGAGCACGCGAACGGAATGACCTTCCATCAGAAGCTGCGCCACAAGTGCCGTGCCGATATAGCCAGCACCGCCCGTCACCAAAACCTTCATCACATACTCCGTGGCCTGTGGTCCGCCGCCCGCAAGTCTCTCCGGCGGGCGCGCGGGATTTGATATACTTGTTTAGAACCGATTGTCCATGTTTGGATCACCAGCATCCGGTTCGTCATAAAAAGATTGCCGACTACTGCAGGCCTCGGTCCTTGGCCGCCTGATTTGTCTGCCGAATGGCTCCTGCGCACGCATCCGATCACAGCTGGCGAGGAAGACGCGTGACCGTCACCGCATCCAGCGTCACATCGAGCATCGCAGGGACCCAAAGGCGAAGTTGCACCCGCTGCATGGTCCGTTCTGCCGGGACCACGAAAGCGCGCTCCTGGAGCATCGCGCCTTCGCGCGAAACCGGAATCTCCAGAACATCGATCACCTCTTCCTCGGCGACGAGTTCAAGCACGAGCGACGGGCGGGCCGACTTCGCTTCCAGCCCGGAGGCTGTGATACCGATCGTTGCGACATAATCGCCTCCCGAGAGCCGCGCATAGGGACCGAAAACCATGTGGCCTTCCACCCCCTTCGGTGAACGAACCGCGCGCCCTTCTCGCTGGCAGCCTTCGCCAACAGACATGTCGAGCGTCCAGTCGCGAGGCCCCTGTCTTTCGGCGATTTCAACCGCCACTGGAACCTGGACGGCTTCGGCAACGCGGGCCGGAAGCAATTGCCGGGGATCAGCCTCGAACCGGCGGATATAGTCTTCATAGGTGTCCGCGCCGAAGACATTGGGCTTCGGAACAAGCATGTCCAGCGCCTCTGCGATCGGCAGGCCGGCAACATCGCGCATACCCCTGTCACGCAGGGCAACCAGCAGTGCGGCAGCATAGTCATGCAGGTTGAACGTGTCGTAGAGGACGATGAGCTTGAGAAACACGAGCGGATCGTTCCGGTCAAGCAGGTCCTGCATGGCAACCGGATCGAGAACCGGATCGAGAACGTAAACCGCGTCGCAGGCCTGGACCGCGCCGGTCCGCGTCTGGGCGAACATGTCAATTGCGAAATGGCCCGGAAGCGCGGCGCGTGTATAGCGATGCATCTCGATATCGGCGAGACGGTAGCCGCGGTCGCGCATCAGCCGGTCGATATCGCCATAGACGGTCCCCCGTCGGCCCCGCATCTCGTGCAATTGCGCCTCGGTAATCAGTGCGAGCGGTCTTTCAGCGGAAGAGAGCAGTTCCTGGGCGCCAACCCAGACCTCGAAATCATAACTGTCGACATCGCATTTCACCACGTCGACCGCCCCGAAGGAGGGATTGCGCGCCAGCCATTCATCCAGCGAGATGCGCTCCTCCGAATAGACGACTTCGGCACCACTGTTGAAATGCTCCTGAATGATATCGTACTTGGAGACTTCGCTGGCGCGGACCGAACTCAAGAGCGCGAAGGCATGACCGGGACCCGAGCCGTTGCGCGGATCCTCCGGCACGACGCTTTCGGGAAGCGGCCTGGCGCCATTGCCAATCCATGCGGCTGCATATGAGACATCCGGATTGCTCTCGACGCGGTTCAGTCGCTCGACCTCGCTGACGAGCGGATCAAAGCCGACGGCCTTCAGATGCGGCTCGAACTGCCTCCAGAACGGATCGATCCCACCCGAGGCACCGACATCGAGCACGTTGAAACGACCCTGGCCGAAAAGCCCCCGGCCTATGCATTCCGACAAAAGGCGGGATTTCCGCGAATATGTACTAAGCGTCATGAAATCCACTCCGGTTAAAACTTCATTGCGTCCGTGGCCTGCCGGCCCCGCTGTCAGATCGCACAGCGCCAAGACATCTGCGTGGCCGCTGCACAGAGGCGAGAACAAGCCGGATTCCGCCCAAGGCTTTCGTTCAACACCATTCTGGCGGCACCCCTCGCATTCCTCTCATCGCGCCGGCGGCATCGGCGCAGCGCCGGCCCGATGCCGATCAACGAGAGAGGGGAGCGCTCTTGACGGACAGTGACCTGATGGTCAGCGGCTGCCTTCCCGATACATCCAAAACGAATTCCAGCATACTGCCAACAAGCGCATCGCCGATGCTGAAGGGAAGCCGGACATGCGTGTCTCCCAGACGATTCACATCGGCGCTCGCCGACGCCAACGTGTTTTCGATATCCCTCACATCGACGAAAATCTCGGATTTGTGCCGCCCGCCCAGCCGCTCCAGAAGCACGCCTGCCCCTTTCAGGGGACCGCGCCTGACCACGACTTCGAGATGATAGTCGCCTTTCGGCAGCGTCATGTAGGGACCGTAGAGGCATGTCTTGCGCCCGGTCAGCTTTCCACCGCCACGAACCACGACGCCGGTCTCCTTGTGGTCTTGCACGGCATCCGTGAAGTTCATAAGCGGCAGTGCGTCCAACGGTTCCACTGCCGCTTCGGCCGGCACGCGCGCCGTACGCGTGACCACCACCGAGTCGACAGCAACGACGCTCTCAAGGTTCGAGCTGATGACGACTTCCATCGGACCCAGACCTGTCCGCTTGGAAATGGCAAAGTCAACGCTGACGCGGCATTTGCGGAGCTCCCTGGGAGCATAGGGACGCGCGAAAATAACCCTGTTGCCAACCTTCAGCACAACACGGGCCTGGCGGCCTTCCCGAGCCTGCTGCTCAGCCTCGCGATCCGAAATATGGCATGATAGATCGACATCGACACGGAAAGACCCGAATTCCAGATTGAGGTAGGGACCGTATATCGCATCCCTTAGCGGAGAGCCGGCGGCTTGAGGCCGCGTCGCCATGCGGCCGTCGGCCAGTACCATGCCGTCGTCCGTCAACATCATCTTTTCCCGCGCGTCGATCACCTCGGGCATGTGCTTTCGTACCTTCACGAACCCATGGCGCAGCCGACAGGAGAAAGGCGTCTTGGCGCAGTCGACAATCGAGGTGATGACGGTTTCCGCGCTGGTGTGAACGGCGTTCAGCGCAACGACGCGCCGCGGGCGCCCTTCTTCATGACGCAGCTGCTCGGCAAAATAGATATCCCACAGCTTCTCTCTGATGACAGCCATGGCGTCCTCGGGGAGAATGTGAGGAACGCCGAAATTCACGACGAAGGTGTCAGCGTCGTCGATCGCCGCATCGACCTCGGCTGTGTCATCTTCCCACACGCTGACGACATGTCCATTGCCTAGCGCATCGAGTGCGCTCGCAAACTTGTCGAACATTTCGCCGCGCGGACCGACCCACAGAACCTTGTGGCCCGAACGCGCGTTCACAAACAGATCTAGAAGAAACGGAAGAATATGACCCGGATAGGCCGGGTTCTTGTCGAAATGGCCCTGCTTGTAATGCGAGAAGATCGGGCTTTCCAGGCCAGGCACCAGGACCTTGTCCAGCGCGGCCGCATACCCTGCCTGCGTGCGGCCGGTCAGCCGGACTTCCTCGATTTCCTCGTCCGCCAGACCCCAGACATCCGCCTGTTCGGGGATACCCGGCTCTGTGACATCATCGATAAAGGTCTTGATGCTGTTCTCGACCGCGCCGCCCTTGTGCATGGCAGTAATCTGACGCGTGTGGTCGCAATGATAGCCATAGACATAGGGCGCCGCATCACCCACCGCTCCGTGAACGAAGCACAGGCGCTTGGATATGTTGGAATCGACGTGCCAGCCGCGCAGCATCTCCTCGTGGAAACCGTGATAGCGGAACATGTCCTCGCGCAGCATCAGCTGGAAGTCGCCCGGTCCGTCATAGAGGATCGTGTCAGCTCCATAGACCACCTCGTTGAGGTGATAGCGCCAGCCCCATTCACGGGTCAGTTCGATGACGCGAGCGGGATCGGTGCGGTCGAACTGGTCTTCCCAAAGCGTTTCCGGAATTTCGAGCCGGGGCGCGCAGTAGAAACCGTCGGGCAGGCCCGCGACGGCATCCGTCAGCGAGCGCCCTTCGCGCGGAACGAAGATCATGTCGGTGTTGGACGACAGGATCCAGCGATTGTTGGGATTGGACCGCCTGACTGCTGCGTTGCGCGAGATCGGCTCCAGCGCGATCAGATGCGTCTTGTGCGCGAAGAGGCGGCGATGGACCTCCGGGCGCACCCGCAGAATGCGGAGCTTCGCCTTTGCCGAGGCAGTCAGCGTGTCCTGAATCGCCTCGGGAAAAGTCGGAAAGTCGTTCGGCGTATTGTAGTCCACGAACAGGATTTCATCGTCCTGTCCGGTGAGAACCTCAGCCATGCAATTGAGGCTCAGGGCTGCACGCTTGTGAAGATTATAGCCGTAATTGTCATTACGGCCGTAGAGGACAAGCGAAATCATGGCCAGTCACCTCGAAAGAGAGAAATCGGTCAGTTAGCGGATTTCGCTCCCCAACCGAGCCACACGTGATGTGCTGCGGAAGCAAGCGAGCCCTGTGCATAGAGGCGCCACGGGTCGATAACAGCCTTGCCGGCGAATTCGGCGGCGGGAAGCTGACGATAGGCGTCCCAGGCGGTCATGACCACGACGATATCGGCCTTGGCGATCGCGGCGCGGGCATCCGCTTCCACAGTCGCGCCCGACGGCAGGCTGGCGGCCGACAGGCTGGACAAGGCTTCCGGATCGCTCAACGAGACAGCGTAGCCGGCCTCAAGCAGCTGAGCTGCAAGGGCAAGACCCTGGCTTTCCTCGATGACCGGCGTATTCGGCTTGTAGGCGAGACCGAGAATGGCAACCTTCGCGCCGGGCTTGTTCAGCGACGCCACGGCGCGGCTGAGGCGCGTGGACTGGTGCGAGTTGATCACGTCCGTGGCGACAGCCAGGTCCGTATTGGCGCCAAGCGAACGACCAAGCGCCGCAAAAGCCTTGTTGTCGCGCGGGAAGCAGGGACCGCCATAGGCGATCGCGCCGCGGATATACTTCTTGCCGATACGGCTATCCGCACCCAACGCCATCGTGACGACATCGGCGTCCGCGCCGTCCAGATGATCGCAGAGGTCGGCGATCATGTTGGCGTAGGAGATTTTCGTCGTCACATAGGTATTGACCGAAATCTTGCAGATTTCGGCATTGACCCAGTTCATGCGCTGGAATTCCGGATTGCTCTCCGTGGAATTCCGATAAACCGATTCCAACACGCTGCCGGCCTTGTCGTCGCTTTCACCGATCAGGATCATGTCGGGGAAGAGCATGTCGCGAACGACCGTTCCGAGCGCGATGAATTCCGGATTGTAGCAAAGGCCCAGGTTTTCGCCGACCTTGCGACCGGATGCCTCTTCGAGAGCCTCGCGAATGGCGCCGCCTGTGGAGCCGGGCATGACCGTCGAGGTCACGACGACGACGTGATAGCCATCCTTCTTGCGGAGCGCCGCACCGATCTCCTTGACCGCCGAGATCACGTAATCATTGCGGAAGAAGCCGCCCTCGCCGCTCGGCGTGGGCACGATAATGAAGGAGATTTCCGAAGCCAGGACCGCTTCTTCCATGCTTGTCGTGGCACGGATGCGGCTCATGTTGGCGGTGATCATTTCCTGAAGGCCGGGCTCCGGAACCGGCGCGCGGCCGGCATTGATCGCTTCGACATAGCCCGCATTGAGGTCCATGCCGACAACATTGAAGCCCTTCTTGGCGAAGACTGCGAGCATAGGCGCGCCGAGCTTGCCGAGCCCGATAACGGATAGATTCTGAACCATGACTTTTAAGGAAACCCGATTGAATTAAGCGTTACTTCGCCTTGGCGTCGCGCTTGGCGACCTGCGCGGCGATCCAGGGATACGTCTTGGCAATTCCCTCGGCTAGGCTTGCAGACGGCGCCCAGTTGAGCTTGCTGCGGATGAGCACGTTGTGGGAATTGCGACCGCGTACGCCGAGCGGACCCGGGATATGCTTCAGGCCGAGTTCCTTGCCGGCGGCCTGCATGACCAGCTCTGCGAGCTGATTGATCGTCACCATTTCATCGGAGCCGATGTTGACCGGGCCGGCGAACGTGTCCGAACGCATCAGGCGCAGCGTGCCCTCGACGCATTCGTCGATATACAGGAAGGAGCGCGTCTGCTTGCCATCGCCCCAGATCTCGATTTCTGCGCCGTCCTTGGCCTCGGCGACCTTGCGGCACATGGCGGCGGGCGCCTTTTCACGACCACCAACCCAGGTGCCTTCGGGACCGAAGATGTTGTGGTAGCGCGCCACGCGGCAGATCATGTTGTGATTACGGGCATAGGCGAGGAAGAGGCGCTCGGAAAACAGCTTTTCCCAGCCATATTCGCTGTCGGGATTTGCCGGATAGGCGCTCTCTTCGGCCGTGACCGGCTTGTCCGGATCAAGCTGGTTGTGCTCAGGATAGATGCAGGCGGAGGACGAGTAGAAGACGCGCTTGACGTTGCGCTTGTAGCAGGCGTCCACCACGTTCAGATTGATCGTTGCGGAATTGTGCATGATGTCGGCGTCGTTCTCGCCGGTAAAAATGAAGCCGGCGCCGCCCATATCGGCTGCCAACTGGTAGACCTCGTCGAAACGGCGGTCGATCACGGCCTTGCAGTTGCCGTTGTCGCGAAGGTCGGCAACGACAAAGTCGTCAGCTTCGGTTTCGGCGAACTCGGGAAACTTGAGGTCAACGCCTCGAACCCAGAAGCCTTCGCGCTTCAGACGCTTCACAAGATGAGAGCCAATGAAGCCCCCGGCACCACAAACCAAAGCAGTTTTCGTCATGTCCTATTGCCCCAAAAGCTAACCGTGACGGTTCTTTATTCAAGTTTCGTCTACCATGCAAGGCTTCGCGAATTAATGCACATGGAGCCGGAATGCGGGTTGAAAACGGATATCGGGGGAGTCTGCGGGCCCTTCAAGAGCGTCTTGCAGAGCAGAAAAAAACCCGCACCGCGAGCGCATCACGCGCAATTCATGACACATTCATGACGCGCGGAAGGGATCGACTTTCAGGCCCGTTCGCAGCGGTTTCCACCACCACTCATTCTCGACGTACCACTTGACGGTCTTCTTGATTCCGCTGTCGAAATTCTGGCCGGCCTTCCACCCAAGTTCGGCTTCTATCCGTCCGGCATCGATGGCATAGCGCAGGTCATGGCCGGGACGGTCCGGCACGTAGGTGATCAGCGCAGCGTAAGGCGTCGGCGTAGGCCGGACTTCGTCCATGACAGCACAGATGCTCCTGACGACGTCAATATTGCGGCGCTCGCTGCGACCCCCGACATTATAGGTGGTTCCGACACGTCCACGCTCCGCGATCATGAGGAGAGCCTGGACATGATCCTCGACATACAGCCAGTCGCGAATGTTGGCGCCGCTTCCATAAACCGGGAGCGGCCTGCCCTCCAGCGCATTCAGGATGACGAGGGGAATGAGCTTTTCCGGATATTGCCGCGGGCCATAATTGTTGGAGCAATTGGACACGATGACAGGCAGTCCATAGGTCCGCGCCCAGGCTCTTGCCAGATGGTCCGAGGCGGCCTTGGAGGCGGAATATGGCGAGGAGGGATCGTAGGGACTTGCTTCATCGAACAGACCCTCTGGTCCCAGCGAACCGTAGACCTCGTCGGTCGAGACATGCACGAAACGAAAGGCCAGCGCGCGATCGGGCGGCTGAGCGCGCCAATAGGACCGTGCGGCCTCCAGCATCACATGCGAACCGATGATATTCGTCCCAATAAAGTTTTGGGCATCCGCGATCGAACGATCTACGTGGCTTTCGGCGGCGAGATGGATCACCCAGTCCGGCCGGAAGGTCTGAAACGCCTCCTCGATCGCGCTGCGGTCGCAGATGTCTGCCTTGAGAAAGCGATGCAGAGGGTTGTTGAGAACATCCTCAAGGGAGGCGAGGTTCCCGGCATACGTGAGCTTGTCGATGGTCAGCACCTCGACATGTCCCGCCAGGACCAGTTCGCGAACGAGAGCTGATCCGATGAAGCCGGCACCTCCGGTCACGATGACACGCATGATCCCCCGCCTGCCGGAGCTTCAGTTCTTGCTTTTTACGGCAACCAGAATGTCTGCCGCCACGTCGCGCCAGGTCCTCAGCGTCGGCTTCGCTGCCGCGATCTTCGACTTCAGCGCCGAATAGGCAGCCTCGTCAGACTGCAGCTGCAGGATGATGTCGGCCAGTTCGCCCGGCTGGCGCGGATCGAAATACAGGGCAAGGTCGCCACCCGCCTCGCGCACGGCAGGCACATCTGCGGCAAGCGCAGGCGTTCCGCACCAGAGCGCTTCGCTCACCGGCAGGCCCCAGCCTTCCATGAAGCTCGGCAGGACCGCGGCAAACGCATTGCGATAGAGTTCGGCAAGTTCGGCCTGATTGGGATTGTAGACGAAATGGATCCGGGGGGCCAGCGACGCAAACTTGTCCTTCTTCAGGTAGCGCTCGACGCTCTTGCGGCGGGCACCGGCGAGAACGAGATCCGGGATATCCTCGCCACGCTCGCGAAGGGCTGCCAAGGCCTCGACGACGCATTCGAGGTTCTTGCGCCCGGTATTCGTGCCGACACACAGGAGGTAATGCGCGGAAGGCGCCCGCTTGACGACGGGTTCGGCGGAGACCCGCAATTCATGGCAGAGCGGCACGGCAACCACCGGCGGCGCGGGCGGCAGGACGCCCTTTCCGCAGAAGTGGAGGATCTCCGTCTCCGTGAACTTCGAATTGGCGAGGATCAGCGACGATCCCCCGATCACGACGGTATTGTCGTGGAGGAAATTCCTCTGTGGCGAAAATCCCGGTCTGCCGGAAAAGTCATGCAGCGGCATCATGTCGTGCAGAAGGGGAACGAAGGCGAATTTCGTGCCGCCTTTCTCCAGGGCCGCCAGATAGTCCGACATGATTTTCGGCCTGCCGAGCGAGACGAGAATCTGCCCTGAAAGGTCGACTTCGCGCACCATTCCTTGAGGGATCGTTGCCCAGCGTCGGCTGTTGCGATAATTCACGACCTTGCGAACGAGCCAGTAGAAGGCAGCCTTTGCGGGATTGTTGTCATAAAGGCTTTCGCGCAGGCGCAACGGCGTTGCCGACGGCGGCAGGCCGTGATCAAGCACGCCTGTGGGCGACTGTTCCCCGATCCTCGGCGTCACTTCGAAGAAGCGTCCGTGGAGCGGCGAATAGACCACGTATCGCACGTCCGGATCGATCCGGGTCAACTCGTAGGCAACTTCCATCACCGTTCTGGCGATGCCGTAATAGCGGAACTTGACGCCGGAGCTCAGATACAGCTCGGACAGATCGTAATATATCGCGGCCATTGTTACCTTCAGAGCGAACCGCCCCCCCCGCAAAGCCCGGGCGCCGGTGCATGTTTCAGAATGTTTGCCGGGCATATAGTGACAAGGCTCGAGACCTGTCAAACGGGCTATCAGTCTGCCGGAAGCACCTGCTTTTCAAGGTTTTGCAATGCCTGCGCAACCAATGGCGGCTCCAATTTTTCCAGACAGTCGAGATGACCAAGCGGACAGGTTCGCTTTCCGCAGGGCGAGCAAGGCAGGTTGAGCGAGACCGTGGTTGCCCTGACCGATTGCGGCGGCGTGTGCCGCGCGGAGGTCGAGCCATAAACACCGACCACCGGCACACCGACCGCTGCGGCGACGTGCAGCAGGCCGCTGTCATTGGCGACCACGCAACGCGCGGCGGCGGCAAGGTCGACGACGTCGATGATGCTCGTCAGGCCGGTCAGGTCGATGGCGTCCGGCGCCAGGGCCTGGATCTCCATGGCGGCGGCGCTGTCTTTCTTCGAACCGACGAGGACGACCTTCGTGCCTTCGCGCATGAAATCATTGGCAAGCGATGCGAAATGCCTCGCAGGCCAGCGCTTTGCGGGACCGAATTCCGCACCCGGCACCAGAATTGCAAAGCCGCCACGGCTCAATTCGAAGCGCGCCAACAGCGCTTTCTGATTGTTCTGGTCGATGCTCAGCGAGGGCATCAGAAGCCTGGCCTGATCCTCGAAGACTCGCTTGTCTGCGAGAGCCTGATAAGTGGCCATCGTCTTTTTCTTCTGCTCTGCGGGGAGGCCGACGATGCGGTTCAAAAGCCCCCAGCGCTGCTCCTTGAGATAGCCGACCCGCTCGGAAATGCCGGCGGCGAAGGGCACCAGCGCCGACTTCCAGCTCCCCGGCAGGATATAGGCAGAGCGATACCGGCCCTTCAGGCTACGGCCGAAACGCCAGCGGTCCGCAAGGCGGGCCTCGCCGTGATCGAAGGGCATGGCAATGGCGTTGCGGACCTCGGGCATGCGAGCCAGGACGCCGAGTGCCCAGGCCGGGGCCGTGACATCGATGGCCGATTGCGGCGCGCTCAATTTCAGCGCCTTGAAGAGAGCCTGGGCCATGACCATGTCGCCAATCCAGCTTGGCCCAATGATCAGGATGTCTGCGCTGTTACTCATCTGCCTCAACTCTACCATGACTTTCCTGTCGCCGGCGCCCGTGTGGCGGCCGCTTCTCAAAGGCAGCCCTCGCCTTTCAGGACGGTGAGAAGATTGCCGCCCGCAAACAAGACCCCGCGAAGACCCGCCGCCTGGGCCGCCTCCATATCGGAAACCCTGTCCCCGATCATCAGGCTGCCGTCGAGGTCCACATTCCATTCTTCCGCCAGATCCAGGATCATGCCGGGATTTGGCTTTCGCCAATCGGGATCACGCAGGTAACGCGCCTGCACCGAACCCTCGAAGAAAGGTGCACAGCGCTCGTCGTCTATCGCGGCGTTCTCCGCCCTCAAATCGTTGCTGATGCGGGCACGCACCAGATTGTAATCGTCCTCGTCGTAATAGCCACGACCGATCCCTGACTGGTTGGTCACGACGAAGACGAGAAAACCCTTATTGCGAAAATGCCTGATCGTTTCAACCGCGCCTTCCACAAAACGAACCGCGTTGAAATCTCCGACATAGCCCGTGTCTTCGATCACGACTCCGTCGCGATCGAGAAACAAGGCCGGACGCGGATGTGCAGGCCTTTCAAGAACGCGATGCATTTCCTCGATGGCGCAGACGATATGGTAGAGGCTGGAGGCGGGCGCCGGTTCTTCGATCGCCTCACCGGTCGACGAGAACCGGTCGCGCCAGAGCCCGGTTTCGACGCCGGCAAGGAAGGCCAGCAGGCTGTCGGCGGATTTCGCAACCTTTTCCAACGCATGGCGCCTGTCGCTGGCACCGGCGGCGAGCTCGACCATCAGCAGCCAGGCCTTCAGGCGTTCCGTTTGCGGCCAGAGTCGAAACGCGGTGTCCCGGGGTAACAGATCGTGGTTCAGCCCGTTTCTGGTAAAGCCCGTGCCTTCATCAATGCCATGCGTTTCCGCGAGATCGATCAGGTGGCGAGCGGCGACCAAGGCGTCCTTGCGCCCGCGCAGCCGCGCCCAGCGCGCCAAAAGCCACGCCCATTCGAACTGATGTCCCGGCTCGATAGGCGATGCCGCCTCATCGAACTTCACCGACCAATCATCCCGGAAATATTCGCGCACCGCGCCGCTGTCCGGCGCGATGAAGCTGGCGAGACAGAGATCGCCGATTTCGTCGGCAAGCGCAATCCAGCGCTGACGGCTCGCGGCGCTGGGCCGTTCCGCCCAGGCCAGGCAGGCCTCGAAGAGATGCATGTGCGGGTTTGCGCGCAGAGGCAGGCTCGCGGGTCGCGACTCCTCGAAGCCAGCGACGGGATGCTTCCATCCGGCGACCATGGCATCGAGACAGGCCAACGCGGCACGCTCGATATCCTCACGGTCTTGCGGCAGTTCATCCGCCGCAGCGCCAAGGCCGAAAAGCGCGAAGGCATGATCATAGAGATCGAAGCTGGCATCCCGCCCGCCTGTCGGGAGATCCACCGTCCGGACGACGGAGCCATCGGCATTGAAGCCATGGCGTTTCAGATAGGCCCAGCCATGGGCCACCGTCTCAGCCGCCTCCCCGTTCCAGCCCATCCGGTGCGCAGCAGAGAAGCTGTAGATCTGGCGACAAACCACCCGCGTCCGCCGCGGCGCTTCAAGGGGCTTTACGTCAAGTCCGATCTTCTCGAAGAAGCCGCCCTTCTCCTTGTCACGACCGACACCGCTCCACATCGGCAGTGCAGCCTCGAAGAGCCAGCGCTTCAGCGCGAGATATCGCGACTGGGCCAATTGAAAACTGGTTTGCGGCATTTCCAATTGAACTCTTTCAGACTGTTGCACTCAACGATATCTGTCGCTTTGCGAGAGATAGGTCTCGACATAGTCGCGCATGCCTTCCTCGAGGGAGATGTGCGGCCCGGCATAGCCCAGTCGCGTGACCTTCGACATATCGGCTTCGGTAAAATACTGGTACTTGTCGCGAATGGTGAGCGGCATGTCGATAAACTCTATCTCGAGCGACTTGCCCGTGATGCTGGCCATGGCTCGGACGATATCGGCAAACGAGCGGGCGCGCCCGGAGCCGGAATTGAAGATGCCGCTGATCTGCGGGTTTTCCAGAAACCACATCAAGAGCGACAGGCAGTCTTTTACATAGACAAAATCCCGCCGCTGTTCGCCATCCGCAATGTCGGGACGGTAGGATTTGAAAAGCTTGACCACATTGGTGGACTGGATCGCATCATACATCTTGCAGGCGACGCTGCGCATGTCGTCCTTGTGGTATTCGTTGGGGCCATAGACATTGAAGAATTTCAGCCCGACCCATTGCGGCGGCGCCATCTCGCCGCGGGCGACGCGCTCGACGAAGATGTCGTCCGTCGTCTTCTTGCTCCAGCCATAGGCGTTCAAGGGGCGCAGGGCCGCGCGTGCGGCGACGCTTTCGTCATCGTCGAACCCCTTTTCGATACCGCCATAGGTGGCCGCCGAGGAGGCATAGAGAAACGGCACGTCATGCGCCGTGCACCAGTCCCAGAGCATCACCGAATAATTGATGTTCAGTGCGACCAGCTGGTCGACATCGGCCTCCGTGGTTGCCGAGATCGCGCCCATGTGGATGACGGCCTTGACCGGTGTCTTCAGATCGGCAAGGTACTGCGACAGGGCTTCAGGCCGGACATAGGCGGCGATCCGCCGTTTGGCGAGGTTGCGCCACTTGTCGGCGGTTCCGAACCAGTCCACGACAGTGATGGGCCCAAGCCCCCTCGCCTCAAGCTCGGCCACGATGTTGGAGCCGATGAATCCGGCTGCCCCGGTTACGATATACATCACGATTTCCTGACTTGGCTTCGTTCGATGATGGCAGTGGTGCTCTTGCCCGAAACGATCTCGAAGGTCAGCACCTTGCCGCCGCGCGCCAGAACCACGTCCGATCCGACAATCTTGTCTATCGTGTAGTCCGCCCCCTTGACCAGAATATCCGGCGCAATCGCCTTGATGAGTTCAAGGGGCGTGTCCTCCTCGAACAGAATGACCGCATCGACAAAGGCGAGCGCCTCCAGCAGTTCGGCACGATCGGCTTCCGTGTTGACCGGCCGCGACGGACCTTTCAGACGCCGCACGGATTCGTCGCTGTTGAGCCCGACGATCAGCCGATCGCATTGCTGGCGCGCGAATTGCAGCAGACGAACATGGCCGACATGAAGAATATCAAAGCAGCCATTGGTGAAGCCGACCTTAAGCCCCGCGTCGTGCCATTCACCGACGAGAAAGCTCAGCTTGTCGCGCGCATCGGTCTCGGCGCCGAGGACAACTGTACTTCTGCGATTGCTGCGCGCGAGAGCCTCCTCCAGTTCGCCGGCCGAAACAGTTGCCGTGCCCTTCTTGCCGACAACGATTCCGGCTGCGGTGTTGGCGAGCCGGGCGGCCTTGGCCTTGGTCACGCCGGCGCCCATTGCGACCGCAAGCGTGGCCACGACGGTATCGCCGGCCCCCACAACGTCGAAAACCTCGCGCGCTTCGGCCTTGATATGCAGGGCTTCGCCTTCACGCTCAAGGAAGGTCATGCCCCGCTCGGCGCGCGTAATGAGCACCGACTCGATATCGAAGCGGGTGAGAATGTCGGCCGCCACCCGTTCGGCATCCTGGTCCGCCGTCGGCCAGATGCCGGCAACCGCATGCGCCTCTTTCTGATTGGGCGTCAGGATGGTTGCGCCGCTGAAAACCGAGAGATCGGCCACTTTGGGGTCGACAATCACCGGGCGCCTGTCGCGCCGACACGCCGCGATGACGGAAGATACAAGCCGCGGGGTCAGCACGCCCTTGGCATAATCGGAAAGAACGACGGCGTCATGCTCCCGCACAAGCGGCAAGATACGGCCGAGCAGGCTGCTCTCCTCCTCGTCCGAGAGGGGCACACTGTCTTCCAGATCGACCCGCAGTATCTGCTGGTTCTGTCCGATGAAGCGAATTTTCGTCGTCGTGGGGCGGCGGGCGGATTCGACGAGTTCGGCTGCGATCAGCGGGCTTGCGGCCAGGATCCTGGCCAGCTTGCCGCCATTCTCGTCCTGCCCGGCCACTCCGACCAGCGTGCAACGGGCGCCGAGGGCCGCGATGTTGCGCGCGACATTGGCCGCTCCGCCGGGAAAATCCCGCTCCGAAACCACGGACATGACCGGCACCGGCCCCTCGGGCGAAATCCGGTTGACGCTGCCCGACACGAAGCGGTCCAACATGACGTCGCCGATGCAAAGGACCCTGACATCGGAAAACCTAGAGAGCTCGACCATACCTGACTTCATCCAGTGACTCACACAGCCGGCCGCTTGCGGCGGAAAGGCACGCATACCGACTGTGCGGGCGGCGATCAATGGCACGACGCCGGTTTATGGACAACGACTTTCGTGCATTCGCAGCAGCCGGCGCACTTTGATGAGCCGTCCACTGGTCGAATACCGACCTTTGAAGGGATGGGGACAGAGGGGCCAAAGCAGCGCGTCATGCATGTTTACACTGCAACCAAAAGATGCTTTAAATTATCATAATTACTTCCGGTTACAGACACTCGTTCGGCTTGGGGGGCTGATTTCGATGGGGAACATTTTGACCGATACCGGCGCACCCTATGCGGTCGCCATTGCCATTGGTGCCATAGGCTGGCTCGTGACAACGGGCGTCGCCGAGCTGAAGCAGTCAAACATCACGGAATATTCCGTCCATAAGCGGACGGTCGGCGGCGAGAATTATATCGATCTTGATCTGCATAACAGGTCGATGCTGAAAACAGTCGAGTCCGGTTACTTCACCTTCCGATGCAACAACAGCGTGAGCGACGACTGCTTCTGGAAAGACAATCCGATCGCCTTCACGCCTCTCAACGGCGTCACCCTGAACTCCGAGTTGGACCGCAGCGGACCGGTCTACCGTGCGACCGCCAGACTGGCTCCCCAATCAGGCATTCGCTACACAGTCAGAACGACGGCGCCATCGAGCGACATCATCATGTTCTATGAGCCCGCCGACGGAGATCCGAAGGCCGTTGGCAACCTGATCTTCCGCCAGGGCAGTTCCATGGAGGGCTGGCTGATCGAAAACTACCTTTCGATCCTCCTTTACATCCTGATGGCGCTGATCGGCATCCTGCTCGTCTGGGTGCTTGCCTCTGCCGCCGCCCTTCTTCCGAAATGGTCTCGAACATCGACTGATGCACAGCCTCACAATCCAGCCGCCCATGATGCAGCGGCGTAGCAAAAGGTGAACTCCGATGCGTAGCCTCTGGTTCATAATGTCTGCATGTCTCCTGGTCGCTGCCCAACCCGTGGAGGCGGCGAAACGGATCAAGGTCGTGATGAAGACCAGCGATGGTGTCGGCGTGAAGGCGAGGCTCAAGGTCAAAGCCTATCCGGCGGCGGCGGTCGACGCCTTCGTGCTGAATGAAGGCAACGGATACGCAATTATCTCGCTCGAAAACTGCGACGATTTCGTATCGATTTCCGCCGTATCGGCGGTCGTCGGCATAGCCCGGAAGCTCGATGGGCAAACTTCGGAATGGATTCCATGCAAGGAGCCAGAGGTCGTCTTTGACGACTTCTACATCCAGAGGTTCGCCATTTCGACTTCGAACGCCCTCTACCGGGACACCGAGTTCTGGCGGCAAACGCTCGGACCGGCGGCTGTGGCTTCAAAGCCCGATCTGCCCAAGCAACTGGCATCCGCCTATGAGAGCCAGGAATATGGAAAAATCTCCATCATCACGACGCAACTGCAGAACTCCTTGCGGGAGGCGGGGAAACAGCAAGAGGCCGACTTCATGTACAGCCTCGCGATCGAAGCCGCGGCTCAAGGTGTGCTCGACGCCAACAATCAACCCGACCTGATCGGCGAGGCCGTGAAATACACACCTTCAACGAAGCGCTTCGAGTTGACAGAGGATGGCCTGGCGGCGGTCAAGACCTACAAGGTCGAAAACCTGGGATCGTCAAGGACCGACGGCAGGCTGGGCAGCATCGACTGGTCGACCATGAAAAGCCTCCCCGGCGGTGCGGCGGTGCAGGTCCCCAATGTCACACTGGATGCGAAGGGCGTTCAATCCTTTGAAGTGAAGGATAACCTCTTGGCGGTCCTTCCGCATTAATCTTTCGCCCCGACCGCGGAGACTGCTTCTGTTCGCGACGGTTGTGGCTGGGGCGCCAGGAACCTAATCCAATTTTCTCTAGGCCTTTGTGTATGCTCAACATATTGCACAGAAAGGCATATTTCGTCTAGGGGTGTTCCGGTGAACTGTTCCGGTGACCTGTTCCGAAAGCCCCCATGACCCGCCGTTCCAATCTCGTCCGCCGCGAAGGTGGAACATACTATGCCAGGATATATATCCCTGCCGATCTCAGGGATCATTTCAAGTCTGAGGACAAGACGGTATCGCTCCGAACCAAGGACGAGGCAGCTGCGAAGCAGCGGCTCTACATCGAGCTCCATAATTTGATGACATTCGCGCACGCAGGCAGGTCACGGCCACCGATGTTTCAGCCGCCGTCTGGCAACACTATGAGAGCGTGCTCGCGCGCGATGCCGAAAACGACGCGCGATGCCAACGCCCCGGACTACAGCCGCGCCCCGACCAACCGCGTTTGATCCTGACAGGCGACTGCTTCCGCATCCGCAGCACGCATCAAAGAAATAATGCGGCTAAGAGGGCTAACTTCGGGGCAAGTCACTTCCGAGCTCGGCTTTAGGAATCTGAACACCGCTCTTGGAAGAGCGCTGCATCGGAACACTCAACTCCAGCCCGACATGATGAAGGCAATTGAGAGATGGCTGAGAGACAACGAGGGAATCTAGGCTTCCACATAGCTGCCATCAGATTGGCGGCGGAAAACCCTACTGTCGGTAGATCGATCTACCGCATTTCTTGACTCGCTGAGTTACCCTACAACACATCGTCGCGTAGATGGATCTACATGATTTCAGCTTGCTCTATGAAAATGAGGGGAGTTACTTCTGGACGTTCTTCACTTCCCAAACGTTCCTCTTATCGCAGAACGCGCCCTCATCGTCAGGCTTGGATCGGAGTGATCCGATGCGTTCCGTATCTCCTCCAACCAGGCAACCTCGTTCTTGGTGACGATCGTGCCGAAGATTTCCTCGATTGCCTGTGCGGTGGTGTCGTTACCTAGCTGCTCCATCGCGAGAAGGAAAAGGCGACGTGCGTCACATTCGAGCGCTTTCGCCAAGCCCGGCACCCGATCGAGCGGTAGTTTGGTAGAACCGTTCTTGATCATTGCCAGCATGTTCGTCTGCACGAACCCTGCCTCGGCGGCGATTTCAATCTGAGACTTCCGCGGCCGGAGCTCTAGAATGCGCTTTTCAAGAAAGCGGGTGAGCCGGGTGTGACTGAAAGGGCGTCGGACGGTCATCTTCATTGCTACTATCCTTTTGAACTCGCAGCATGAATTCGCTGCTTAGTTCAGTTATAGCTGAGCAACATGTGGGAATGCGCTTGTGGGCTAACTTTAGCTTCATGCCACGCTCAACGATCACGACTGTATCTGGTGCAGACACAGTGATATCGTGATGTCATGAACACCCATTTTTCCGTAGCCACCCACATTTTAGCGTTCCTGCAATTGCAACCCGGCAAATCGGTTTCGTCCGATACGCTCGCCGTCAGCGTCAACACCAATCCCGGCTTCGTGCGCCGGCTGTTGTCTCAGCTTCGTTCGGCGGGGATCACGGCATCGACCATGGGGACGAATGGTGGGACGACCCTGGCGCGGCCTGGCGAGGAGATCACACTTCTCGATGTCTACAGGGCGACGGGTTCGGCGGGGCAGATCTTCGCGCCGCATGCGGAGCCGAATGCAGCATGTCCAGTGGGCAAGAATATTCTCGGGGCGCTGCAGCCGCGTTTCGACGCCGCGGAACTGGCTCTGCAAGAAAGTCTTGCGAAAACAACGATCGCCGATATCGCAGAAGATATCCGCCGAAGCGTTCGGGCGGAACGGGCGAAGGAGGCGGCAGGTAGCACCTGAAGCCACGCAGCGCCTGCACTTGTCCGAAGTCCGATATGTGTCCATTGCACGCACAGATCTAATCTGTTACTGATCCAGATACTGACAGGTCCGCCCGCAGTCGGGAGGTTTTTGTCGCGCGCATAAATGTTATCGTAGTAGACACATATTTACCCGAGGTCCTCCATGTCCGTTCGTATCCAACAAGCCGTCGCCCTCCTCCGATCCATCTCGACCGGCGATGCGGCCCCGTCCGCACTCATTCACCCGGAGCGCTACATCCAGCACAATCTGACCGCACCGGACGGCCTCGCTGGGTTCTTCGGCCTGCAGAAACTTGTGTCCAGCACGCCGAACTCGAAGATCGAGACGATCCGTGGCTTTGAGGACGGCGACTTCGTCTTCCTGCACACGCAATATGCCTTCTTCGGGCAGAACCTCGTCGGCTTCGATATATTCCGCTTCGAGGGCCAGAATGTCGTCGAGCATTGGGACAATCTGCAGCCGCTGCGTGGCCCGAGCCCCGATGGCCACAGCATGATCGACGGACCGTTTGAGGCCACCGGTCTCGAGAGCACGGACGCGAACAAGGCGCTCGTGCGCAGCTTCATCGATCGCGTTCTGATCGGGCGTGACATGAGCGATCTGGGCCGCTTCTTTGACGGCGATCGCTATGTTCAGCACAATCCTGGCGTCGCGGATGGCGTTTCCGGCTTTCTCGCCGCCGCAAAGGCTTTGGCCGCGGAGGGCAAGGCCCCGCAATATGCCAAACTCCACCTCCTTCTCGGCCAGGGCGATTTCGTTCTCGCGGTCAGCGAAGGCAGCCTTGCCGGTGTTGCGTCCGCCTTCTTCGATCTCTTCCGAGTCGAGAACGGCAAGATCGCCGAACATTGGGACACGGTCGATGTGATCCCGCCGCGCGAGGCGTGGAAGAACGCCAACGGCAAATTCTGATCATAGAGACAAGGATTTCATCATGACCTTCAAGGCAATCCTCGTGAGCAAGGCCGATACTGGCCTCAAGACCGATCTCGTGAGCCTTTCGGATGCCGATCTCGGCGACGGCGACGTCACCGTGGCGGTCGAATATTCGACCATCAACTACAAGGATGGCCTCGCCATCTCCGGGCGCGGCAACATCATTCAGACCTTCCCGCTCATCCCCGGTATCGACCTTGCCGGCACCGTGGAGGCTTCCGCCAGCGCCGATTTCAAGCCGGGCGACAGGGTCGTGATCCACGGCTGGGCTCTCGGTGCGACCCATCACGGCGGCTTTTCGCAGAGGGCGCGCGTTCCGGCCCGCTGGCTCACCCGCCTGCCCTCCAACGTCAGCACGTGGCAAGCAGCGGCCATCGGGACCGCCGGCTTCACGGCCATGCTCAGCGTGCTTGCGCTGGAGCACAATGGCGTGATGCCGGCTTCGGGCGACGTTCTCGTCACCGGCGCGAATGGCGGGGCGGGTTCCGTTGCCATCGCCATCCTCTCCGGCCTCGGCTATCGCGTGGCCGCCTCGACAGGGCGGCTGAATGAGGCGGAGTATCTGAAGTCGCTGGGTGCTGCCGAGATCATCGACCGCCGCACGCTTTCCGACCCCTCGCCGCAACCGATTCAGCCCGCCCGGTGGGCCGGCGCGATCGATTCCGTTGGCAGCCACACCCTGGTGAATGTCCTGGCGCAGACGCAATATGGCGGGGCTGTAGCCAGCTTCGGTCTGGCGCAGGGCACCGATCTTCCGGGCACCGTCCTGCCCTTCATCGGGCGCAGCGTGACGCTGGCCGGGGTCGATTCCGTTAATGCACCGCCGGCCAAGCGCGACCGCGCCTATCAGCGGCTGGCCGCGGATCTGGACTTCGGCAAGCTCGAGGCCATGACGAAGACGGTCGGCCTCGCCGAGGCACCCGAGATTGCCCGCTCCATCTTTGGCGGCGGCATTCAGGGCCGTGTCGTCGTCGATGTGAATGTGTGACGTTCAAGCAAGACGGCGGCGTGATCTCCACGCCGCCGTGATCATTTCAGCTTCAAGCCCGATAGCGATCAGCCGGCTTGCGGCTGGAGAGATGCGGCAGCATCGCGGCGCGCGCGGTTTCCCAGGCGTCCCATTCGGAGGCATCCTGCAGCGAGGGAATGGTGGCGAATTCGCCGCGGTCGAGCCCAACCAGTGCGGCGTCAACCAGATCATCCGCGGACATCACCCATTCTGTCGGCAGGTGGCTGGCAGGCAGACCCGCAACATCCCAGAATTCCGTGCCCGTGGCGCCCGGCAGCACGACTTGAACGTTGACGCCCGTGCCCTGCAGCTCCTTGCGCAGCGAATGGCTGAAGGCGAGAACGAAGGATTTCGTGCCGCCATAGACGCCGTTCAGCACTTCCGGGCCGATGGCGACGATGGAGGAGATGTTGATCACCGTGCCCTTGCCGCGGGCGACGAAACGCGGAACGGCGGCGTAGGTCAGGCGCAGCGGCGCCGTCACGTTGATGGCGACCATGGCCTGCATTTCCTCGACCTTGGCGCCGGCAAGCGGCGCGGCACTGCCGAAGCCGGCATTGTTGACGAGATGCGTGATCGTGTCGACGGAAGCGATGACAGCCTCAACGGCCTTGAGCCCCTCCTCCGCGCCGAGATCTGCAACAATCGTGCGGACAGCGACGCCGTAGCGTTCGGTCAACTGCGTTGCGATGCCGGTCAGGCGTCCGGCATTGCGGGCAACGAGGATGAGATCGTGGCCCCGGGCGGCGAAGCGGTCGGCGTAAATGGCGCCAATGCCGGAGGATGCGCCGGTGATGAGGATGGTGCCGTTGGTGTCAGTCATTGTCCTGTCCTTCTGTGGTTTCGGGTGTTTCGTTCCCGTCGTTTCGATGACTGGACATTAGCGCTGGACGGCGACGTCTCAAATATCATATAAACGGCAAAACAGGACATGAGGATTTCAATATGCGTCATATCGGCTTCATCATGGAGAATGGCTTCCAGGTCATGGGCATGGCCGCACTGACGGCCTTCGAGTTCGCCAATCAGTCGCTCGGCTCAGATGCTTACAAGCTCACCGTCATGTCCGAAAAAGGCGGCATCATCCGCTCCTCGCTCGGCATCGGCATCGAAACGCAGCCGCTGACGGAATTTCCCGATACGCTGATGGTGGTGGGCGAGCTGGTGCCGAAGCCGAGTTCGCCGGCGTTACGCGACTATATAAGACAGGCGGGTGAGCAGTCGCGGCGGGTCGCGGGCGTGTGCACCGGCGCATTTCTGCTCGCCGATGCCGGCCTTCTCGATGGACGCAACGCCACAACGCATTGGGCACATGCCCGCACGTTGCAGGAACGCTATCCGGACGTCCTCGTCGACGAGGACCGGATCTTCATCCAGGATGGCTCGATCTGGACCTCTGCCGGCATGAGTTCGGCGATCGACCTGACGCTGGCGCTGATTGAAGACGATCACAATGCCGAGCTTTCCCGCGCCATCGCCCGCAAGCTGGTCGTCTATCATCGGCGTCCGGGCGGGCAGTCGCAGTTTTCCGCGTTGCTGGAGCTGGAGCCGCGCTCGGACCGCGTCCGCCGCGCGCTCATCCATGCCAAGGAACACCTGCGCAATCCCCTTACGGTCGAGGAATTGGCGGAGGCCGCGAGACTCAGCCCGCGCCAGTTCAGCCGACTGTTCCGCGAGGAGACTGGCCAATCGCCCGCCAAGGCCGTGGAGCGGCTGCGGCTGGAAGCGGCCAAGGCCATGCTGGAAGAAGGCAAATACCCGCTCGACATCGTTGCGCGCGATACCGGCTTTGCCGACCGCGACCGCATGAGACGGGCATTTCTCCGCTTCTTCGGCCAGCCGCCGCAGAGCCTGCGCCGCAGCCTGAAGCTGATCGAGGGCGAGGACGGGGATGACGAAATGGCGGCGTAATTCCATTGTCCTAAATTGACGTTTCTATGTCATTTAAGACAGACGGAGTTCCGCCTATCCTCCTTTCATCGAAACGAGCCCGCCGGGCGATGAAAGGAACCGATCATGTCTCAGCACTCTCCCATCCAATGGCTCGAAACCGCCAATGGCCGTCTGGCCTATCGTCTCGATGGTCCTGAAGGCGGCATTCCACTTCTTCTGCTGCAGCGCTTCCGCGGCACGATGGACGACTGGGATCCGGCCTTCATCGCCGCCATCTCAGCCGACCGCCGCGTCATCCGCTTCGACAGCGCCGGCATCGGACGCTCCGAAGGCCAGGTGCCGGAGACGATTGCCGGCATGGCCGCCATTGCCGCCGGCGTCGTGGCACAGCTTGGCCTTAAGCTGGTCGATGTGCTCGGCTGGTCGCTCGGCGGGGTCGTCGCCCAGCAGTTCACGCTCGATTTCCCACATCTCGTTCGCCGGCTGATCGTCGCCGGTTCCAGCCCGGGCCCGGTGGCCGATGGTCCGCAGCAGCATCCGCGCGTGCCGCAGGTCATGACCAAGAGCGAGAATGACGACGAGGATTTCCTCTTCCTGTTCTATCCCGAGACGGACAGCGCCGTGGCCCATGGCCGTGCATCGCTTGCCCGGATCAGGGCACAAGCCGACCTGGGCCCGAAGACCTCGGCACTCGGTTTCATGGGTCAGGTCAAGGCGATCTCGACCTGGCCGGGTGTGCTGCACCGGGTCAACGAACTGCGGCTGCCCGTGCTGGTCGCCAACGGCGCCCATGACGTGATGCTGCCTGCCTACCGGTCCTATGTGCTGTCGCAGCAAGCGCCGGACGCGAAGCTGATCCTCTATCCGGATGCGGGACACGCCTTCCTCTTTCAGGTGATCGACGATTTCGCCCGCGAGATCGATCAGTTCCTCAGCTGAACGCGCAAACACCCTCCGAACTCATTGGCGCAGCCCTTCAGAGCTCTTTTTCTACGCAATTCCGCACGCGAAACCAGTTCCCACTTTCGCTGGAATAGCTTTGGGGCTGCGCCAACGATCAAACCCTGCCGGAGAATTCCCATGTTGCAGAATGCCGCCTCCACCCCCGCCCCTCTTGCTGCGAGCGCCGCCGCACCATCAAGCTCGCTCTCCAAGGTCTACTTCCTCGCGCTCGGCACATTCGCCATCGGGACCGAAGGGTTCATGATCGCGCCGCTGCTACCGACGATTGCCCATGACCTCCACATGAGCCTCTCGGCCACCGCCATGCTGGTCGTGGTCTTCACGCTGGTCATGTCGCTCAGTTCGCCGATCACCACCGTGCTGACCGCGCGTCTGCCGCGCCGAAACACGTTGCTGGTGGCGCTGACGCTGTTCACGGCCGGCAATTTCGTGGCCGCGTTCTCCGCCTCCTTCGCGATGCTGATGTTCGCCCGCATCCTGATGGCCGTGGCCTCGGGCCTTTACGTCCCGGGCGCAAACTCGCTCGCCGGCGTCATCGTGCCGGTCGAGAAGCGCGGCCGGGCACTTGCCATCGTCAGCGGCGGCATGACAATTGCGATCGCGCTCGGCTTGCCGCTTGGCGCGGTGGTCGCGCAGGCTTTCAATTGGCGTTCGACCTTCCTCATGGTCGCGGTCATGGGTCTCGTAGCACTCGTCGGCATTGCCGCAGGCATCCGCAGGGATGCGGGCTCCGATATTCCGGTGGCGAGCCTCGCCCTGCGCGTCGGCGTCATCCGGCAGCCGGCAGTGCTGCGCCTCCTCGCCGTCACGCTGTTCTGGTCAATCGGAGCTTACACCGCCTATCCCTATATCGCGCCTTATCTCAGCGCAGTTCTGGGCTTCGGAACAGGCGGCATCGGCGCCACCGTGTCCATGTGGGGCTTTGCGGCCGCCATCGGCGTCACGACCGGCGGCAACCTGAATGACCGCTTCGGATCGAACCGCGTCGTTTTCTGGTCACTGGTTTTGCTGGCCTTGTCCTTCGTGGTGCTCGGTCTCGCAACACGGCTTGCCCCCGGCCTTGCCCTCATCCCGGTCCTCACGGCAGTCGCTATCTGGGGCTTCAGCGTCTGGTCGTTCTTCCCGGCCCAGATGGCACGCCTGATCGCCGCCGGCCCATCCTCGCAGGCTTCCGTTGCGCTCGCGCTCAATACATCCACGATGTATCTCGGCTTCTCCATCGGCTCGGCCATGGGTGCAGGCACGATCGGCGCCGGCGCGATCTGGGGGATCGCTGCGATTGCCGCCTTGTCTGAGGCGGTAGCTTTCTGGGTAGATCGAAATTCGATGGCTGGCGGCAATCGGAGTTTCAGTCGCTGACCTCGACGGCTGATCCCAGGATCGCTGCAGTTCCCCAGCCCTTGGGAAATTGCTCTGCAAGCTGGCGAGTTGGACGACTTCGGCTAGTCCTCAAGAAGCAGCGTGGCCAGTTCGAGGTCTGCAACAAGCTGGTTGGCGAAGCCACCGCGAAGCGCTGCTCTTGCAGCATCTCGCTTGAAGGTCCCGCTCACGACAAGCAGGCCCTTCATCGATCGTAGGAGGTCATGATCGACGCCGATCAGGCGTTCGTCGAGTTCACCGAGCACGGACTGCCCCTCGGCATCGATGAAGCGCCCCGCGATAATGCCGACTGCGCCGCGTCGGCGGTAGTCCTCGACCTCTTCGGCTGTCGCAATCTTGAACTGGACGACATGCGTGTCGGGCGTGCAGGGACTGAGCGAGAATACCGATTTGTTGCAGCTCCGGATCCCTTCGAGCTGGTCGCGGATGATCGGCTCGGCCCTGAGCGCGGTGGCTAGCGCAGCACTCGAAACAACGGCAGGCGCGTTGAATGTGATGCAATGTGCATCCAGCCGGCGGGCGATTTCCGTCGTGCAGCTTTCTGACGTGCTCAGTAGCGAATTCGCGAGCGAACCGAGCAGTTGGCGGACAGTCACGTCCCTGATCGGCCAGTTGGGCACGAACTCGGACACGAAATAGACCGTTTGCCCCCAGGAAACGCCCAGAACATCACCTTCCTGAACAAAATCAGGCAGATGATAGGCGGCGACCTCACAGACGGCGCGCGTCAGCGTCTCGCCCTCGCGCCCTTCGGCGGGAACGATGTGCACGCTTTCCAGGCCGAATTTTTCCTTCAGGGCATCCGCCGTGGCATTCATCCGGTAGTGCTCCGGGGAGACCTGTATGCAGACGATGTTGCGCTCCTTGGCGAGCTTCAGATAGCTGATGACCGTCGGGCGCGATAGGGAGAGCGCATCGGAAATCTCTCCCTGATTGAGATTGCGGACATAATACATCCATGCCACTTCGGCGATGATCTTGTTGGATGGATGCTGGTCTCTGTGCATTCGCCGTCCGCCTTCGGGTTTCATCCCTCGGTTGCCTTCAACAATACCTCTTCAGTGATCAGCAGATCGTCGTCAAGGGTGCGGTCCGACTTGAGGCCCAGCTTTGCAAGCGCACCATGATAGCCGCGCACGGCCTCCGCCGAACCGGCATTGCCATCGGCCACCTCACGAAGCCACGTGACAAGCGATGGCTGATGTTCTGCGGAATTGATCTTGCGGCCGAAGAGTGCCAGCCGCGCACCGTATTTTTCCGCCTGCCGCACAAGCTCGAATGTGTCGCGCAGCGTTCCGGAGCCGCCGCCGAGGATGCCGACGACGAGACTTGAATCGTATGCGGCAAGCTCTTCCATGGCTGCCGGGCCATTATAGGCGACCTTCAGGAAATGCGGGCGCTCGGCGCGCGTGAGACCAGCCATCGTGCGTACGATACAGTCGTTGACATAGGCCCCTGTCTCGGCGCTGGAAAAGCCGGTCGGCATATTCGGATTGAAGACCTCCAGGAAGTATTGCTTGCCAGCCAAACGAATATCGCGCCGGAATGCGCTGAATGCCTCCAGCGAGGCCAGATCGGCATCGGTGTCATTGTTGAAGGTGATCGAGTAGAGGCACAGATCCGCCGGTGCGAGCGTGAGATCCGCCGAGCGGAAAGGGCGCGATGGCGTTTCGCGGTAACGGCAACCGCGCATGACATTCCACACATCCGTCGTGTCATTGGCCCGGAATGCCGGCTTGATGCGGCTTGCGGCAAAGGCTCGGCGCGTCTGCAGCAGCTCCATGTTGGAGGCAGATGTCAGCATGATGTCGACCAGATCCTGCTCGATCAGCGCCTCGATCTCGGCGACGAATTCCATCCGCGTCCGGTGCCCGCCCGGCCGGCCATCCTTGCCGCGGCGCAGGCCGGCGGTGGGAATACCCCCCGACATGTCTGCGTCCTTGGCATCGGCCAGGATGAAATCGCCCTTGCCATATTCGCCCGCCAGAATGCGGCCGATTTTTTCCTCGTAACGTGTCGTCGTCATTGTCATTCCTTCCCCGGCACCTGATCAGCGCGCATTGCGCAGCGAGCGGCCGGTTTCCTTCGAAAATACGTGAATGCTGGCGGGCTCGATGGAGAAACTCACCGGCTGGCCGGGTTCGAGTGTCCGGAACGCCTTGGTGACGAAGGACATTTCCTGACCATCGACATCGACGATGACCTGCGCCTCGCTGCCCATGTTCTCGACAAGAATGATCTTGCCGGAGATGGCATTCAGATCGCCTTCGGCGGCAAGATCCATCTTCGAAGGGCGCAGTCCCACTTCGACCTTCGCGCCCTGCTGCAGCTCGCCGAACTCACCGGCAGGCACTTGCAGGCGGATCGAGCCGGCAACAAGCGACAGGCTGCCGCCTTCCCGGCTCACCACGCAGTCGCGGAAGTTCATGGCCGGCGAGCCGATGAAGTCGGCAACGAAGCGCGTCGCCGGACGGTCGAAGATTTCCGCCGGCGTGCCCTGCTGCTCGATGGCGCCGGCGCGCATCAACACGATCCGGTCGGCGATAGTCATCGCCTCCAGCTGGTCGTGCGTCACGAAGATCGTCGTCGTCTTGAGGTCGAGATGGATCTTGCGGATCTCTGTCCGAAGCTTTTCGCGCAGCTTGGCGTCAAGGTTGGACAGCGGCTCGTCGAAGAGAAAGAGTTTTGGCGTCTTGATCATGGCGCGGGCCATGGCAACGCGCTGCTGCTGCCCGCCCGAGAGGTTCTTCGGCTTGCGTTCGAGGAAGCTCTCGAGCCCCAGTAGCCCCGCGACATGCTTGACCCGGCGGGAAATCTCATCCTGTGGCACCTTCTGCCGCCGCAGGCCGAAAGCGATGTTCTCCTCGACCGTCATATGCGGATAAAGCGCATAGGACTGGAAAACCATAGCCACGCCGCGCTCGCCCGGATGCAGATGGGTAACGTCCCGGTCGCCGATGCTGACCGTGCCGCCGGAGATCTCCTCAAGCCCCGCGATCATGCGGAGCATGGTGGACTTGCCGCAGCCGGAGGGACCGAGAAAGACGACGAACTCATGATCGGCAATGTCCAGGTTCAGGTTCTCGATCACGGTGTGACCGCCATAGGACTTGCGGATGTTGGCGCATTGAATGTTTGCCATGATGACCTTTCCTCGCGCTTTTGACGAAAGCCTTTTCGCCCGAAGCGCTCCTATTTTCTGTCTTTGCCCAGCTCCAGACGCGAAACCGGTACCCACTTTCGCTGGAGCTGCTCTCTGTTTGTTTTGCGCAGCTCCGGACGCGAAACCGGTACCCACTTTCGCTGGAGCTGCTTATCTCCTTGCCGGCTTCATCATGCCGTTGATGAAGCTCATCAACAGGCCGATGAACACGAGCGGAGGAATAACGAGGATGACGGTGGAGGCGTTGATGACGCCCCACGGAACTTCCTTGCCAAGCGAGGTGATGGAGGCGGCAACGACGGGCAGCGTGGCATTGCCGGCGGCAAGCGTCAGCGCCAGAAGCAGCTCGTTCCAGACCAGCACGAAGGTGAAGACCAGCGCGCCGAACAGCGACGGCATGGCAATCGGCAGCGCGAATTTCAGGAAGATCTCGCCCGGCCCGCAGCCTTCCATGGCAGCAGCCTCCTCGATCTCCTTGGGAACACGCTCGAAGGCCGGCACGGAGAGCCAGATCACGGTCGAGATCGTCGTGACCAGATAGACGAGGATGAGGCCCGCCAGCGTGTCGTAAAGACCGAGGTCGAGATAGAGTACGATGAAGGGAATGGCGATCGCCACCGGTGGCATGAAGCGCAGCGACAGGACGAAGAACTGCATGTCGTCCTTCAACGTCCGAACATGCCGCGCCAACGAATAGGCGGCAGGCACGCCGAGCAGAGCCCCGATGATCACGGACGCGCCGACAACGACGACCGAATGGCCCAGCCCCTGGCGGATCGACGGGTTCTGCAGGATGGTGACGAAATTCTCGAGGGTCGGCGAGAAGAACAGTTTCGGCACGGGGGTGACGATGTCCTTCAGCCGCTTGAACGCGCCGAGAATGGTCCAGAGTATCGGCGTCAGAGCGATAAAGACCATGAGCGCCAAAAAGATGCTGGCAAGGGAGCTGCGGATCAGACGGACCATTTGCGGATACCTCTCCAGATGAGGGTGAAGACGATTGTCGTCAGCACGAGCAGCAGGATCGACATGGCCGAGGCATAGGAGATGCGTCCGCCGAGATTGATACCGGCCTGATAGGCATAGAGATCGAGCGTTTCGGTCGCGGTCCCCGGTCCGCCGCCGGTCATCACATAGATGAGGTCGAAGGAGCGCAGGGATTCCACGGCCTTGACCAGCGCCAGGCTGATGATCGGGGCCTTCAGCATGGGCAGCGTCACATAGGCGTGGATTTCCCAGGTCTTCGCGTGGTCGAGCTGCGCCGCTTCGATCGGGTCTTTCGGCAGGGTTTCCAGCAGCTTCAGCATGATGACGGTGAAGAACAGGCCCCATTGCCAGATATCGACGATGGCGACCGACATGAGCGCCAGGGAAGGGTCGGCGAGAAACTCGACGGGACCGAAACCCGTCAAACCGACGAGATAATTGATGAGGCCGAGCGAGGGGGAATAGAGAAAACGCCAGATGAAGGCGGCCGCGACGCGGGGCAGGAGAACGGGCGCGAGGAACGCAAAGCAGATCAGATTGCGGATCCAGAACGACTTGACGGTCTCGAAAATGAGGACGGAGAGCAGCGTCGCCACCACGAGCGAGCCGACGACCGTGACGATTTCCCACGTCGCAGAAATCTGGAGCGCATTGAGAAAACGCCGATCGGACAGGAGGCGCTGGTAGTTGTAGAGACCGGAGAAATGATAGTCGGGATAGCGCAGCGAGCGGTCCATGACCGAGAAATACAGCGCGCCGGCGATGGATATCAGCGCCAGAATGGCGAGAACCGCAAAGCCCGGCGTCAGCGTCCAGAATAGGAAACGTCGATTGTTCATAACGTGCTCTTCGGATGGAGGATTGCGGCCGGCCCGGTGAAGGCGCCGACCGCAAGGGTGACTTATTTCACGCGGCGAAGGGAATCCTCGGCCTGGAAGGCCACGTCGTCGAGCGACTGCTGGATGTCCTTTTTCGTGCCGGTGAAGATTTCTTCGAGCGCGAGGCCCAGATTGTCGCCGATTTCCGGCCATGCGGGGCTAGCCATGATCAGCAGCTTGGTGCGCGAGCCGGTTGCCAGAAGCGCATCGATATACTCGGCCGGAACGGCCTTCTTGAAGGCGTCGCTCTGGAGCGTCGACTTGCGGCCGATATCGGATGCGACACCGTCCTTAAGGCGGCGCTGCTCCATCTCCTTCGACGTGGCCCAACCGACGAAGTCACCCGCAACCTTGCGCGTGCATTCGTCCTTAGCGCCGCTCTTCGAGACGGCGAAACCATGGCCCCAGCCAGCAGAACCCAGCGGCTCCGGCGGCGGCATGTAACCAACCTTGCCCTTGACGGCCGACTTGTCCGGATCTTCCATCCAGGGGCCGAACACGTCGGACTCGATGAGGAAGGCGACCTGACCGCCACGGAAGGCTTCGACCGAGTCCGACCAGTTGAACGTGCCCACACCCGGAGGGGCATATTGCATGAGGTCGAGGTAGAGCTTGGTCGCCTCGACACCCTTTTCGGAGTTGAAGATCGGCTTGCCGTCCTTGTCCTGCCATTCGCCGCCGAGACCGCGGAAGAAGGGTGTCCAGCGCCAGACATTCATGCCCGAGCCGCGCTGGCCACGCGCGGACCAGCCATAGAGTTTGTGGCTCGGATCGTTGACCTTCTTGATGTCGGCGACGAGTTCGTCCAGCGTCTTCGGAGGCTTCAGGCCGGCCTTTTCCAGCACGTCCTTGCGATACATGAGAATGTCGCCACCGCCGACGAGCGGGGCAAAATACTGTGTGCCCTTGAAGGTCGCGACATTGCTCAGGTCCGAGCGGAAGTCGGCCATGTCATAGTCCTTGGGCAGAACATCGGCGAGCGGGTAGAGCCAGCCTGCCGTCGCATATTCCGGCGTGTTGGCTTCGTCCACATAGTAGACCTGATAGGCGCCGGCGCCCGTCGAGGCGTCAAGCCGTGCCTTGGCGCGGCGCTCGTTTTCGCCGAGCAGGTTGATCTTGACCGTGGTTTTCCATTTCGCATTGAACTCGCCGAGATATTTGTCGAGTTCGGTGACCGAGGGCATGCCCTGCGCGATCACGTTGATCGCGGGGACCTTGCCCACGCAGGCGTCGTCAGCGGCTTGAACCGCCCCCGACATGGCAAAAAGGCTTGCAGAGATGAGCAGTGCAGATTTCAGTCTCATGATTTTCCTCCTCCAAGACTGTCAGACTTCAGTGTTCGGCTGACGGGTCGAAAAGCCCCGCCAACCGGCTATCCAGGCGAAGAAACTCGCCATATCTCTCATCGTAGAAATCCCGCAGTTGCGCGCGCGGCGCAGCACCGCGCTCGATATGGCACATGGCCGCAGCGGCAGAGGCGAGATCGGGGTGGTGGCCGGTCGCCACCGCCGCGCACATCGCAGCCCCCAGCGCCCCGATCTCCTCGCCTTCCGGCACCTCGACCGGGAGACCACAGACATCGGCAAACACCTGCGCCCAGACCGTGCTTTTCGACGCACCGCCGGCCAGCCGGATCTTTCGCGGGCTCTGCGGCGCGACATAGCTCACGACGTTTTCGGCATGGCGCCGGTGCTGGAAGGCCACGCCCTCATAGATCGCCCGCAACATGGAGCCCTGATCATCGCTGTTGGTCATGCCGACGAAGGCGCCCCGGCGCGGTGCAGGACCGCTGACGAAAGGCATGAAGTGGCAGCGCCGCGCCTCGACCGGGCTTTCGGCGACCAGCGCGTTTGCCTGCCTCACATCGACGGACGACCCGAGCGCCCGGCTCAGATACCAGTTGAGGTTTGCCGCCGAGGTCGGGCTGCCGTCCGCGAGAAGGCGGCAGGCACGATCGCGATGGATCATGTTGAGGATCGGTGGCCGCTTCATCATCGGGGCTCGCGTCTCCACCGCGTTGATCGACCAGGTGCCGGCAATCATCGTGAGCGTATCGTTTCCAACCGAACCCGCGCCCAGCACGCAGGCGCTGACATCCATCATGGCCGCGACGACAGGCGTGCCCGCGATCAACCCGGTTTCATCGGCCGCTTCGTGCGAGAGATATCCTGCAATGCCCGAGTTTTCGACAATCTCGGGGACACGGCTTGCCAGTTCCGGAATGCCCGCCGCCTCGAAAAGCGCCTCGCTATAGGCCCCACGCGTCAGATCGAGCATCCCGCCGCCGCTCGCATCCGTCGGGTCGGTGGTGGCGATGCCGGTCAGGCGCATGCGCAGGAAATCCTTGCAGGCCAGCGCCCAGCGGGTGCGGCGAACGACCTCTGGTTCGTTGCGGGCAAGCCAGACGAGTTGCATGAGCGTCTGGCCACCCCAGATCTGGTGGCCGGTGATCGCTTCGATGCGCTCCGCCGTGCCATCGCGTTCGAACTCATCCACAATGCCTTGCGCGCGGTGATCGACGGAGACGATCCCATCGCGCGTTCCCCCGCCCTCGGCATCGACCAGAAAAACGCCATTGCCAAATCCCGTGCAGGCAACGGCCGCAATGCGATCGGCGGCAATCTGCCCACTCGTCAATTGACGGATGGCCATCGCGGTGCCGCGCCAGAAGGCTTCCGGCTCGCGTTCCACCCAGCCGTTTTCGCGATGGATCGTGAAGACGTCGATGCTGCGCTGGGCAACGAGTCGCCCCGTCCGATCAAAGACTGCGGCCTTGACTGCAGTGCCGCCGGCATCGATCGCGAGAAACAGATCAGCCATGCCGGCGCACTCCCTGCGGGGCCCGTTCGCTGGCAGCAAACGAAAGCGCGGGATTGTTCAGGCAGCGGGTGATTTCGCTTTCGGCCCAATCTGTTGACTGCCCACGCTCATGCGCCAGGAGATGTCCCAGTTCCTGCACCAGCAAGGGCGTGCACTCGCCGTCGAGCGCGATTTGGGAGCGCCGGAAAATCAGGTCGTCGAGATGGATGGCCGCGCGCTCGCGGATCAGCCAGGTGATCTCGTTGCGCGTGAAGTCCGGCAGGTTCGCAAGCGGCTGATCGGGCGTTTCGGCGCAGAACGCAGCGACCCGCTCGGCAATAGCGCCATATCGGGAATAGAGGTTCGCTGCCCTTTCCATGGACATGTTGAAACGGGCCGCCAGCGATTGCCGGCCGCGAGCCAGGCTCATCTCGTCGCGCGGAAAGCCGATCGCGCCGGGATAGTCACGGTCCGCGGTGCCGGTTTTGCGGGGCACGTTCAGGTGCCGGAATATCTGGTCAGCGGTCTGCTCGCCAAAGGCGCGGAAGGTCGTCCACTTGCCGCCGATCAGGGACAAAAGCGGGATACCCCCCTCGATCCGATCCTCGGCGAGACGATGGTCACGGTTGGCACGATTGGCATCGGCAGAGCCACCGGCCTGCAGGGGGCGGATGCCGGTCGTCATGAAGACGATGTCCTTCGGTCCGATCTCGATGTCGTCGAACAAGCTCGAGATCGAACGCGTCAGATAGGAAATCTCCTGTGCGGCGATCGTATCGTCTGAGGGATCGGTCACCGTGATTTCGGTCGTTCCCAGCAGGACCGTGCGATCGAGCGGATAGGCAATGACCATGCGGCCCGTTCCATCATCGAAATAGAAGGCGCGGTTGGTCATGCGGTCGAAAAGCGCATCGTTGCGGATCAGAAGATGGGCGCCCTTGACCGGGCGGATATATTTTGTCGGGCAACCCAGCGCCGCGTTGACCTCATCGACCCACGCGCCGGCCGCATTGACAACGAGTTTGGGGCGGACCGATCTGCTCAGGCCAGCATCACCGACCGTGATCGTGATTGCGCCGCCGCCGTCATGACGCCAGGCAACATGATTGAGCGCCGCGCTGCGAGGCTGGACCGTCAGCGCTTCCTCGATCATTTCCAACACCAGCGCTTCCGGATTGCGGATGCGGGCATCGAAATAGCTGACAACCGCCTTGTAACGCCGCGCCAGCCCGCGCGGAAATTTTTCCCGGGCGAGGATGGTCTTGTGGCGCGGAAGGGCGCGGCCCTCGCGTCCAAGATACTCATACAGCGTGAGAGCAATCTTGAGGCCGGCCGTGCTGAAGGTGCTGCCTTTCCAGTCGAATCCGAGGAAGCGCAGGATCGAACCGGGAAGCCCGCGCAGGAAGGTGGAGAGCGGCACGGCCACTTCAAGCGGATGCGTAAAATGGGCAGCATGATTGAGCAGCCGGTTACGTTCGCGGGCGGATTCAGCCACGAGCTTGAATTCCCGGTTCTCAAGATAGCGCAGACCGCCATGCGCCATACGCGAAGAAGCGCCCGTCGCACCACGGCAAAAGTCGCCAGAATCGATGAGAAGTGCAGACACGCCATTCAGCGCCAGTTCGCGAAGGACTGCGACGCCGTTCACGCCACCGCCCAAAATGAGCACGTCAAAACCCTCGCCGGACGCAAGCCGCGTCAGGCTTTCCTCCCGAATTCGCATAGTATCTCCCGTGGCACTCAACGAGGCCCTTCAGGGCCCTCAGTGCATCTGCGACACATATAGCGAAGGATTTTTATAAAAGTCAAATATGATTTACTTTTATAAATTCACCGGTGTTTCAAACATGCGCCACGATGACTTAGAATGGACCAAGAGAACCGCCCGCGCGCTGCATCAGCTGACAGCGCCTGCCGACAGCGCTCAGGTGAGGCAACCAGTATGAAGGGTCAGAGGTCGGGAAAGAACCGGTCGCGGAAAATAGAACGACGATCGCTCTCAACACTGCGACAGACAGTGCGTTGATCCCATTCGTCGGCAGAGCGCCTTCTGGGGCAATTGAGATGCTCCAAGAATCGACGTGGCTAGCGGCGCGCAAGGTGCGGCCAACAAGATCTGAGTACGGAACTGCACAGAGGAATGAGCCGGCTTGCCGACCCGGAAAACTGTTCCGGCGACGGTTTTCGCGCGCCAACTAAGGTATTGAAATTTATGAATTTTGCGTGATTGGCTGGGGCGCCAGGATTCGAACCTGGGAATGCCGGTACCAAAAACCGGTGCCTTACCGCTTGGCGACGCCCCAATGCCTGCTTCGCGCCTTTGAACCGAGCGTGACCAAAGGCCGGCGCTGACTGGCAGGAAGCATGATTTGCGCAGCGCTCTTAGCAAGAAGTGGGCGGAACGGCAACGGATAATCTTGGAGGACGCGCGATCTGCATCTGCAAGCACGGGCAAGTCTTTGCCGACGGATGAAATCGGCTATAAGGGTGGCATGAGCGATGATCTTCCGAAATTCGAACTCCAATTCCAGCCTGCCTATGGCGAGGCCGTCGATGTGGCGCCAGGTGTACAGCGCGTCACCGTCAACAATCCATCGCCCTTCACCTTTCACGGGACCAACAGCTACATCGTCGGCGATCGATCGGTCTGCGTGATCGATCCGGGGCCGGAGGACGAGGCGCATTTCCAGGCGCTGATGCAGGCGCTTGCGGGTCGCGAGGTCACCCATATCGCGGTCAGCCATACCCACAAGGATCACTCGCCTCTCGCCCGCCGGCTCAAGGCGGCAACCGGCGCGCTGATCGTCGCGGAAGGGCCGCACCGCGCGGCGCGGCCGCTGCATGACGGTGAAACGAACCCTTTTGCCGAGAGTTCGGACGTGGATTTTCTCCCCGATGTCGTGCTTGCCGATGGCGGCGTGATCGAGGGAGATGGCTGGGCGCTGTCCGGGATTGCCACGCCGGGACACACGGCCAACCACATGGCCTTCGGTCTGCAAGGAACCGGCATCGTCTTTTCGGCCGATCATGTCATGGCGTGGGCGACGTCCATCGTCGCGCCGCCTGATGGGGCCATGGCGGATTTCATGGCATCGCTGGACCGGTTGCTGCAGCGCGACGACCGGCTCTATCTGCCAGGCCATGGCGGACCGGTCACCGCGCCTGCCGCCTTCTGCCGGGGCCTGCGGACGCATCGGCGCATGCGCGAGCGGGCGATCCTCGAACGCGTCAAGGCCGGCGACCGGCGGATTCCGGACATGGTGAAGGTCATCTATCGCGAAACCGATCCGCGACTGCACGGCGCGGCGGCGCTTTCGGTGCTGGCGCATCTGGAAGACCTGACGGAACGCGGCCTCGTGCTGACGGACGGGCCGGCGCGGCTTGGCGGGATATTCCACCCCGCCTGAGAGAGCGCCAAACGTCCGTTCCGCAAGCCCGGCTCCAGTGCGAGGCGCTATGAAGCCTTCTCGAAAAAGGGACCGGCCATGGCGAAGCTCTCCATCTGCGTGCCGTCGCGCAACCGGCAGTTCTGGTTTCAGGAGACCATCCGCGCGCTTCTTGAAAGCAAGCGCGAGGATGTGGAATTCGTCTTTGCCGACAATTCCGACGACGCCTCCATCATGGCCGAATTCATGCGCGCTCATGCCGGCGATCCGCGCGTCGTCTTCCTCTCCCCCGGCCCCGTCGTCTATTCGATGGTGGACAATTGGGAACGGACCGTTGCGGCCTCCTCCGGCGACTGGGTGACGGTGATCGGCGACGACGACTATGTCGATCCGGATCTCGCCTCCATCCTCAAGAAGGTCGAGCTGATGCTCCCCGATGTCGAGGCTTTCGGCTGGGCCTATGCGAGCTTCAACTGGCCCGGCAGCGAAGGCGCGCCGGATACGAATATCGCTCTCGATCTCACCCATCCCTTCATCGACGTTCCGCGCGAGTGGCTGATCCGCCGGGCGTATCTCTGGGCCGATGCCACGACGACGCCGACGCATGGCTTCTCGATCTATCATTCAGCGCTCTCGCGCAGACTGGTGGAGCGCATCCGGACGCGCTTCAACAATCGCTATTTCGAGCATCCCACGGTGGATTTCGATTCGAGCTTTAAGTCGGTCCTGCTCGGGTCACGTTTCGTCCTTTGGCAGCGGCCGCTTTCGATCCACGGCGTTTGCCCACTGTCGATTTCGTCGGTCATCTTCGATGCCAAGCGCATCAGGTCGGCCAACGCCACCTTCTTTGCAGAGGTGGGGCGCAACTTCTTCGAAGACAGGACCATGGAAGGCCTTCCCTTTGTCAGCGACATGGGCGTCCCGGCTTCCATTCTGGTGACCCAGCAATGGGTCAAGCACAGCGCCGGCTTTTCGATCGATGGCTGGCAGGAGAATTTCGCGCGCTCCTGCGCCTATTACTGCTCACGCTTCCGCACGAGAGAGGACTATGATCTGATCACCGGCCTTTACCGGTCATCCTTCGCGCTGTGGGATCAGGGCCGCTATGCCCATGCCTTCAATCCCGTCTATCGCGATCTGCCCGCCGGCTACGCGGCCTTCTCCGGCATCCGGGATGGCAAGGTCTATCTCAACAATCGCAATTCCGGCGCTCAGACGCCGCGTGAGATCTACGACATCCTGTCGTCCTTCTCCCCGCCGCTCGACGATATCGTCATCGATCCGAAGATGCTGCGCAGACCTGCGGATGCCGCCGATGCACAAACGGAAATCCGCAACCTCAATCCTGCAACGCTGATGGCGGTGTGACGAGCCGGTCAGTCGTCCGGCGAACCCAGCATCTGTTCATCCAGCGTCTTCAGAAAGGCGTCGGCAATGGCGGCTGAAACGCCGAGATCGACCCGGCCATAGCGGGCGGAAACGCGAATGTCTGCAAGCGTGCTGTCGCCGGCCTCGCGGGCACGGATCACGACGTCATAGGGAAAGCCCGTGACGCGATCCGTCACGACGCCCTGAAAGATGGCGACCTGAATGGGCGGCTTGGGCCGCGGCGCGCCAGGCACCACGATGATGTTGTTCGGCCTGCGGCGGGGGACGGGAATGCCACCCAGAACTTCGGGCTGGGCTTCCTCTTCCTCGCGCTCGCGAATGGCGGTCGGGACGGTCTCTTCCGCAAACTTGATGCGTCGGTCGGCGGCGGCTTCCCGGATCGCCTTGACGACGCGGTCGAGCGAGGCGTCATAACGGTGCGTGATGAGGCCCGGATAGGCGACAGCCTGGATGTCGCGCATGGCGGCATCCGCAGGCGGACGCGGGCCAAGCCAGAACTGATCATAGTCCGGCGCCTTGATCCAGGCGGGCGGATCCACGAGATCGCTCGTGACCTCATAGATTTTCGCGTGAGACTTGTAGAGCCAGGCTGCATAAAGGCCCGGCAAGAGAACGGGCACGGCGAGAAAAATGGCGACGACTGCCGATTTGCCGCCCTGGGCCGCGACCCGCCACAGATTGATCAACCCGATCAGGGCCCCGAGCAGCGACAGCACGGCCAGCGCACAGGCCGCGAGATAAAGCGCGAGGAAATGGACTTCCAGAACCGGTCCGAAACGGGTCGCCAGCCAGGAGGCCAGCATCAGCATCAGCGCGAAAAGCGCCAGCCGTCGCGCCCAGAAGGCTGCGTGGGATACGGGCCTGACATATTCGACCGCCATCAATTATCTCGCTGAACTGCCGGTGACGGCCTGCGCGGCGGCCAGGCGCGCGATCGGCACGCGGAAGGGCGAGCAGGAAATATAGTCGAGCCCGGTCTGTTCGCAGAAACGGATCGAGGCCGGATCGCCGGCATGCTCGCCGCAAATGCCGAGCTTCAGGTCGTTGCGCGCCTTGCGGCCGCGCTCTGAGGCGATCTTGATCAGTTCGCCGACGCCGTCGAAATCGAGCGAGGAGAAAGGGTCCTGTTCGATGATGCCCTTGCGCTTGTAGGTGGTGAGGAAGCCGCCGGCGTCGTCGCGCGAGATGCCGAAGGTGGTTTGCGTCAGGTCGTTGGTGCCGAAGGAAAAGAATTCCGCGGCTTCCGCGATTTCCTGGCCCCGAAGGGCCGCGCGCGGCAGCTCGATCATCGTGCCGACGAGATAGTCGATGAAGACGCCCGTCTCTTCCGCCACCTGTCTCGCGACGGCGTCGATGGCGGCCTTCACATAGTCCAGTTCGGTGCGCAGCGACACGAGCGGCACCATGATTTCCGGCACGACCGCTGCGCCCGTGCTCTCGGCGGCCTTGACGGCAGCCTCGAAAATGGCGCGCGCCTGCATCTCGGCAATCTCGGGATAGGAGATGGCGAGGCGACAACCGCGATGTCCGAGCATGGGGTTGAACTCGTGCATGTCCTCGATGCGGCGGCGGAGCTTGTCCTCATCCATGCCGACGGCAGCGGCCGTCTCGGCGACGTCCTCGTTCGCCTTGGGCAGGAATTCATGCAGCGGCGGGTCGAGCAGGCGGATCGTCACCGGCAGACCATGCATGATCTCGAAGAGCTCGATGAAGTCGGAGCGCTGCATGGGGAGCAGCTTGGCAAGGGCTGCGCGCCGGCCCTCTTCGTCTTCCGCGAGGATCATTTCGCGCATTACGTTGATGCGGCCCTCCTCGAAGAACATGTGCTCGGTTCGGCAAAGGCCGATGCCTTCGGCGCCGAAGGATCGGGCGCCGCGCGCATCCGCCGGCGTGTCGGCATTGGAGCGAACGCCGAGGCGGCGGATCGCATCGGACCACTCCATGATCTCGGCGAAATCGCCCGACAATTCCGGCTGGATCATCGCGACTTCGCCATCGATGATCTGGCCGAGAGAGCCGTCTATCGTGATGAAATCACCCTTCTGCAGCGTCACGCCAAAGCCGGTCAGCGTGCCGGCGGCGGTATCGATGCGCAGACCCGACGCACCCGCCACGCAAGGGATGCCCATGCCACGCGCGACCACGGCGGCATGGCTGGTTACGCCCCCGCGCAGTGTCAGAACGCCTTCGGCGACATGCATGCCATGCACGTCTTCCGGGCTCGTCTCGGCGCGCACCAGAATGACCTTGCGGCCTTCCCGGTAAAAGGCGACCGCGTCTTCCGAAGTGAAGACGATCTCGCCGGAGGCGGCGCCCGGCGACGCGGGCAGGCCGGTGCCGATAATGTTGCGCTCCACCGCGGGGTCGATGGCCGGGTGGAGCAATTGTTCCAGCGAGAGCGGATCGATGCGGGCAATTGCCTCCTCGCGGCTGATCAGCCGCTCGCCGACCATTTCGACGGCGAGCCGGAGGCTGGCCTTGACGCTGCGGCGGGCGGGCCTTGCCTGCAGCACATAGAGCCTGCCGTCATCGATCGCGAATTCGATATCCTGCATGTCGCGATAATGGGCTTCGAGCTTCGCCGCCACGTCGCGCAATTGCGCATAGGCTTCCGGGAACCGCGCCTCCATCGATGTCACCCCGGCATTGCCGTTCGCATGCGCGCGACCGGAAACCGGATAGAGCTTGCGTTCGCCCAGCGCCAATTCGCTGCCCTGGGAGTTCGGCAGGTATTCGCCGGAGAGCCCCTTTTCACCCGTCTCCGGATTGCGGGTCAGGGCGATGCCGGAGGCGGACGCGGCATTGCGATTGCCGAAGACCATGGCCTGAAGGTTCAGTGCCGTCCCCCATTCAACCGGAATGCCATGCATGGCGCGATAGGCGCTGGCGCGGGGTGCAAGCCACGCCTGATAGGTGGCCGAGATGGTTGCCCAGAGCTGCTCGCGGGGATCCTGCGGAAAGGCCTCGCTCATCTCCTCGAAAATGAGCTCCTTCATCGCCGCAACGATGACAATCAACGCTTCCGCGTCAAGGTCGGTGTCGAGGCTGACGCCACGGGCGCGCATTTCGGCCTCGGTCAGGTCCTCGAAATAGCCGCGGTCCAGCCCCATCACGGCATCGCCGAAGCTGCTGATGAAGCGGCGATAGCAATCATAGGCGAAGCGGCGGTCGCCGGTCTCCTGAGCCAGGGCCTCGACCGTTTCGTCATTGAGGCCGAGATTGAGGATGGCTTCGATCATGCCGGGGATCGGCACGCGGGAGCCGGGGCGCACCGCCAGAAACAGCGGCTTTTCTGCGCCACCGAATGTGCGGCCGGTCATGCGTTCAATTTCAGCAAGCGCCTGGTCGATCTGCTTGGCCAGGGAGTCGGGAAAATGGCGCTGGTGTTCGGCATACCACGTGCAGGCTGGTGAGATGATGGTCGCACCGGGCGGCACGGGAAGGCCGAGACTCGCCATTTCAGCGAGATTGGCGCCCTTGCTGCCCAGAATGTCACGCTCGCCGGCACTGCCCTCGGACTGGCCGTTGCCGAACGTATAGACCCACTTCCTCATGCTCGCCTACCTGCTCCCCGCCTCCCGCGAGTTGGCACTCCGTCGCCGGACTCATCTTGAGAGAAGCGACACTAAAGTATGGCTAGGAAAAAAGAAATGGGAAGTTGGCCATAATTTGTTGCAGCGCACAAACGGGGGGATTTGTGCGCTGCCAGCGCATCGCGCGGGGAAATCTGGAACGATTTTCGCAAACGCGATGCGAAGACTTGATATGTTTGAGCGCCGTACATCGGGACCGATGCACGGCGCTCCAGGTCACGCCGCCGCGTCCACAATGACGTGCGGCAGGCCTTGGGAGCAGGTTTCGATACGGGCATCGATGCGATAGGTTTCGCGTAGCATCCGCGCCGTCACGATCTCGCTGGTGCGGCCGCAGGCGACAAGACGCCCATGGGCGATCACCAGCGTCTGATCGCAATAGCGCAGCGCGTGATTGAGGTCGTGGATCGCGATCAGCACCGCCATGCCTCGCTTGGCGGCCAGACGACGCATGAACTCCAGAACCTCGATCTGGCGATGAAGATCGAGCGCGGAGGTCGGCTCGTCCATCAGCAGCACTTCCGGATTGCGGGCCAGCGCCTGGGCGATCGCCACCAGCTGCCGCTGCCCGCCAGACAGCTCGCCGAGATTGCGGAAAGCGAGATTGGCGATATTGAGGCTTTCCAGCAGCCTGTCGATTTCGGCAAGGTCCCCTTGCCCGACACGCCAGCCGGCGCCTTGACGCGAGGCGAGGACGACGGATTCGTAGACGGTGAGAACCGCATTCGCGCCCGTGTCCTGCGGCATGTAGCAGATGCCGTCACGACCGCGCCTGGAGCCTTCCAGCATTGCCTTGCCCTCACCCTTGATCAGGCCAGCGATGCGCTTGAAGAGCGTGGATTTGCCGGCGGCATTCGGGCCGACGACGGCGGTCAGGCAGCCACCTTCGAGCTTTCCGGTTGAAATGCCGTCAAGGATTCGGGTCTGTCCGTAGGATGCGCCGAGATTGTCGAGCGTCAGGCTTACCATGCGCGCCGCCTCTGCGTGAAAATAAGCGAGAAGAAGAAAGGCACGCCGACCAGCGCCGTAATCACGCCGATGGGCAGGACCGCGCCGGGAATGAGGATCTTGCTGACGACCGAGGTCGCTGACAGGAGCAACGCTCCGCAGAGGATCGACCCTGGCAGGAAAAAGCGCTGGTCCTCGCCGACCAGCATCCGGGCAATATGCGGGCCGACGAGGCCGACGAAACCGATCGTCCCGACAAAGGAGACCGGAATGGAGGCAAGCAGGCTGATGATGATCAGCGCTTCGAGACGCAGGCGGCGGACGTTGACGCCGAAGCTCGCAGCCTTGTCGTCGCCGAGGCGCAATGCCGTGAGCTGCCAGGCATGGCGGGCAAACAGCGGGACGCAGACGACCAGGATGGCGGCGGTGACCCCCACCTTCGTCCATGTCGCCTTGGTGAGCGAGCCCATCGTCCAGAAGACGACGGCGGCAAGCGCCTGTTCGGACGCTAGGTATTCCATCAGCGAGAGCGCCGCATTGAAGGTGAAGACGAGCGCGATGCCGAGCAACACGATCGTCTCCACGGTGACGCCTCGCAGGGTCGAGACGCCGTAAATGAACATCGAGGCGACCATCGCCATGACGAAGGCGTTGATCGGCACCATCAGTTCGACAGCGCCGGGAAACAGCGCAACGCCGCCGACAAGGCCCAATGCTGCACCAAAGCCGTCAGCGGCGGAGATGCCGAGCGTGAAGGGGCTGGCGAGCGGGTTGGCAAGAATGGTCTGCATCTGCGCGCCGGCGAGCGACAACGACGCGCCGACCGTGATCGCCATCAGCGCGATCGGCATGCGGATATCCCAGATCACAACGCGCAACTGATCCGCAACGGCAGACGGGTTCGTCAGCGCGGAGAGAACCTGGGCCAGCGTGTAGCGTGCCGGGCCAAGCGCCATGTCGAGCGTCAGCGTCAGGCACAGCGCGAGCGCGATGCCGACGAGGATGAGGATGCGACGCAGAACGAGGGCGCGGTATTGACCGCGCCCCGTTGCAAGATGTGACGGCGATGTTTCTGTGGCGATGGTCGCCATGGGGCTGGTCCTTGTCATTCCGTGGCGTCGTTCAGCGACACGAAATAGCCGCTGCGGTATTCAACCGGCAGGAAGCGCTTGTGCAGTTCGGCAAAGGTCGCGTCCGGGTTCAGATCCTTGAAGAGGTCCGGATGCAGCCACTTGGCGAATTGCTGGATGGCGACGAACTGATAGGGATTGTTGTAAAACTGGTGCCATACGGCGTGGACATTGCCGTCCTTGACCGCCTTGACGCCGGTAAAGGCGGGACGCTGCATCAGCGCTGCCAGCTTCTCGCGCGACTTCGCCTTGTCCGCGCCCGGACCGACGCCGACCCATTTGCCGCCCGGGACATAGCCTTCCCAGTTGGCGCCCGTGACGATCACCTGATCGGGATTGGAGGCAATGATCTGTTCCGGGTTCACGGTGCCGAACGTGCCGGGGATGATGTCTTTCGCCATGTTGATGCCGCCGGCGAGTTCGACCATCTTGCCGAAATTCTCGTTGCCGAAGGACATGCAGCAATCGTCCGAATAGCCGCCGGCGCGCTCCATGAAAACAAGCGGCTTCTTGACGTCCGGATGCTTGGCGAGGACGTCGGTCACCTTGGCGATCTCTTCCGCGCGGAACTTGATGAAGTCTTCCGCGCGTTGCTCCTTGCCGAACAGCTTGCCGATCAGGCGCATGGACGGTTCGGTATTTTCCATCGGCTTTTCGCGGAAATCGACATAGACAAGCGGAATGCCGACCTTGGCAAGCTTTTCGATATAGCCGCTCTCCTCGGTCGCCGACTTGGCGTCGATGTTCATGATGATGACATCGGGATGGAGCGCGACGGCCTGTTCGATGTCGAACGTTCCGTCCTTCATGCCGCCGAAGGTCGGGATCTTGGCCATCTCGGGGAACTTCTCGAGATATTCATTGTAGCCGTCGAGATCAGCCTTCTTGAAGTCGTCGCGCCAGCCGACGACCCGCTTGAAGGGGGCGTCCGTGTCGAGTGCGGCGGTGAAATAGATCTGGCGGCCTTCACCCAGGATCACATGCTCAACGGGGAGCGACACCGTGACCTTGCGGCCCGTGATGTCTGTAATCTCCGTCTTCTCACCGGCAAAGGCAAAGCCGGAAAAAAGCACGAGCGAAGCCGAGGCGGCGAGAGCCACCTTGTTGAAATATTTCATCTTTGTATCCCTCAAGTCGCCGCTTGATGGCAGCGCTTTATCTTGATAAACGCGATCATGTTTTGACTAGATATGTAGACTATATCAGTCAAGAATTATCTTTTGGAACGATTCCAGACTGCGGGTGACGACATGGAAAAGACGATGGGCAGCGCGATGGAGGGGGCGAATTTCTCCCTGCGTGACGAGATCAAGGCCTATTGGTCGGCCCGCGCCGCGAGTTTCGACGAGCAGCCCGGTCACGAGATTTTTTCCGAGGAAGAGCGGCAGGCCTGGCAGCGGCTGTTCACGCAGCATCTGGGTGCCGGCGAAGGCCGCAAGGCGCTGGATCTGGCCAGCGGCACCGGCGTCGTCTCGCATCTCCTCGACGGGATAGGCTTCAGCGTGACGGGCATGGACTGGGCCGAGCCGATGCTGGCGCTTGCCCGCGCCAAGGCCAAGCGCAACGGCCGCCCCATCCGTTTCGTCATGGGCGACGCCGAGAATACGATGGAGGCGGATGAAAGCTACGACGTCATCACCAACCGGCATCTCGTCTGGACGCTGGTCGATCCGAAGGCTGCCTTCGTCGAGTGGCATCGCGTGCTGAGGCCGGGCGGCAAGGTGCTGGTCGTGGATGGCGATTTTGTCAATCCGGGTCCGGTGGCCGAGCTTGTGAAGAAGCTTGCGGCACTGGCCGCCCGTTTCGGGCTCGCCCGCGACAAGCATCACGGACCGGCAACCTCCGACATGGCGGCCACGCATCAGAGCATCCTCTCCCGCGTCTATTTCTCGCAAGGCGCGCGCGCCGAGGCCGTGGCCGATCTTCTGAAGCAGGCAGGCTTCGAGACTGTGGAGATCGACACCGACATGCGCGCGATCCACAAGGCGCAGCGGAAGAATTTCAGCTTCTTCAAGGGGCTGGAACGCGCCACCCAGCATCGCTACGCCGTGGTCGCGACGAAGGCGAAGTGATAGTCTCCTTCTTGATTTGAAGAAGGATTCGCCTTGCATGTCCCGGACCGTTCTGGCCCTCGCATTCGCTCTCGTTGCCGTCTCCCCGCTCGCCGCCCAGGAAGCGGTCGGCTGGAAGCCCACGGAAAAGATCGAGCGCTATGCCATTTCCGGCCAGACGGAACTCGAACTCTACAAGTCGATCGGCGAAAAAGGCCCGATGGTGCGCGGCGGCAAGGTGCGGGCCATTGCCTACACGGATTTCAAGCTGACATGGACGCGGCGTTACGAGAACGATGCGAATGGCGGCTGCCGGATCGCCGAGAACACCCCGAACGTCACCATCATCTACCGTTTCCCGAAACCCGCCGGAAAACTTTCACCATCCGTGAAGGCCAACTGGAACACGTTCGAGACGGGCATCGAAACGCATGAGCGCCAGCATGGCCGCTTCATCATGGAAATGGTGACGCGCATGGTGGCGGAGACTTCAGGGCTTAGCGCCGCAAACGATCCCTCCTGCAAAAAGGTCCGCGCGGAACTGACCCGCCGGCTGGGCGCGGCCTTCAAGGAAAAGAGCGGCAAGGATGCGGCCTTCGACAAGGCCGAGATGGGCGATGGCGGGACTGTGCGCAGGTTGGTAATGACGTTTGTTTATGGCGGGTGAGCGGAGCCACCATTCTGTTGCCTCGCCGCCTCTAGAAAGATATAAGTAGATATAAGGCGTCACGCTTATATCTTATTAGAGGTTTCTATAACCATGGACCCGGTTCGAAATCCGTTTGCTCCAGGCGCCGGATCGCAGCCGCCTGAGCTGGCTGGGCGCGATGAAGTCATCGCCAATGCTGATGTCGCCCTGCAACGGGTCTTGCAGGGCAAGTCCGCGCAATCGCAAATTCTGCTGGGGCTCCGTGGCGTCGGCAAGACTGTGCTGCTCAACAAGATCGAGGCCATTGCGGAGGAGCGTGGTTATCTCACCTCTCTGATCGAGGCGCCGGAAGATCGGCCCCTGCCCGCGCTGCTCTATCCCATGCTCCAACAGACCTTGCGAAAGCTGTCGCTGATCGAAACCGCCAAGGCCGCCGCCTATTTCGGCATGCGGGCGCTGCGCAGCTTCGCCAAGACATTCAAGGTTGAGGTTGGCGACTTTTCCATCGCCGTCGATCCCGAACCGGGCGTTGCCGACAGTGGCAATCTGGAATTCGACCTGCCGGAGCTCTTCGTGCGGATCGGCGAGGCCGCCAAAGCAGCAGGCAGAGGCTGGGTTCTCCTGATCGACGAATTGCAATATCTGAAACAGGCTGATCTTTCCGCCCTCATCGTGGCGACCCACAAGATCACACAACGCAATTTGCCCGTTCTTGTTTTCGGTGCTGGGCTGCCGCAGATCGCCTCGCTTTCCGGCGACGCAAAGTCCTATGCGGAACGGCTCTTTTCCTATCCACGCGTCGGCGCACTGCCGGAAGAGGCTGCCATCGCTGCCGTTCGCAACCCGATCGAGGACGAGGGCGAGCGCATTTCCAGCGAGGCGCTGGCCGCCATTTTCGCCGAGACGCGGGGCTATCCCTATTATCTTCAGGAATGGGGCTATCAAGCCTGGAACCTGGCGGAAAAGTCGCCCATCGGCCCGGACATCGCGAAAGCGGCTTCAAAGGCTGCCCTGCGCCGGCTGGACGAGGGCTTCTTCAAGGTGCGCTACGACCGGTTGACACCGAAGGAGCGCGACTATGTCCGCGCCATGGCGGGACTCGGACGCGGTCCCTACAAGAGTTCAGAAGTCGCCGACGCCTTGGGTGACGCGCAGCAGCGCTTCGGCCCCATCCGCGCCAGCATCATCAAGAAGGGTATGATCTACAGCCCGTCCTATGGCGAAATCGATTTCACCGTGCCGCTGTTTTCCGAATACCTTCAACGCCAGCAGGCAGGCTGACTAACCCGCCTCGCGCAGCTGCTCCGCGGTCTGCAGGTCCACCGAGACGAGCTGCGAAACCCCCTGCTCGGCCATGGTCACGCCGAAGAGGCGGTCCATGCGGGCCATGGTGATGGGGTTGTGGGTGATGACGACGAAGCGAGTCTCGGTAGAAGCCGACATTTCGTCCATGAGGTTGCAGTAGCGCTCCACATTGTGGTCGTCGAGCGGCGCGTCCACTTCGTCCAGCACGCAGATCGGCGCGGGGTTGGTGAGGAAAACGGCGAAGATCAGGGCGAGTGCGGTGAGCGCCTGCTCGCCGCCCGACAAAAGCGTCATCGTCTGCGGCTTCTTGCCCGGCGGGCGGGCGAGGATTTCGAGGCCGGCTTCCAGCGGATCGTCGCTTTCGATGAGCTGCAGTTCCGCCGTGCCGCCGCCGAAGAGGTGGGTGAACAGCCGCTGGAACTGCGCGTTCACGACATCGAAGGCGGCAATCAGGCGTTCACGGCCTTCCTTGTTGAGGTTCTGGATGGCGGCGCGCAGCTTGCGGATGGCGTCCACCACGTCGTCGCGCTCGCGGATCAGCGCCTTCAGCCGGTCGGAGAGTTCGGCCTGCTCCTCCTCGGCGCGGAGGTTGACCGCGCCGAGGCGCTCGCGCTCGATGCGCAGGCGGTCGAGTTCGATCTCGACATTGCGCGGATCGGGCAGCGGCGCGCCGTGCGGACGACCAGTGAGGCGGAAGACTTCGTGCGGCTCGATCTGGAGCGTGTGGCGAATGCGGTTTTCGACATCCTCGCGGCGCTCGCGGGCGGAGACCAGACGCTCCTCGGCGCGGCCGCGCTTTTCACGCGCTTCGGCCAGCGCGGACAGCGCCATGGCGGCAGCCTGATCGGCATCACGGCCAGCGGTCTCGGCGAGAACGAGACGGTCGGCGGCGGCCTTGCGGGCGGCATCCGCCTTCACCAGTTCATCGAGCAGGCGGCGGCGCTTGTCGTCAAGTTCTTCCGGGGCGTCTTCCAGACCCTCCAGTTCGTCGCGCGCTTCTTCTCCACGGGCTTTGAGGGCACCGATCTGCGTTTGCGCATTGGCGGCACGCGCGGTCCAGGCGGAACGCTCCTGGGCGATAGCCCCAATCCGTCGCCGGCGCATGTCGTTTTCGCGGGCCAAACCATCATGCGCGGCGCGGGCTTCGGCGAGCCGGCCACGACCGGCCGCGACATCGGCCTGCGCCTGGGCGAGCTTCAGGTCGAGGCCGGAAAGGTCAGGCGTGTCGGCGATGGCTTCGCGGGCCTCGTCCTCCTGAACCTTCAGGTCCTCGATCTCGCCCTTCAGCCGCTCGACATTTTCGGCCAGCGTGTCGCGGCGGCGGGCGACTTCGAGGGCGGCGCGCTCGGCCTTGGAGAGCGCATCGCGCGCCTCGACGAGGCGGCGCTGGGTGTGACGTTCGGCTTCGCGGGCGTCACGCAATTGCGCTTCAGTCAGCGCGACGGATTGGGAGGCCGCACGGTGGGCCGTCTCAGCAGTCAGCAGCGCCTCGCGCGCGGCGACGATCTCGTCGGCAAGGGCGGCGAGGCGGTTCTTCTGCTCGAGGCGAAGCGCGGCCGCGCCCGGCGCGTCGGCACCCGAGACGAAACCATCCCAGCGCCAGAGTGCTCCTTCCTTCGAGACCAGCCGCTGGCCGGGCTTCAGGAGCGGCTGTTTGGACGCCCCTTCGCTGATCGCCACGACGCCGACCTGCGCGAGACGGCGGGCGAGTTCTGCGGGTGCGCGGACGAAATCGGCAAGCGGACGAATGCCATCGGGGAGCGCCGGATCGGCTGCGGCATTCAGGGGTGCGCCCCAATGGCGGGCGGCGCGGACATCGGCGGGGGCGTCGATGTCTTCGCCGAGCGCTGCGCCCAGCGCGGTCTCATATCCACGGTCGACGGAGAGAAGATCGGCGACGGCGGTATAGTCGCCACCAGCGGAGCCCGCCTCCAGCATACGTTCGATGGTGCGGGCTTCGGTTTCGAGACCGTTGAGGTGCTGGCGCGCGCTGTCGACTCCCCGGCGGGCTTCAGCCTCGCCTTCGCGAGCGCTGGCGAGAGCATCTTCGGCCGCAGCAATCGTCTCGGCGCTTTCCTCCAGCATCGCCTCCAGCTCGGCCACCTCCTCGCGGTGGGCGGAGAGGTCGGGCATTTCGGCGATTGCGCGCTCGGCGGCGTCGAGGTCGCGGGTAGCGTCCTGCAGCTGACGGGTTAGTCGACCGGCGCGCTCGGTCAAGTCGAAGAGCCAGCGTTCCATCTGCTGGCGCGAGGCCGCGGCCTCGGCGCGCTCGGCAGTGAGGCTCGAAAAAACGCTTTCGGCTTCAGCGAGGGCGCCACCCGCTTCGGCTACGGCGGCGGCCAGCTCCTCGGCGCGCTCGGCAGCCCCTTCGACTTCTGCGGCGAGATCGCCCTCCTCCGCATCGAGTTCGGACAGGAAGCGGGCATTGTCGGCCAGCAATTGCTCTTCCCGGGCGATGTCGCCGGAAAGCTGCAGCAGGCGGCGCTCCAGCTCGTCGCGGCGGCGCGCCATGCGGGAGGCTTCCTCCTCCAGCTGGGTGCGGGCGATCTGCAGGCGCTGCAGGGCAGCGGCCGCGCGGGCTTCGTCCTCGCGCAGTTCCGGCAGGTGAAGACCGGCGACGGCCTGGTTCTTCGCCATTTCGGCCTGTGCCTGGGCGCGCTCGGCGACGACGGAGGTCGCCTCGTTCAGCGCCGCGGTCGCCTCCGTCTCTGCCTGTTTCGCATCCGTCCACTGGATGTGATAGAGCATGGCGTCGCGGGCGCGGATATCGGCGGAGAGCTGCTTGAAACGGGTGGCCTGACGGGCCTGCCGTTTCAGGCTCTCGATCTGGCTTTCCAGCTGCGCGGTCACGTCATCGAGACGTTCGAGATTGGTTTCGGCGGCGCGCAGCCTGAGTTCCGCTTCGTGGCGGCGCGAATGCAGGCCGGAAATGCCGGCGGCCTCTTCCAGCAATTGCCGGCGCGCCTGGGGCTTGGCCTGGATGAGTTCGCCGATGCGGCCCTGCCCCACCATGGAGGGTGAGCGCGCGCCGGTCGAGGCATCGGCGAAGAGAAGCTGCACATCCTTGGCGCGGGCTTCCTTGCCGTTGATGCGATAGACGGAGCCCTGCTCGCGCTCGATCCGGCGCGTCACCTGGATCTCGTCGGCATCGTTGAAGGCGGCGGGCGCGGTGCGGTCGGAATTGTCGAGATAGAGACCCACTTCCGCCGTGTTGCGCGCCGGGCGATTGCCGGAGCCGGAGAAGATGACATCATCCATGCCGGAGGCGCGCATGTTCTTGTAGGAGTTTTCCCCCATCACCCAGCGCAGCGCCTCGACAAGGTTCGACTTGCCGCAGCCGTTGGGGCCGACAACGCCGGTAAGGCCGGCTTCGATGACGAATTCGGAGGGTTCGACGAAGGACTTGAAGCCGAGGAGACGGAGCTTGTTGAATTTCATGGGGCGCGCTCCGCTAAGAAAGACCCCTCCCCAACCCTCCCCACAAGGGGGAGGGAGAGGAACGCGTCGCACCCGCCGCGCGCTCCCTCCACCGTTTCAGGGGAGGCGATGCGGGTTGCTCCATCCGTCTCCCCCCTTGTGGGGGAGATGGCGGCAGCCAGAGGGGGTCTTTCGCTCGGCAAGACTTTAAGAATGCCCCTCATCCGCCCTGCGGGCCCCTTCTCCCCAAGGGGAGAAGGGGAAGCCTCAGACAACAAAAAACCGGGCGCGCGGCTGCCGCCGCGGCCCGGTTTCCCAAAATGACTGCGCTTAAAGCTTGCTGTCGATGATGGCCGACATCTGGTCAACCGTCATTTCCCCTGCATAACGCGCCCCGTTGACGAAGAAGGTCGGCGTTGCGTTGACGCCGAATTCCTTCGCAGCCTTCTCGCGAACCGCATTCACATCATCCAGAAGCTTCTGGTTCGTCAAGCAGGCGTTGAAGCTCTCCTGTGTAAAACCGGCGAGCTTGGCCATCTGCATGAGCGAGGCCCGCTTGTCGTCGGCCGTCGCCCAGCTCATCTGCTGCTGGAAGAGCACGTCGACGAAGGGGAAATACTGATCGGCTGGAGCGCAGCGTGCCAGCATGATGGCAGCGGCCGCGACCGGGTCGAGCGGGAACTCGCGCAGAATGTAGCGCACCTTGCCGGTGTCGATATACTTCGTCTTGATGGCCGGGAAGGTATCCTTCTGGAAGCGCGCGCAATGCGGGCAGGTCATCGACATGTATTCGACGATGGTGACCGGCGCATCGGCCTTGCCTTCCGACATTTCCGGCAGCGGACCGGGAGCCATCAGCTTGGCAACGTCAACCGAGCCCTCGGAGTCAGGAACCTTGGCATCCGGCGTCGTCGAGGCGGTCTTCGTGTTGTCGATGCCGGGATTTGCATCCTTGGCGGCGCTTTCCTTGTTCTCGTCCTTGCCATTGCAGGCCGCAAGCACGGCGGCGGAAGACGCCAGGGCAATTCCGCCAAGGAGATGACGCTTGGTCAGCATGAGGTTGTTCATCGTCATTTGTCCAATTGTTTGAAGCATTGCTTCTCTAAAACGGGCGGCTCCCGCTTTCAAGTCGCTCTTGACCGCACCTTTTGCTGATGGCCGGCACCAAGTCAAAGCAGAAATCATGAAAATTTCGACAGGATTGCGGTGCCGGTCAGGTAAAAGCGGCGTAAGACGCCCGATTTTCACGAAAATCATGCTTTGCCGAGATTTTCACTCGACCATCACAATTTCTTGAGGTCAATCAAGTTTGGCCATTGCAACACCGTCAGGATGCCCTACTAATTGACTCAACTGCCCCGCGAGTCCGCAAGGCAGGCCGTTCAAGGAATGTGCATCGGATGAGGATACGATGGACGCCAAAATGGCAGTTGCTTTCTGGCTGATGTCGCTCGTGTCGAGCGACTACGAGGGCAATTCCTTCTCGGTAAAGCACGGCGATGCGGCCCACCGCATGACTTTCAGCCAAGGCTTCCTGCAATCGCGCGGCCGTTTCGTCGGTGCCGAAGCGCGCGTGACCTACAGTTTCGAGCGCGTGCTGAACCGCTTCAACCCGATCATCGATTTCTCGGTTGGCACGGGCGGCTCAACCTTTATCGGCGCTGGCCTTTATCAGCAGACGAATTTCACCCTTGGCGACCACGATTTCTTTGCCGGCTTTACCTTCGTTCCGGGCCTCTACATGAAGGGAAACGGATTCGATCTCGGCTATCCGCTGGTGTTCCGCTCCGGCGTGGAACTGGGCTTCGCAATGCAGAGCGGTGCGCAGCTTTCGGTCTCCTACGATCATCGCTCCAATGCGGGACTGGGACACAACAACCCGGGCATCGAAAGCATTCAGATCAGGTTTTCAAAGACATTCGAATAGGCGGGCGGCGACACACCACCGCCCGCAATTTTTGCCGGATCAGACCAGTTCTGCCAGCGCCGACGACTCGAAGCCGTTCAGGTTGCCAAGCGACCCGGTGCGGACCTTTTCCACCCAGTTCGGATCGCTGATCAGCGCGCGGCCGACAGCGATGAGGTCGAATTCGTCGCGCTCCATGCGGGCGGTCAGCTGCTCCAGGCCGGTGGAGGCGGCGTTGCGGCCGGCAAAAGCGTTGAAGAAGTCGTTCGACAGGCTGACCGAGCCGACGCTGATCGTGGCCGCTCCGGTGAGCTTCTTGGCCCAACCGGCGAAGTTCAGGCCATTCTCGCCATCGATTTCGGGGAATTCCGGCTCCCAGAAACGGCGCTGCGAGCAATGCAGAAGATTGGCGCCCGCCTCGACCAGCGGCACAAGCCAATCGGCCATGGCATCCGGGGTCTCCGCGAGGCGCACCGCGTAATCCTGCTGCTTCCACTGGCTGACGCGCAGGCTGACCGGATAGTCGGGACCGACGGCAGCGCGGACGGCGGCGACCACTTCGGCTGCGAAACGCGCGCGCTCCTTCAGGGTGGCACCGCCGTAGCGATCCGTGCGCTCGTTAGTGCCGGCCCAGAAGAACTGGTCGATAAGATAGCCGTGCGCGCCGTGAATCTCGACCATGTCGAAGCCGAGACCCTTGGCATCGGCGGCAGCGCGGGCGAATGCGGAGACGGCGTCAGCGATTGCTTCTTCGCTCATCGCCTCGCCGCGGGGCTTGCCCGGTGCGAGAAGACCGGAGGGGCTTTCGACCGGATGGCCGGGGTCCCAGTCAGGCTTGCCGATCGTTGATCCGGTGTGCCAGATCTGCGGGCCCATGCGACCGCCGGCGTCGTGAACGGCGTCTATTACCAGCTTCCAGCCGGCCAGCGCTTCTTCGCCATGGAAGAACGGAATGCCGGGATCGTTGCGCGAGACAGGCCGGTCGATGACCGTGCCTTCCGAGAGGATGAGACCGACATTGCCGGCGGCGCGCTTGGCATAATAATCGGCATTGTGGGCACCCGGAACGCCCTTGGGCGCAAAGCTGCGGGTCATCGGCGCCATGACGATGCGGTTTTTCAGCTCCATCGAGCCGAGGCGGAAGGGGCGGAAAAGGGTTTCGTTGGGGGAGGATGGCATGCGGGTACTCCATGAATAGAATGCGGCGCATACGTATGCCCTGAAGTCGAAACTTCAAGCGCCTTACTTTTTTGTTCCGATACAGTCGAGTGCGAAGAATGGGCGATCAACGCTGCGGTCGTTTCCGCCCGGAAAGCACACCGCGGCCGAGGCGCATGATCGCCTCCTTCAGCTTGCCGTCGTCCATGCCATCGACCATGTCATCGAGCTTCGAGGCGGCGATGGCATCGAGCGGGCGAAGCGGGCGGCTCTTTGGCTGCGGTGCGACCGGTTTCTGGACGATGCGCAATTGCCTGATCGCGGCAAATCCGAAGAAGGAATTGATGCGTGCAATCAACTCGCCCTGCGCGTGGGTCAGGAACAGCGCACGTGAGCCCTCGCAGGCCACCGTCAGCACGCCCGGCTGCGGGCGGTTGTCTCCGGCCTCGTCGCGGCGCGGCCAGGCAATCTTTTCCGGTCGGGTGCAATCGGCAAACTGCGGACCGGCAATTTCGGGCCAGGAACCGAGAAGCGCGGTATTGATCCCGGCACGGCGCGCAAGAACGGGGTCGATGAGGCCGTTGGCCACATCGGCGATCTGCTGCGCGCCCCTTCGTCTTTCCACCATGTTTCTTGGCCCCTGGCGCACGGTTCTGCTTGAACCGCGCGGCTTGCGTCGGCACATATAACGCAATTCCGGCAAGAGTGCGAACCGGATTCGCTGTGGAATTGTGTGAAAACAAAAAGATAGGCGTCCCGGTTCAAGCGGGCGCAGATGACCGGCCTTCTGGCTGAACAGTCGACGGAGCTCCAGACTTTGCAGAAAGACCTCAGTGACGTGCTCGTCGCCTGGTATGACCGGCACCATCGCGAACTGCCCTGGCGCGTGAGCCCAGCGCAAGCGCGCAAGGGCAACAAGCCAGATCCTTACCGCGTCTGGCTGTCCGAGGTGATGCTGCAGCAGACCACGGTTCAGGCGGTGAAGGCCTATTTCGCAAAGTTCACGACGCTCTGGCCGACCGTGATGGATCTGGCGGCAGCACGCACTGAAGACGTGATGAAGGCCTGGGCGGGGCTTGGCTATTATGCCAGGGCGCGGAACCTGAAGAAGTGCGCCGAGACCGTCGCGCAGGATCATGGCGGCATCTTTCCCGACACGGTCGAAGGCCTGCGCGCCCTGCCGGGCATCGGCGACTATACGTCCGCGGCGATTGCAGCCATCGCCTTCGATCGGCCGGCGGCGGTGATGGACGGCAATGTCGAACGGGTAGTCTCGCGGCTCTACACGATCGGCGAGCCCCTGCCCGGCTCCAAGCCTGCCATGAAGGCGCGCGTCGTGGAACTCACTCCCATCGAGCGTCCCGGCGACTTTGCCCAGGCCATGATGGACCTTGGCGCGACGATCTGTACGCCCAAGCGGCCGGCCTGCGTGCTCTGTCCGCTCAAGGACTATTGCCAGGCGCTGAAGGAAGGCGAGCCGGAACTCTATCCGGTGAAGGCGACGAAGAAGGCGCGGCCCGTGCGGGTCGGCTCGGCCTTCGTTGCGATCAACGGCAAGGGTGAAGTGCTGCTGCGGACACGTCCGCCGGAAGGCCTGCTCGGCGGCATGGCGGAGGTTCCCGGCAGCCGCTGGACCGCGCGCGAAGATGGTTCGACGGACCTCTCGGCCGCCCCCTTCCCCGCCGAGTGGAAGCCGGCCGGCGTCGTGACACATGTCTTCACACATTTCGAATTGCGGCTGACGGTTCATCTCGCCGAGACCGAAGGACAGACCATCGATCACGGGTTCTGGCGGAAGATTGAAAATCTTGATCGCGAGGCCCTGCCCACTGTCATGAAAAAAGCGATAGAGGCCGCTATCTCCGGCGCGTTCTGACATCGGAAGCCGATTTGGCTCCGCTCATCCCAGGAAAGGTTCTGCATGAAACCCGAAATCCGCCACATCGTCTTCGACATCGGCAAGGTGCTGATCCATTACGATCCCAACCTGCCCTTCAGCCGATTGATCCCCGACGAGGCCGAGCGGCGCTGGTTTTTCGAGAACGTGTGCACCCATGACTGGAACCTCGAGCAGGACCGGGGCCGAACCTGGGCCGAGGCCGAAGTGCTCGCGATCGAGGCCTATCCGGAGCGCGAAGAGCAGATCCGCGCCTTCCGCAAGCACTGGCACGAAATGGTGCCTTTCGCCTATGACGGCAGCGTCGCCATCATGCGGAAGCTGATCGCCGATGGCCACGACGTGACCATGCTGACGAATTTCGCCGACGATACATTTGCTCAAGCCCAGACGATGTACGATTTCCTGCACGCCCCGCGCGGCGTGACGGTATCGGGTCGCGTCGGCCTCATCAAGCCGGATGCCGCGATCTACGAGACGCATGCCAGGGCCTTCGATCTCGACCCGAAAGCCAGCCTCTTCATCGACGACAGCGCGGCGAATGTCGCGGGCGCTCAGGCCTGCGGCTGGCAGGCCGTCCTGTTTACCGGCGCGGACAAGCTGCGGCAGGATCTTGCCGAATATGGGATCGCGGCATAATCCCCTCGCCATTGCCCTGACTGCGGCTTTGGTTTAAAGGGCGCGCGCATGCCGCATCGCGCGCGCCTTCACACCCCCACAGGAATGTCTGGACCATCATGAACGGCTTCGACCTCATCATTTTCGATTGCGACGGCGTGCTCGTCGATTCCGAGATCATCGCAGCACGGGTCGAATCCGCGCTCCTGAGCGAGGCCGGCTACCCGATCTCGGTGGAGGAAATGGGCGAGCGCTTTGCGGGCATGACGTGGAAGAACATTCTTCTGGCCGTCGAGGCCGAGGCATCCATTCCACTCTCGGCCTCGCTGCTCGACAAGTCGGAAAAGCTGCTGGACCAGAAACTCGCCAACGAGGTGAAGATCATTGAGGGCGTGAAGTTCGCGCTGTCACGCATCACGCTGCCGCGCTGCATCTGCTCCAATTCCAGCACGCAGCGTCTCGACGCCATGCTGACGCGCGTCGGCCTCAAGCCCTATTTCGAAGGCCACATCTATTCCGCCAAGGATCTCGGACCGGACCGGGTGAAGCCGAAGCCGGACATCTTCCTGCACGGCGCAGCCCAGATGAATGTCGGCCCCGCCAAGACTGTCGTGGTCGAGGATTCGGTGCACGGGATCACGGCCGCCCGCGCTGCCGGCATGCGCGTCATCGGCTTCACCGGTGCGTCGCATAGCTATCCTTCACATGCCGACAAGCTGACGGAAGCCGGCGCGGAGACGGTGATTTCGCGCATGTCGGAACTGCCTGCGGTGATCGAAGCGCTGTCGGGCTGGCGCGAACTCGTCTGACAAGTCGACCAGGCAAGGGCGATCAAAATCAAAAAGGGGCGTACCGGTGACGCCCCTTTTTCGATTGTAGCCTTGGTCAGCCGCTTCTTTCAGCGGCGACGGCTCACTTCCTCTTTTTCTTCGCTTGAGCCTTGTCGGCGCCGTTGTCAAAGCCGACATAAATCGTTGCCATGTCGGCACCAGCCGGGATTGCAATATTGTCCTTGGTGAAAAGGAACTGGCTCGCCGGATCGCTGTTGGCGGGCAGCGGCGTGTCGAACGGGACGAGTTCGGAGTAAAGCACCTTGTCGCCTTCGGTGACCGCGACGCGGATCGGCAGCTTGGCCGAGCCCTTTGCGCCGGCCTGGCCAAGCACGATGCGCCCTGCAACCTGCACCGTCATCACCATCTGGGTGCCTTCCAGGCGGCACTGGCGCGTGGTGTTGGCGATCGAGGCCTGGTACATGAGCTTGGCCTGATCCATGCTGCCGTCAGCGGCCGGCCGGGTGCCGCCCACATAGACGTCATGATAGGCCGTGCCATCGCGCAGAACGATGCGCGGGCAATTACCCTGCACCACCGCGGGCTGCGACGCAGCCGCCGTCTGCTGGCCCCCAAGCCCGAGCGCATTCTTCGTATCCGTGGTGTTGCACGATGCCAGCATCGCCAGCAGAGATGTTGCAACCAAACCCTTCGAAACCAGACCAAACGCTTTCATGTCAAACCTTCACGAAACCCTGCCGGCATGCCAGCTCACGCTCTTTCGGCTTTCGCCGCCCGCCCTGATTTATCGCGTCCTTTGGCGAAATGGAAGCTGCGATCCGGGTTATACCTTCGCGAACCCGTACAATCCTGCCAGAAATACCAAGGACAAACCGCTTCCAGCCACGGCGGAAAGCCTTTATAGCAACAGTCGAAAAAAATGGAATGGCGGCGGGGTATGCCGCCACAATGCCTGCAGATGAGGACTTGGGAAGTGAAATACATCTCCACGCGCGGCAATGCGCCCATTCTGGGCTTTTCGGATGCGCTTCTTGCCGGCCTGGCCGTCGATGGCGGCCTCTATGTTCCCAAGGAATGGCCGCAGTTTTCCAAGAAGGACATCCGCAAGCTGCGTGGGCAGTCCTACCAGGCCGTCGCCGAAGCGATCGTGACACCCTTTGTCGGGGGAGAGATTTCGAAGACGGACCTGCGCCGCATGATCGATGAAGCCTATGCTACCTTCCGGCATCCTGCCGTCGCGCCCCTCGTGCAGACGGATGCGAATGTCTTCATCATGGAACTGTTCCACGGGCCCACGCTGGCTTTCAAGGACGTGGCGATGCAATTGCTGGCCCGTCTCCTCGATCATGTCCTGACCGAGCGCGGCGAACGCGCGACGATCGTTGCCGCCACGTCGGGCGATACCGGCGGGGCCGCCATCGACGCCTTTGCCGGGCGCGACCGCACGGATATTTTCGTGCTTTTTCCGGAAGGCAAGGTCTCTCCCGTCCAGCAGCGCCAGATGACGACGGCCGCGGCCGCCAACGCCTATCCGGTCGCCGTGAAGGGCAATTTCGACGATTGCCAGAACCTCGTGAAGGCCATGTTCAATGATGGCAAATTCCGCGACAAGGTCCAGCTTTCCGGCGTGAATTCGATCAACTGGGCCCGCATCATGGCGCAGGTGGTCTATTACTTCACCGCCGCGCTTGCGGTCGGCAGCCCTGACCGCAAGGTGTCCTTTACCGTTCCCACCGGCAATTTCGGCGACATTTTCGCCGGCTATGTCGCCAAGCAGATGGGCCTGCCCATCGCCAAGCTCGTCATCGGAACGAATGAAAACGACATTCTGGCGCGCACGCTCAAGACCGGTCGCTACGAAATGCGCGAGGTGAAGCTGACCACGTCGCCGTCGATGGATATCCAGATCTCGTCGAACTTCGAACGGCTCCTTTACGAGGCCTCCGATCGGAATGCGGACGAGGTTGTGCGCTATATGAGCGGGCTCAGGCAATCGGGTGCCTTCGACATCGAAGAGCATACCCTGAAGGCGATCCGCAAGACCTTCAAGGCCACGCGCGCCTCCGAGGCGGAGGTGAAGAAGACGATCAAGACGGTGCTGGCGGAGACCGGCTACCTCGCCGATCCGCACACAGCTGTTGCAATTCACGCGGCAAAGCGCAATCTAAAGGCGGATGCGCCGATGATTGTACTGTCCACCGCCCACCCGGCAAAGTTCCCGGCGGCAGTGAAAAAGGCCAGCGGTATTGACCCGGCGCTTCCATCGTGGCTTGCTGGTTTGATGGATAGGGAGGAGCGCTTCGACGTTTTGCAGGCTGAGCTTGATGCCGTCGAGGCCTATATCGGCGGGAAAGCCCGGATTGCCCGACATTGAACGCCGGAAAGTGTGTTGATGAAAGTTGAGTGCACCAAGCTTCCGTCGGGTCTGACGGTCGTCACAGAAAACATGCCCCATCTGGAAAGCGTGGCGCTGGGCGTCTGGGTCAAGTCCGGGTCCCGCAACGAGCTGGCGGATGAGCATGGCATTGCCCATCTTCTCGAACACATGGCCTTCAAGGGCACGGCGCGCCGCAGCGCCCGGCAGATCGCCGAGGAGATCGAGAATGTCGGCGGCGAGGTCAATGCCGCCACCTCGACGGAAACAACCTCGTATTACGCCCGCGTGCTGCGCGACGACACGGCGCTGGCGCTCGACATTCTTGCCGACATCCTGACCGAATCCTCCTTCGACGAGGACGAACTGGAGCGTGAGAAGCACGTCATCCTTCAGGAGATCGGCGCGGCCAACGACACGCCGGACGATGTCGTCTTCGACCGTTTCGCGGAAACCGCCTTTCGCGACCAGACGATCGGCCGCGCCATTCTCGGCACGCCGGAAACGGTGCAATCCTTTACGCCGAACCAGATCCGCGCCTATCTCGCGCGCAATTACACGACCGACCGCATGTTCGTGGTGGCCGCCGGCGCTGTCGATCACGATGCGATCGTGAAGCAGGCCGAGGAGCGATTTGCCTCCATTCCGCAGCGGCCGACGCTGCTTCCGGTGATGGAACCGGCGCACTACACGGGCGGCGATTTCCGCGAGACGCGCGACCTGATGGATGCGCAGGTTCTTCTCGGATTCGAGGGCCGCGCCTATCATGTGCGGGACTTCTATGCGTCGCAGGTTCTGGCCAACATCCTGGGTGGCGGCATGTCGTCGCGTCTTTTCCAGGAAGTGCGCGAAATCCGAGGGCTCTGCTATTCGGTCTATGCCTTCCACTGGGGCTTTTCCGATACCGGCATTTTCGGCATCCATGCCGCAACCGGTGCGGAAGACATGAGCGAACTCGTGCCAGTCATCCTTGCCGAACTGCGCAAGGCGTCCGACAATATCCGCGAAGACGAGATCAACCGCGCCCGCGCCCAGATCAGGGCGCAGCTGATGATGGGCCAGGAAAGCCCAGCTGCCCGCGCGGGCCAGATTGCACGCCAGATGATGCTCTACGGCAGGCCGATCTCCAATACGGAGCTGATGGAAAGACTGTCCGGCATCACCACCGAAAGGCTGACGGATCTCTCCGGCCGGCTCTTCTTCGATACGAAGCCGACGCTTTCCGCCATCGGGCCGCTTGACCGGCTCGCGCCGCTGGCCGACATCACCTCGTCGCTTTCGCAGAACATCACCAAGCAGAAGTCGGCGTAAAGCCGCAAGGGCCTGGTCTCGGCACTCGAAGACCCGACCAACAGAACTTTTTGGGGGTCCGAAGTCATCGATGCAGGGGTCAATGTTCCGTTTTCTCACGCGCCAGAACGGCGCGGTGAAGCTGAGCGACGGCAGGCATCTGCTGCGCATGCCACGCTATGCCGATTTTGACGAATGGTGGGCGCTGCGGCGCGAGAGCCGGTCCTTCCTGCAGCCCTGGGAGCCGACCTGGAGCGCCGACGACCTGACCGAGCGCTCCTTCCGCGCCCGCGTCAACCGGTATGAGCAGGAATATTCGGCCGGCACCGCCATCACCCTCTTCATTTTCGGCGAAAGCGACGAACTGATGGGCGGCATCACCATCGGCAACATTCGGCGCGGCGCCTCGCAATCCTGCATGATCGGATACTGGATGGGCGAGCGTTTTTCCGGCCAAGGCCACATGAAAGCCGCATTGAAGCTGACAGTCCACCACATCTTCGACCGGCTTCAGTTGCACCGCATCGAGGCAGCCTGTATCCCGGAGAACCACCGCAGCATCGGCCTGCTCGAAAGCACCGGTTTTCGCCGCGAGGGCATGCTGCGCGACTACTTGAAAATCGACGGCCGGTGGCGCGACCATGTGCTGCTGGCGCGTCTGGTCACCGACGATATTGGAAAAGACTTGATTGATGATTCCGGCCTCTATCGCGCGAACAGTCATGCGTAAGCTGCCGCTTCAGGCCCTGTTTCTGACGTTTCTCTTCGCAGTTTTCGCCCTGCAGGGCGCCGCTCCCGCATTTGCCGCGGAGCCCGTCAAGATCTCACGCGAGGACAACGCGCTCGACCTGACCAAGACCACTGAAATCTATCGCAATCAGGGCAATGTCTTTCAGGTCTCCACGGCTGCCGGCGCCGACGGTATCGTTCGACGCATCGAGGTCCGCTCGACCGACAACAAGCACCAGGGCGACTGGGCCGTATTCGCGCTCGCCAACGTTTCCGACCAGCAGCTCGACCGCGTGATCGTCGCGCCGCATTTCCGTCTGGTCAATTCGCATCTCTTCTGGCCCGATCTCGGCTCGCAGCGCATCATCTCCATCACGCCATCGGAGGGCTTCGCGCTGGATCGCGAGCCGAGTTCGGAGGCGGACGTGTTCTCGATCACGCTGAACCCCGGTGCGGTCGTGACATTCGTCGCGGAACTGGCGACACCGGACCTGCCCCAGCTTTATCTCTGGGAGCCGGATGCCTACAAGGATACGGTCAACGCGTTCACGCTCTATCGCGGCATCGTGCTCGGCATTGCGGGTCTTCTTGCGCTGATCCTGACCATTCTCTTCGTCGTCAAGGGCACGGCCATGCTGCCGGCGGCTGCGGCGCTTGCCTGGGCGGTATTGGGCTATATCTGCGTCGACTTCGGCTTTCTCGAGAAGCTGGTCAGCCTCTCCTCCGGGGACCAGCGAATATGGCGAGCGGCCACCGAGGTGGGCATGGCGGCCAGTCTCGTGCTCTTTCTCTTCTCCTATCTCAATCTCAACCGCTGGCACACGAACCTCGTCTATGCGACGCTGGCCTGGATCGGCGGGCTCGGACTTCTGGCGGGTGTGGCGGTCTATGACCCGGCGATTGCGGCGGGCGTGGCGCGGCTTTCCTTTGCGCTCACGGCGGCAGCCGGCGTTTTCCTGATCCTCTTCCTCGGGATCAAGCGCTATGACCGCGCCATTCTTCTGGTTCCCTCCTGGGCGCTGCTGGTGGCCTGGCTGGTTGCGGCCTGGATGACGGTCACGGGCCGGCTGGACAATGATATCGTGCAGCCGGCGCTGGGTGGCGGCCTCGTGCTCATCGTCCTGATGATCGGCTTTACGGTGATGCAGCATGCCTTTGCCGGCGGCGGTTTCCATAACGGGCTGTTTTCCGATCTCGAGCGACAGTCGCTGGCTCTGACCGGATCCGGCGACACGATCTGGGATTGGGACGTGGCGCGTGACCGCATCATGACCATTCCGGATATCTCGATCCATCTCGGACTTCAGCCCGGCGTGCTGCACGGGCCCGTGCGCAACTGGTTGCCGAACCTCCATCCCGACGACCGAGATCGATTCCGCGCCACGATGGACGTGCTGCTCGAACATAGACGCGGCAAGCTGAACCATGAATTCCGTGTCCGCGCGCAGGATGGACATTATCACTGGCTTGCCGTCAGGGCACGACCGGTGGTGGGCTCAACGGGCGAAGTCATCCGCTGCGTCGGCACGCTGATCGACGTGACAGAGGAGCGCAATTCGATCGAACGGCTGCTGCGCGATCCGCTGACCGACAACTTGACCGGCCTGCCCAATCGGCAGCTCTTTGTCGACCGCATCCAGTCTTTGCTCTCCATTGCAAGCGACCAGAATCCCATCCAGCCTACCGTGCTTTCGATCGGCATCGACGGCTTCAAGAGCGTCAATGACAGGCTGGGAATTGCGGCAGGCGACAATATCCTGATTGTGCTGACCCGGCGCCTGCGTCGCCTGATCAAGCCGCAAGACACGCTCTCGCGGATTTCCGGAGACCGCTTCGGGATCGTTCTGGTCTCGGAGACCGAGACGCAGAAGATCGCCGATTTCGCCGATGCGATCCTGCGCAGTATCTCGACGCCGATCGATTTCGCAAACCAGGAAATCGTGCTTTCCGCCTCGATCGGCCTCGCCTCCTGGCTCGATCAGTCGCAGGATGGCGCCGGGCTTCTGGCCGATGCGGAGCTTGCCATGATCCGCGCCAAGCGCGAGGGGGGAAACCGGGTGGAACCCTTCCGCCCGGCCTTCCGGACCGCCGGCAGCGACTCGCAGGAAATTGAGGCCGACCTGCGCCGCGCGCTGGAGCGCAAGGAACTGACGATGGTCTACCAGCCGATCGTCGACCTTGCCTCGCGCCGCATCGCCGGCTTCGAGGCGCTCATGCGCTGGGAGCATCCGCGCCGCGGCGATGTCTCGCCCAATGAATTCATTCCGGTTGCCGAAAATTGCGGGCTGATCCATCAGGTCGGTCTCTTCGCGCTCGAGCGCGCGGTGGCCGATTTCAGCCTGTGGCAGCAACTGGGCGGCGACCTGCCGATCTTCATCTCGGTCAACATGTCGAGCGCGCAGCTGATCAACAGCGGCATCTGCGACGACTTCCGCTCGGTGGTGGCGAAGAACCGCTGTCAACCGAGCCAGGTGAAGCTGGAGCTGACCGAAACCGTGCTCATGGAGAATCCGGAACAGTCGCGGATGATCCTCAACAGGCTGAAGAGCATGGGCTTCTCGCTCGCGCTCGATGATTTCGGCACCGGCTATTCCGGCCTCGGCTATCTCACCAAGCTGCCCTTCGACACGATCAAGATCGATCGCTCCCTGGTGACGAACGATACGCAGACCGGACGGACGATCCTCGTGTCGCTGCTCAACATGATCAACAAGCTGAACATGGTCGCCGTGGCCGAGGGGATCGATACCGACGAGGTCGCCGCAAGGCTCAACGAACTCGGTTGCACCTACGGCCAGAGCTATCTCTTCGGCCCGCCGATCACCGCCGACATGGCGCAACGCCTGCTGCGCGAGCGCTTCCCGCTGGTGGGCGCGAAGGCATAGCCTTCACCTCGGTTCCGGGTCTATGGCAACGGGGCATTTCCGAATGCGCATGCTTGGGTTCAAAGGCAACGTCCAACAGGCGGTGGAGTGAAGCAATCATGTTGAGCCGTCGTCTGCTGCTTTTCGCCGCCGCTGGCGCCATCACGGCGTTCCACGGATCTCGCAAGCCTGCCGTCGCGACGGAGGAAAACGACGGTCTGCTACGCCTGTGGCCGACAACCCCGCCGGGCGGCGGCGGGCCATCCGGTGCCATCACAGTGAATTCCAAAGGCGCGGTGAACAACATCGCGGTGCCGACGATCGAACGCTTTCGACCGGCCCGGCCGAATGGAGCGGCGATGCTGATTGCGGCAGGCGGCGGCTACAAGCGCATCGAGCAGACCATGGAGGCGCAGCCGGCGGCGCACTGGCTGGCGGAGCGGGGTGTTACGGCCTTCGTCCTGACGTACCGCCTGCCGGTCGAGGGCTGGGAGAATGGCCCGCTGGCGCCACTGCAGGATGCACAGCGGGCATTGCGCACGATCCGCGCCCTCGCCTCCGCAGAGGGGCTGGATCCTGCCAGGATTGGCGTTTTCGGATTTTCCGCAGGCGGCCATCTGCTTGGCCTTGCCGCCACACGCTCGGCCTTTCGATCCTATCAGCCGATCGATGCCGTGGATGAACAGGAAGCGCAGGCGGACCGCATGGTGCTCGCCTATCCGGTCATCACAGTGGAACCGCCTTACGACGACACCTCGACGCGGCGCAGCCTGATCGGTCGCCACCCCTCGCCGCACGACAGCGCCGAATGGTCGGTGCAGACCCATGTCCGACGCCACTGCCCACCGACCTTCCTCGTGCAGGCTGCAGATGATCCCATTTCGAACCCGGAAAACACGGCCATCATGCGTCAGGCTTGCGAACATGCGGGCGTGCCGGTCCAAAGGCTGCTCCTCCCGTCCGGCGGGCACGGATTTGGCATGGGCAAGCCTGGTTCGCCGACGCAAGCCTGGCCGGAAGCGTTGGAGGCCTGGCTGCGCCAGACCCGTTTCATCTAGATCGTTTCCGTGTTTCATGGAAACGCTCAAACGATCTATCTCTTTGTTTTTGCGCAATTCCGGACGCGAAGCCGATTTCCACTTTCGCTGGAATTGCTCCAGGCGCGTCCGAGCCAGGATCGGGTCTCGACCGGAAATGCCCTAAATGTGCTGCAGCACGTTGAGAAGGGTACCTGCAGGATCACGAAGATAGAAGCGTCGGACGCCCCAAGGCTCGACGGCAGGGCCGTATTCGATGGGGACGCCGGCCGCCCTTACCCGCTCCAGCACCATCTCAAGATCGTCGACCTCGATGGACATGGCCGGAACCGGCGTTCCGGAACCGCCCTCGCTCGCCACGCTCAATTGCGGCACGGCAGTTTCTCCAGATTGGGCGAAGGTGACGATCCAGCCGTGATCCATCACGAGATCGAGGCCAAAGATGTCCGAATAGAATGCTTGCGCAGTGGAGGGATCGGCAAAGCGAATGTTCGGGACGATGCGTCTGACGGTCATTGGGCTGGGGTCCTCCCTGAGGACCGCTCAGGCGTGGCCCATTTCGCTGGAAAGCCGTGACGGAGAAATGCCAAGCAGAGCCATCGCACGCTCGTATTTCGTTTCCAGGTCCCAGTCGAAAATCAGGGCCTCGCTGGCCGGGCATGTCAACCAAGCGTTCTGAGCGATCTCGTTTTCAATCTGGCCAGCGCGCCAGCCGGCATAGCCGAGCAGCATGGTCGCCCTGCTGGGACCGCGACCGGCGGAAATCGCGCGGATGATATCCTGCGTCGTGCTCAGGCACAGGTCTTCGCTCAGCGGGATCGATGAATTGCAATGGTAGTCCTCGGAATGCAGCACGAAGCCGCGACCGTTATCCACCGGCCCTCCGCTCAGGACGGGGAGCTTGGAGACCGTCAGCGGCAGCCGCTCGACGGAATCATCGCTCGCGATCTTCAGATGTACGAGAATGTCAGAGAAGGAGACGTCCTGCGGCCGGTTGATCACAAAGCCCATCGCGCCATCTTCGGAATGCGCGCAGATATAGACCACCGTTCGGACAAAATTGGGGTCAAGCATGGAGGGCATGGCGATCAGGAATTGACCGTCAAGGAACCCTTTGTCCTTTCTGTTTCCCATTCCCAACATATTCATCATGGAAGACAGCGTAGCAACTCGGTTGGAAATGAAAAGAGCGGGAGGCGATAATTTTTCGCATCCGGGGCCCGTGCCCGATCAATAGAATTTGAAGGCTCGGCTTCACATTGTGGCTGGCGCGAGCAATGCCAAGGACTTATCGGTTTTCCATGACAAAGCGATTCATCAACCTCGCAAACAGATTCATCTGCCTGGCAGCCTTGCTGGCTCCCCTTCCCGCGCTCGCAGCCAGCTCCGACTGGATCGGGACGAAGGGGGGCAAGCTGAGGCTGGTCGTGCTGCCGCCGGATGCGCAAGGCGGCATTCGCGGCTTTGTCGAGATTGCACCGGAAGACGGCTGGCATACGTATTGGAAGGTTCCGGGCAGCGGCGGCATCCCGCCCCAGGTGACGCTGAAGGACGGTGGCAATGTGCGGCTGGAGAGACTGGATTTCCCTGCGCCGCGCATTTTCGACGACGGAAACCTCCGCGACTACGGCTACGATTCCCGCGTGATGCTGCCCGTGACGCTGAAACAGGAAAAGCCGGGCGCGCCGTCGACCATCGATGCGTCGATCTTCGTCGGTCTCTGCTCAGATATCTGCGTCCCCTTTCAGGCGGACGTGTCGGTCAAGGTCGCGCCCGATGACAAGCCCAAGCCGGCGGAGACCGCCCTGGTCAATGCTGCCGACGCGCTGCTGCCGGAAGCGCCGGGCAAGGATTTCTCGGTCGACGAGGCCCGCGCGACGGAGGACGGACAAGGGGTGCTGCTGACGCTTCGCGTGCCTGCCGGTGCGGTTTCCGCAGCACCAGATCTTGTCGTCGTCGGCCCGGATGGACAGCCGTTCGGAAGGCCGAAGCAGATATCCTCGGAACCGGGGACATTCGTCGCCGAAGTCCAACCTCTGGGCGGCGCGGCAGGAGCCGTGGCCGGCAAGTCGCTCGATGTACTTGCCCTCACCGGGACCCGCGCGATGGAAACGAATGTCACGGTGAAATAGATTTCGCCGCCGAAATCTCCCCGCTAGCGAAAACCGTACTCCTCCGGACGGTCGGTCGACTTGCAATAGGGTCGGCATTCCGCTTTGATCCGCGCCAACCTCAAACCATAAGGAGAGACACCATGACCATCGAAGCAGGCAGCCAGATTCCCGACGTCACCCTGATGGAGCGTACGCCGGACGGACCGGCGAAAATCTCCTCCAAGGAGTTCTTTGACGGCAAGCGCGTCGTGATCTTCGGCGTACCCGGCGCCTTCACGCCGACCTGCTCGCTTAATCACCTGCCGGGCTATCTGGAGAACCGCGAGGCGCTTCTCGCCAAGGGCGTGGATGATATCGCCGTCATCTCCGTGAACGATCACCATGTCATGAACGCCTGGGCCAAGGCCACCGGCGCGGAAGGCAAGATCCGCTTCCTCGCAGACTGGGACGCCTCCTTTGCCAAGGCCACAGGACTTGCAAAGGACCTGAGCGCCGGCGGTCTCGGCGTTCGCTCCACGCGTTTTTCCATGCTGGTCGAAAATGGCGTGGTGAAGTTCGTTGAAGTCGAGGAGAACCCGGGTCAGGCGACGGTGTCGTCGGCCGAGGCGATGCTCGAGCGGCTGTAAGGCGTTCTCGCGCCCCTCCGATGCGAGAAGGGGTCAATAAGGCCCGATGAGGGATTTGCCGCGGCGGTCGTTCTCCCTCCCCTTTTGTGGGGAGGGGTTTTCGCGGCCAACAGCTTCAACGGTCGAGGCAAACTCTCTCTGACTGCCGCCATCTCCCCCGCGAAGGGGGAGACGGACGGAGCCGTACTCCTGCTCGGCAGTCCTTATCCAGGCATAATCTTCACGCTGAGCTTGAAAAGGCGGGTTCTCAAACTCCCAGCCGCGAGGCCGTCACCACGCTCTGGTAGAATGCTTCCACCTGCCGCGTCAGCTCTTCCGTATCGAAAAGCGGAGCCTCGTCGCGGGCGGCGATCAGGCGCTCCCGCACCTCGGACAGCCGCGCCGGATCGCGAGCAAGGCCGATGGCCATGGCCTCGAAACCGGCGAGATCATCCGCGACCAGATCACGTAAGCCAACCGCGTTCAGAAGACTTTCCGTGACGCGGCCCGCAAAGCTGGTTCCCTTGAAGCTGAGAACCGGAACGCCCGCCCAAAGGGCATCGGAGGTCGTCGTGTGGCCGTTGCAGGGGCCGGTGTCGAGTGCGAGATCGGCCTGCGGCAGACGGCGCAGATGATCAGCCATCGGCTCGAGATCGGCGAAGACCAGCCGTTCCGGCGCGATGCCGCGTTTCGCGGCAGCCGCGCGCAAGTTCGCCTGCGCCAGCGCGCCCATCGGGTAGAGCCAAAGCACCGAGCTTTCGACCGCAGACAGGATACGCATCCAGCTTTCGAAGACCGGGAGACGGATCTTGGCCGCGTGGTTGAACGCGGCGAAGACGAAGGCGTCTTCCGGAAGGCCGTGGTCGCTTCGGCGGCCCTGGCGGCTCACCCGCTCGCGGGCCGCGTCGTTGCACTGATAGGAGCCGGGAAGCCGCAGCAGCTTCTCCTGATAGTAGGGAATGCTGGTGTCCGGCGTCACGATATGATCGGTAATGGCGAACTGGATCCCCGCCCCCGTGACGGAACCCGGATAGCCAAGCCAGGTCACCTGGATGGGCGCCGCGCGGCGGCAGAAGATCCCGAGGCGTGCGCCCTGGGTGAAACCCTTGAGGTCAACGAGAACATCGATACCGAGACTGCGAACCGTCTCGGCGACTTCGGCATCCGATTTTGCGAGGATGTCCACATAGTAGTCCACCGTGTCGAGCATGCGCTCGTGCATCGCGTCCTCGCGCCGTGAAAGGGGCGTGTGGCAGAAGGCGAAGATTTCGAAGCGGTCTCGATCATGTGCCTCCAGAACACCCGCCAGCAGCGACATGGTGGCATGATCGTAGAAATCACAGGAGAGATAGCCGACGCGAATGATCTCCGGGTCCTTGCCCTCGACATTGGTGTCGAAACCAATGGCCGGCGCAACGGGCGGCAGCATGACATCGGCTGTGCGCCGCGCATAGCGTGCCAGGAGCGCCTCGTCGCCGGTCCACATCAGGGCGCGGAAGGCGTTTTCGCGAATATCGGCCGCATCGCCCTCTGCCGCGTAGGCGGTTTCAAGGCTGCTCTGGAGTGCCGCAGAGGCTTCGAGGTCGCAGACATTGGCTGCGGACCAGAAATATTCCGACAATGCCAGACGGTCGTCAGGACGCTGGGCATGCGCTGCAGAAAGCGTTGCATGGGCCTCCTCGAAGAGGCCGAGACCATTCAGGATGATGCCCGCGGACAGGCAGGCGTCGAAGTCTGTTGCCGTCCTTGCCAGTTTCAGCGCAGCATCGCGCGCCAGACCATATTCACCCATTTCACGCGCAAGCCCGCAGAGGCTCTGGAGAATATCCGGGTCGTCCGGCATGCGGGGCCAGAGAGCCGCGAGGACCCGAAACGCGAGCGGCCGTTCGCCCAAATCTTCGAAGAGGCTGGCGGCACGGAAGGCAATGTCTTTCCTGCGGTCGGAAGCCTTGTCGGCCGCTTCGGCATAAAGCCCCGCTGCCTTTCTTTTCTCACCGGCCTGTTCGAGGATCGTCGCGGACAGGAGAATGATATCGACATCACCACGGTCGTGCGAAAGCACGCGGTCGCAGGCGGCCAGCGCCAGCGCGAGATTGCCCGTGCGGTATGCCGCGAGCGCCTGTTCATAGATCTCAGACGGCAAGTCGCACGCCTCCATTGCAATTCCGCGCGAAGATAGGCGCGAGGTCTTGCGTCAGGCTTGGGCTATCTTCAGCGCTGCAAAAGACAACGCCCGGAGCTTGCGGCTCCGGGCGTATAGGTCCGACGACGTTGACTGGAGGTTCGAGCGGCGTCGGTCTGCCTCAAGGCCAGGGCGGTGTCAGGGATTACCCCGCCTTGGCCATGTCTTCCCTGATGAGAGAACGCAATACATCGATGGGCTTCAGGGACTGCCCATCGTCGAAGTGCCAGTAGGTCCAGCCGTTGCAGGCATCGAGCCCCTGCACGCGTGCACCCACCTTGTGAATGGAACCGGCTTCCGCGCCCGAAACCAGCGTGCCGTCGGCACGGACGATGGCGCTGACGCGGCGCTTGGCGTCGGAGAGGATCGTGCCCGGCTTCATGAGACCGGACTCGATCAGCGAGACGAAGGCAACGCGCGGCTCGGCCTTCTTGCCGGTCATGACGGTCAACTCGGTCGCGCCCAGCGGCTCGACGGCGGCGATGCGGGCAGACGCCGCATCGATATAGTCCTGCTCGCGTTCGATGCCGACGAAGTTGCGGCCGAGACGTTTGGCGACGGCGCCGGTCGTGCCGGTGCCGAAAAAGGGATCGAGCACGACATCGCCCGGCTTGGTGGAGGACATCAGCACGCGCGCCAGCAGCGCTTCGGGCTTCTGGGTCGGGTGGACCTTGTCGCCATCCTCGTTCTTCAGGCGCTCGCCACCATTGCAGATCGGGAAGAGCCAGTCGGAGCGCATCTGCACGTCTTCATTGGCGGCCTTCATCGCCTCGTAATTGAACGTGTAGGCCTTGGCGTTGGCATCGCGCGAGGCCCAGATCATGGTCTCATGCGCGTTCTGGAAGCGGCGACCCTTGAAATTGGGCATGGGATTCGTCTTGCGCCAGACGATGTCGTTCAAAATCCAGAAATTCAGATCCTGCATGATGGCGCCAACACGGAAAATATTATGATAGGAGCCGATGACCCAGATCGTTCCGTTCGGCTTCAGAACGCGGCGGCAGGCCAGCAACCAGGCCCGCGTGAAGGCGTCATAGACCTCGAAAGAGGCGAACTGGTCCCAATGATCGTCGCAGGCATCGACCTTGGACTGGTCGGGACGGGTCAGTTCGCCGCCGAGCTGGAGATTATACGGCGGGTCGGCGAAAATGACGTCCACGGACTTGTCCGGAAGCGCCTCGAGCGCTGCCACGCAGTCGCCCTTGATGATCGTGTTGAGCCAGTTGCGGCTTTCCGGACGGCCGGAAACCTCGCCAAGCGAAAGAACTGCTGACATCGGATACTCTTGGTTACGCTTACTCGGAACACTTCACGACGCATCCAAACAGATGCGCTTAACTCCCGGTTAGGGTTACTGATTTTGGTTACCAAAAGCTGAAAGGCGGATGGATTTTTCGAAATAAATCTGCGTCGGCAGCGGGATAGCCGGATGACGGCGATCACAAAGAGCGAGTTCCGCGGTCTCGGCAAAAGAATATTATATCTATAGACAAATAAGAAATTTGATTTCTCGCGCACCGCCACGCTTGGCGGAAGACTGGCAGCGTCATGTTTTCAAGGGATCTTTGCGATCCCGCGCGAGAAAGGAACAAGCCATGACTGCCATTGCCGAGACTGCCGCAAGCTCCCCTTATTCCGCAGCATCCGCGCCGGTCGCGCGGTCATTCCGGGCAGACCAGTATCGTTTCATCGACGTGCGGCGCGCCTCGCCCTTTGTCGGGGCCTATATCTCGGGCGTTGATCTCTCGCAGCCGGTGAGCGATGCGGTCTTTTCGGAAATCGAGGCGGCGCTGGCGGCGCATGGCGTCATCTTCTTCCGCGATCAGGACCTGACGCCGGAACAGCATATCGCCTTTGCCGCCCGCTTCGGCGAGATCGACGTCAACCGCTTCTTCCGCGCCGTCGAGGGCTATCCGGAGATTGCGGAGGTGCGCAAGGAGGCCGGGCAGAAGACCAATATCGGGGGTGGCTGGCATACCGACCACAGCTATGACCAGATTCCCGCGACAGCCTCGCTGCTCTATGCACGCGAACTCCCGGAACTCGGCGGCGACACGATCTTCGCCAGCACGGTCGCAGCCTTCGAGGCGCTGTCACCCGGCCTGCAGAAAACACTCGAAACGCTCGACGCCTTCCATTCCAGCCGCCATGTCTTCGGCGCCTCGGCGCGCGCCAAGGCCAATAACGATCTCGGCGAGCGGATCGGGAATGCGGAACTGGCAACCCAGGACGCCATCCATCCGGTTGCCTACCGGCATCCGCTGACCGGCGACAGGTCGCTCTATGTCAATCCGGGCTTCACGCTGCGCATCAACGGCTGGACCGAACAGGAATCGCAGGGCCTGCTTTCCTCGCTTTACGAGCATATCAAGAAGCCGGAATTTGCCCATCGCTTCGCCTGGGAGGTCGGCTCGCTCGCCATCTGGGACAACCGCACCACCTGGCATCTCGCCGTCAACGACTATTCCGGCGAACGCCGCCTGCTCCACCGCATCACGGTCAGAGGCCACTGACCCCGGAGGCCCGACCGTCTCGCGAAGCCGGCAACCTCCCCGCCGGCTTCGCGAGGGGATGCGTTAAACAAGCAGCTATCTGCCGGAAATTTTGTTCCGGGAAAGAACTTTGCCGCCTTCGGCCATTACCCGCGGGTCGCTAAACATATTTAAACGGTATTCGAACTCCGCGGTGCCCATGAGTCGCTTGCCATTGTCGGGATTGGCAACCTGCCAGGCATAAACGCCTGTAACCGTACAAATCGCGGACACGCAGTTCGTCTGGATCGTCTGCGGGTCTATCAATGCCTGTCGCAGAGGCCAGCGCTCGATATAGCGCAACTTTTCATCGAGAACTTCGCTTTTGGGCTTATCGTGACCGAAGAAAGAGACGACATCCGTATAGGATGAGGCGGCGACGGAAATCGCTTTCTCCTTGGAGTCGTTTCCCGAGTTCACGAGGGAGATGACGAAACTCAGTGCCTTCGCCTTGAGATTCTCTTCGTCTGTCGGCAGGCTTGTCTGTTCAGGTTGCATCGCCAGCTTCGGCACAGGGCGGCTTCCCGACCTGTTGATGCCCAGTGAAAGGACCTCTTCGGGCGTGAAGAAATAGATATCTTCCGAACGCGTCCGGAACATCTTGGTGATAACCGCCTGCGGAACCTCGTATTTGCCGAGCACATCCAGAATGTCGGAAATGTTCAGTTGAGCGTCGGAGACATTCGCAGAGCCGGAAATCTGATGTACGCCGAGCTTGCCTTCTGCAAGCCGGGAACTTCCTGCAAAGAAAATGTAAGCGCAGGCAGACGCGCATTCAGCCTCTTTGGGAATGAGTGTCGTCAGCCGTTTTTCATAAACGTCTTCTGCAATCAACAGCGCCGATTGCACCGAACCTCCATTGCTGGATAGCGCCACAATTCGCGTGTCGGGATATCTCTGCATGGCCCGTTTGAAGGCAAGCGGGGTCCGCAGGTCTATGGTCCCATCCAGCACAAGAACACCAGGGGTATTATCGAGATGCAGGAAGGGAGCAATTTCTGCTGACGTATCATTCGCCAGACAGGACACGGAAGACAGGAAAAGGCCGCCGAAACACGCGGCAAGAAACTTGGACATGGCATTCCCCCTGCCCAATATCTTTCTAAATTATGAACGGGTTGTCCAGATAGTAAAACCGCTCCCTTGGTTGAAAAATCTGCTCATTTGCCAATCAACAATATCCCGGGCGCCGCCCGCGCCACCGCCTCCCCCAGCGCCTTCAGCAATTCCGATGGCAAACGACTGACCTGCCAGAAGAGCGGGATATCGAGGGTAGCGCCTGGGACAAGTTCCACGAGACGTCCGCTCGCCATGTCGTCCGCCACCAGCATGTCCGGATTACAGCCCCAGCCGAGGCCGAGGCGGCAGGCGAGGACGAAGCCGTGGGGGGACGGGACCCAGTTGAGAGGTGGCGTGAAGTCCCGCCCGAAATGTCGTTGCATCCAATGGGTTTGCAGCCGGTCCTTGCGGTTGAAGGCGAGCGATGGTGCGAATGCCAGCGTCTCGGGCGTGACGCCATCGGCAAAGTGTTGCGCCATGAAGGCAGGGCTGGCGTTGGCGCGGTACCGAAGCGCTCCCAGTGGCTTCACGCGGCAGCCCTGCACCGGCTTGTCCTCGGAGGTGACGGCCGCCAGAACCTCGCCGCGGCGCAGCCATTCTGCTGTGTGGTCCTGATCGTCCACCTTGATCTCGACGAGGTGGCCGGTCTTCTCGGAGAAATCAGCGACTGCCGTCAGGAACCAGCTATCGAGACTATCGGCATTTACCGCCACGGGGATCGTCGCCCGCCCCTCTCCTTCGAGGCTCAGACCCGGCAGGTCGGCGGCGAGTTCGCCCTCCAGCGCCGAGACGGCATCGAAATGGCGGCAGAGCGCGCGGCCCTGCGGCGTCGGCTCGGCCGGCTGGCCGCGACGGACGAGAACCGCACCGACCTTTTCCTCGAGCGCCTTGATCCTCTGCGACACCGCCGAGGGTGTGACGTGGAGAGCCAGCGCCGCGCGTTCAAAGCTTCCCTCGCGAAGGACGGCAGCGAGCGCGGCCAGTGCTGCATAATCCAACATCTTCAGTTTTCCTAATCCAGAATTAGAAACATTAGTTTTACTGAAGCGCGACTTTGGGTGAGAAGGCAAGCCTCGTCACACGGGTTTCACATGCTTTCGATCTTCGCCACCGGCTTTGCCACCAGTCTCGGGCTCATCGTCGCCATTGGCGCGCAGAATGCGTTTCTGCTGCGGCAGGGCCTGCGGCGGGAGCATGTCTTCGTGCTGTCCTCGATCTGCGCCGTGTCCGATGCTCTGCTGATTTCGGCAGGGGTGGCGGGCTTCGGCGCGGCCATGCAGGCGCTGACCTGGCTGGAGCCGGTGCTTCGCTATGGCGGCGCGGCGTTTGTCGCGCTTTACGGGCTCAGAAGCCTGTGGTCGGCCTTTCATGTCGAGGCTGGATTGAACCCCGCCGAGGCGCCCCCGATGCCGCTGAAGACGGCGGTGCTGACCTGCCTTGCCTTCACCTGGGCCAATCCGCATTGCTATCTCGACACGGTGGTCTTTCTCGGCTCCATCTCGACACGGTTCGCACCGAACCAGTGGTTCTTTGGCGCCGGCGCGGCCGTGGCCTCGTTGAGCTTCTTCTTCGCCCTGGGCTATGGCGCACGGTTGGCCGCTCCGCTCATGGCACGACCTGCCGCCTGGCGCGCACTCGATGCCGGCATCGGGCTGATCATGGCGGCAATCGCGTTCAGGCTTATCACGCTTCGCTAAACCTTAAACTTTGTTCACGTTGGGATTTGCCCTCTTTACGCCCGATTTGTTATATCATAACAGGTAATAATATAACATACGGGACGCCAGAATGCATTTGCCAGTTTCTTCGCCGCGCGCCTTCAGCGATCGCGTCAGCCTTCTGCAGCAATCCGCGCTGTTTCGCATCGGGCTCGCCGTGCTGGCCCTTGGCGGATTGTGGATCGCCATCGCCTGGGCGGTGTCGCTGTCATGACGAACGCTTCCATGACCGGCGCGGCCATTTCGCTCGAGAACCTCACCGTCGCCTATAACCGGCACCCGGCCGTTCATCACGTGACCGGCACGCTGGCGCGCGGGAGCCTGACCGCCATTGCGGGTCCCAACGGGGCAGGAAAGTCGACGCTGCTGCGTACCATCATGGGCGAACTGAAGCCGGCGGAAGGCTCCATCCGCCGTTCCGTTCCCAGTCGCGATTACGGTTATCTGCCCCAGGCCGCCGACATCAACAGACGCTTCCCGGTTTCCGTGATGGATACGGTCGTGACAGGGGCCTGGAAGCGTGTTGGCGCGTTTGGCACCATCGGGCGGGCGGAACGGCAGAAGGCGTCGGAAGCGCTGGTCGCCGTCGGGCTGGAAGGTTTCGAGACACGTCCGATCGGCTCCCTCTCCGCGGGACAGTTTCAGAGGACGCTGTTTGCGCGCCTCCTCCTGCAGGACGCCTCCGTCATCATTCTCGACGAGCCCTTTACCGCCATCGACAGCCGCACGACCCAGGATCTCATCGACATCGTGCTGCGCTGGCACGGCGAAGGCCGCACCGTGGTTGCCGTTCTGCATGACCACGAACAGGTGCGGGCACATTTTCCGCAGACGCTGCTGATCGCGCGCGAACTGATCGGCTGGGGCCCGACGGAGGAGGTCATGACCACCCAGAATCTCAAGCGGGCCCGCGCGCTCGCCGAGCGCTGGGATGACAATGCGCCCGTCTGCGAGGTCGCATGAGCCCCTACGATTTCCTCGTTGCCCCCTTCATGGATTACGGATTCATGCGTCGGGCGCTGGTCGCATGCCTGTGCCTTGCGCTGGGAGCCGCCCCCATCGGCACCTTCCTTTCGATGCGGCGCATGAGCCTCATGGGTGATGCGCTGAGCCATGCCGTACTTCCGGGCGCCGCCATCGGCTATCTCGTCGCGGGATCGCTCTCGCTCACGGCCATGGGAATAGGCGGCCTGGTGGCCGGGCTTTCCGTGGCGCTGCTGGCCGGCGTGGTCAGCCGCATGACGGTGCTGCAGGAGGATGCCAGCTTTGCCAGCTTCTATCTGATTTCACTCGCCGTGGGCGTGCTGATCGTGTCGCTGCGGGGCTCGAATATCGACCTGCTGCATGTGCTTTTCGGCACCATTCTCGCCATCGACAACAGCGCGCTCATCCTGATCGGCACGATCACCTCCGTGACGCTGATTGCGCTGGCCGTGCTTTACCGGCCACTGGTACTTGATTGCTTCGACCCCGGCTTCCTGCGTGCCGTCGGCGGCCGTGGGCCGCTCATCCACGGGCTGTTCATGCTGATGGTCGTGCTCAACCTCGTGGCCAGTTTCCAGGCGCTCGGCACTCTGATGGCGGTCGGCCTGATGATGCTGCCCGCTGCCATTGCGCAACTCTGGGCGCGCACCCTGCCGGCCATGCTCGCCATTTCCATGGTGACGGCCTTCGTCTCAGGCTACGCGGGCTTGATCGCCTCCTATCATCTCGAACTGGCTTCGGGCCCGACGATCATCGTTGCGGCTGCGATCATCTACGCCGTCTCGCTGGTCGCAGCCCCCTCCGGCCTCATGAGCCGGTATGTCCGGCGGCCGCATCTCGTCAACTGACCCCTATTTCAACTGAACAGGAGTTTTCCATGCAGAAACGTCTTCTCCTTCTCGGGCTTGCCCTGCCCTTTGCCTTTGCCGGCGCAGCATCGGCCAAGGACCTCAACGTGGTAGCCTCCTTCACCGTTCTGGCGGATGTCGTCCATCAGGTGGGCGGCGACAAGGTCAAGGTGACGAGCCTTGTCCAGCCCAACGGCGACCCCCACGAATTCGAGCCCTCGCCGGCCGATGCCAAGCACCTGAAGGAAGCCGATGTCGTCTTCGTTTCGGGTGAAGGTCTCGAAGGCTGGATGGACCGGCTGATCTCGGCCTCGGGATACAAGGGCAAGCCCATCACGGTTTCCGAAGGCATTTCGCTGCACAACATGGAAGAAGACGGCAAGACCGTCACCGATCCGCATGTCTGGAACGACCCGCTCAACGTGAAGGTCTGGGTGAAGAACATCGAAGCCGCCCTGAAGGCCGCCGATCCGGAAGACGCCGCCACGTTTACTGCCAATGCGGACGCTTACCAGAAGAAGCTCGATGCGCTGAACACCTTTGCGCATCAGAAGATCGATGCCATTCCGGAAGCGCGCCGCAAGGTCCTGACCAGCCATGACGCCTTCGGCTATTTCGGCGCGGAGTACAAGGTGAAGTTCCTGTCGCCGCTCGGCGTTTCGACGGAGACGGAAGCCTCGGCCGCCGATGTGGCCAAGCTGATCGACCAGATCAAGGCGGAAGGCGTGAAGACCTATTTCTTCGAAAACTCCAACGACCCGCGCCTCGTCAAGCAGGTCGCCAAGGCAACCGGCGCGACCTCGGGCGGTGAGCTCTATGTCGAAGCGCTTTCGAAGAAGGATGGCCCGGCGCCGACCTACGAAAAGATGTTCCGCTTCAACGTCGAGCAGCTCTCTGCGGCCATGCAGAAAAACAGCTGAGGCATGTTCGAGCCAAAGGCGCCTCGGCGGTTCTGGCTCGAACTGCATGAAACAAGTCGTTAGGGCATGACGGGTGATCCACCTTTCACCGGACATGTCCTGGCGCACCGCTCGGCCGGCGGCTTCCCCCCCCCCCGCTGTCGGCTTGCCCCTCCCTGCCCCGTCATGGGAGGGGCTACCGAACGAGAAGGCGTCAGGCTCCCAGCGCCTTCCTGCTGGCGGCCAGTATCTCTTCCTGCATGTCCTCGCTTGCCACGGCGCGCGCCAGCATCATGGCGCCCACGATCTGCGCCAGGAACTGCCAGGACTTTTCTCCATCGCCGAGCCTTGTCGCAATCTCGCTCTGTGCCTGAAGCAGCTGATCTTCAAAGACCTGTTTCGTCGCCTGCGGTGCGCGCGCGATGTCGGCGGCGAGTGTGGGCATGAGGCAGCCTCTTTCGGGATTGTGGACATGGGCGCGGCTGAGATAGCGAGCGGCCTCTTCGGCGAGCCATGTCTTGGAGGTGCGGTCGGGATTGCGCGCCCAGCGAGTTCGGCTGCGCTCCATCTCGTTGACAATCACGGCATCGAGAAGTCCCGACTTGGAGCCAAAATGTGCATAGACCGCGCCCGAGGTGACGCCCGCCGCCTCAGCCAGCGCATCAACGCCCGTCGCGGCAAAACCCTTCTGTTTCGCGGCCGCACCCGCCGCTTGGAGCAGTTCCCGCCGTTTCTCAGCCTTGTATTCGTTCCGATAGCGCATGTGCGTCCGCCCTCATTCGCCTTGACAGGCTCCTTTCATATCACATAACGTTCGTTATTGTAACGATCGTTATCCGGGAGGAGCACCGATGACGGAAGGGACGGGTGCAAAGGCAGCGCTGATCATCGGCGCGGGCGATGCGACGGGCGCGGCGATTGCGAGGCGCTTTGCACGCGGCGGCCACGTCGCCTGCGTGACACGCCGTTCCGCAGACAAGCTCTCAGAGCTTGTCGAGGCGATCCGCGCGGAGGGCGGCGAGGCGCAAGGCTTCGCGGCGGACGCGCGCAAGGAAGAGGATGTCGCGGCTCTGGTCGAGCGCGTCGAGCGTGAGGTCGGGCCGATCGAGGTCATGGTCTTCAATATCGGCGCGAACGTGCCCTCAAGCATCCTGGACGAGACGGCGCGGAAATATTTCAAGATCTGGGAAATGGCCTGTTTCAGCGCCTTCCTCACCGGCCGGGAGGTGGCGCGGCGCATGGTGGCGCGTGAGCGCGGCACGATCATCTTCACCGGCGCCACGGCCTCCTTGCGCGGCGCCGCCAACTTCGCTGCCTTCGCCGGCGCGAAACATGCGCTGCGAGCCTTGGCGCAAAGCATGGCGCGCGAACTGCAGCCGAAGAACATCCATGTCGCCCATGTCGTCATCGACGGGGCGATCGATACCGACTTCATTCGGGAAAGCTTCCCCGAGCGCTATGCGCTGAAGGATGCAGACGGCATTCTCAATCCCGACCACATCGCCGAAAACTACTGGCACCTGCACAACCAGCCGCGCGACGCCTGGACGCATGAACTCGACCTGCGCCCCTGGTCGGAGCGCTGGTAGACGCAAGAGCGTTTCCGAACGAAACGTTCTATCTATTTGTTTTAATAGCCTTTTTTATGCAAGCCCGGTTTTCAATTTCGCTGCAATTGCTCCAACCCCACAAGGACGTCACATATGAAACAGGTCGAATTCTTCTTTGATGTCGGCAGTCCCTTCAGCCATATCGCGTGGCGGGCGCTCCCGGAGATCGCCGCGCGCACCGGCGCAGAGATCGTCTGGCGACCGATCCTCATCGGCGGCGTATTCAAGGCGACGGGCAATGTCAGTCCCATGACGGTTCCCGCCAAAGGCAGCTATTCCACCATCGATCTTTATCGCTGGGCCGAATATTACGGCATCCCCTTCCAGATGAACCCGCATTTCCCGATCAACACGCTACCGCTGATGCGCGGTGCGACCGCCATGCTGATGCGTGGACCCAAAGCGCTGGAGGCCTATCTCGATGCGATCTATCCGGCCATGTTCGAGCAGCCGGTCAACCTCGGCGAACCGGTCGAGATCGGCAAGGTGCTGGCGCGCGCCGGGATCGACCCGCAGGCGTTGATGACGGAGATCGGTACGGATGCGGTGAAGGACAAGCTGAGAACCGACACGGACGACGCCGTTCAACGCGGCGTCTTCGGCGCGCCGACCTTCTTTGTCGGCAAGGAGATGTATTGGGGGCAGGACCGGTTGATGTTTGTCGAGCGGGCGCTGAAGGGGTGAGTGCTTTTCTCGGTTGACAAAAGGCGGCCTCACGCCAAACGTTCAAACAATCGATGGAGGTCAGCCATGCCGGGCAGTATTCAGGTCAAGGTCAGTGGAAAGCTTGAGGAGCATGTTCGCCAGCAGACGGAGAACGGCCTTTATGAGGATGCGGGCGAATACATTCGCGCCCTCATCCGACAGGACCTGCAAGCTGAGGAGGCCGGCTGGCGTTTTCTGGAGGAAGAGCTGGCCCCGGCTCTGGCCGCCCCTGACGAAGACTATGTCACCGTTCGTGCCGAGGATGTCATCCGTCGCAACATGCAGCGCTGAGATGGCGGACTATCGGCTTTACCCCCGCGCGAATGCCGCCCAGGATCGCATCTGGCGGTACACTCTGGAGACATGGGGAGAAGCACAGGCCGTCGCCTATTTGGAAGGACTTCATGCGCATTTCCAAAAGCTGACATTGTCTCCGCAGATCTGGCGCAAGCTGCCTTCAAACTTCCAGAAAGCGGGTCGGGATCAGGCTGCCGTGCATTTTTCGCGATACGGCCAGCATTACATTTTCTTCAAGGTACTCAAGAACGGTGATCTTGGGATCATGAGCATCCTGCATGGCCGGACAGACATGCCCGCGCGTCTGCTAAGCGACCTCGCAGCGTTAAGCCTGGAATAGCGTCAGCCCGCCCTCACCGCGTCTTGAACGGCGCCATCCCCATCCGCGCCAGTTCATCCGCGCGCTCATTCTCCGGGTGGCCGGCATGGCCCTTGATCCAGTGGAGCGTCACCTTGTGCCGGTCGCGGGCAGCTTCCAGCGCCTGCCAGAGTTCGGCATTCTTGACCGGCTTCTTGTCGGCGGTCTTCCAGCCGTTTTTCTTCCAGCCGAAGATCCACTTGGAAATGCCGTCCTTCACATAGGCGCTGTCGGTGTAGAGATCCACCTCGCACGGGCTTTTCAGCGCATTCAGCGCCTCGATCGCCGCCATCAGTTCCATGCGGTTGTTGGTCGTCTCGGCCTCGCCGCCGGACATTTCCTTTTCCTTGTCGCCATAGCGCAGGATCGCGCCCCAGCCACCGGGGCCGGGATTGCCCGAGCAGGCGCCATCGGTGAAAATATCGACATGCTTCATGGGAATGCTTTCTCAGAGACCGTAATCGGCCGCGCTTTTGACATGCGCGTGGAAGCGCAGCTTGCGCAGATATTCAAGCGGGTCCTTCTTGACGACCAGCGCACCCGGCGGGGTTTCCAGCCAGTCATAGAGGCGGGTCAGAAAGAAGCGGAGGGCCGAGCCACGCGCCAGGATGGGTAACGCCGCGATTTCTTCCGTCGAGAGCGGCCGGACTTCCTGATATCCTTCCAGCAGCGCCATGCCCTTCGTCAGGTTGAAGGAACCATCCTTTTCAAAGCACCAGGCGTTCAGGCAGATCGCCACGTCATAGGCGAGGAAGTCGTTGCAGGCGAAATAGAAATCGATGAGGCCGGAGAAGGTCTCGCCGAGGAAGAAGACATTGTCCGGAAAGGCGTCCGCATGGATGACGCCCATCGGCAGAGCCTTGGGCCAATGGGCTTCCAGAAAGGCAAGCTCCTCCGGGATCTCATCGCGCAGCGCCGCGTCGATTTCGTGGACGCGCGCTTGGGACTTGTCCCAGAGCGGACGCCAGCCGGAGACGGAGAGCGCATTGGGCCGCTTGATCTCGAAGCCCTCGCCCGCCCGATGCATGGCGGCAATGGCCTTGCCGGTTTCCCGGCAATGGGCAACCGTGGGCTTGCGCGGCCACATGCCTTCCAGGAACGTCACCATCGCCGCGGGGCGACCGGCGAGTTGGCCCAGCATCCCGCCATCCTTGCGGATCAGCGGCAACGGGCAGGACAGGCCGTTCTTGGCCAGATGCTGCATCAGACCCAGGAAGAACGGCAGGTCCTCGGGATCAACGCGCTTCTCGTAGAGCGTCAGGATGAACGTGCCCTGGGTGGTGTGCAGCAGGAAGTTGGAATTTTCGACACCCTCCGCAATCCCCTTGTAGGAGGTCAGGGAGCCGGCGTCATAGTCGCCCAGGAAAGCGGAAAGCTCATCTTCCGAGATGTCGGTGTAAACGGCCAAGGCGGGTTCCTTCGCAAGTCAGTCACCGCTCTCATGCCCCGAATCGGGCAGGAAAAGCAACAGGCTTGGACAGGTCGGAACCAGAGCGGGCGCTGCGCCGGATCAGGCTCTTCGCAGAGCGGTGGAGAATTCTTCCGCCTTTCCCGCGTCGACCGGCGCGCCGGCGTGTTCCTGAACGAAACGACGAGCAGCGTCTGCGGGCATGGGCCGGCCGAGGAGATAGCCCTGGCCGATATCGCACCCGAGCGAACGCAGATAAGCCAGTTGCTCCTCGTCCTCGATGCCCTCGGCCGTTGTCCTGACGCCCAGGCCGGAGCCCAGCGCGACGATGGCGCGAATGACCTTGTCCTGCCGCTCGCCCTTGTTCATCGCCATGACAAAGCTGCGGTCGATCTTGATCGTGTCGAAGGAAAAACCGGAAAGCTGCGAAAGACTGGAATAGCCCGTCCCGAAGTCATCGAGAGCAATCCTGGCACCTGCTTCGATCAGATCGCCCAGCACCTTCTGCGCGGCGGGATAATCGTTCATCACGCTGCTTTCGGTGATTTCGAGTTCCAGCCGGGACGGCGAAAAACCCTGATCGGACATGATCTTGATGAGACGGAGACCGATAACCGGGTCGCTGAGCAGGACAGGCGACAGATTGAAAGCGAGCGCGATGTCCTGAGGCCAGCAAGCGGCCTCGATGCAGCACAGCCGCAGGAGATGCTCGGTCAGCGGCACGATCAGGCCGGTTTCTTCGGCCAGCGGGATGAATTCCGCGGGCGACACGAATTCTCCCGGCTGCAATTCCCAGCGTGCCAGTGCCTCAAAGCCGCTGATCCGGTTTGTCCTGAGGTCGATCAGAGGCTGGAAGAAGGGGACGATCGCCCCTTCCCGCACGGCGCGTTTCAAAGCGCCTTCGAGATGCGCGCGCTTGTAGACGGCCTGCTCCATGGAGGGATCGAAAGCGGTCGCGCGGTTTCGTCCCGACGTCTTGGCCGCATACATGGCGTAGTCGGAATGCAGGATGGCTGTATTGAGATCGGCGCAATCCTTGCCAAAAAAGGCGTAACCGACGCTTGCGCCGACATCGACGGTCATCACGTCCGCGTCGATCGGCGCGGTCATCTGCTGCAGGATGCGCTGGGCCGAGATCGCGGCCAGCTCTGGGTCTACCCCCTCGGCGATAACGATGAATTCGTCGCCGCCGATCCGGTAGATGGACTCCTCCGGAAAAGACGCCTGTAACCGGCCCGCCACAACCTTCAGCACTTCGTTGCCGACTGCGTGTCCGAACAGGTCATTGACGCGCTTGAACCCATCGAGGTCGATGGAAAACACGGTCAGGCGACCCGACGGACCACGGTGAGAGGCAGCCGCCGCAATCTTCTTGTCCAGAGACCGACGATTGAGCAGACCCGTCAGCGCATCATGCGTCGCGATCCACTCGACATTGCGCTCCGCCTCCCGGCGTCGGCGGTTCTCCACGGTAAGATCCTTGACCCTGATGGCCGAATAGATCAGCCCGATGAGGCCCGCGATGTTGAGAGAGATGAAGAGATCATCGAGATGGTAGGTATTATAGGTCTTGAGAAAATGGTCGACATATTTGTGGAGGTTCAGAGCGATCGCAAGCATGCCAACGGACATGAAGACCACTGCCCAGCCCAGTGTCTCCAACACAACCCTTCTGCCGCTTTTCTGATCCATCCGCCATTTCCCCGACGAGGCAGCGCCCAACTGCTCGCATCCCATTCCGAAAGTTATAGCGCGTTGTAATTGCAGCGAAATGAAGGATTATGCTTTATTTCCCGTAAAATCCCGAATGGGTGCTTTGGCTGCCGCAGTGGCATCAACCATTCACAAAGGCCATGTCAGAAGCCGTTAGTTCGACGTCGCGCAGTTCCCTGTTCACCAGAAAATGCTCGTTCTCTTCGGCCGTCACCGCCAGGTCGACGGTGGCGTCGAAACGCGCCTTGAAGGCCGCGATGATTTCATTGACGATGACTTCCGGCGCGGAAGCGCCCGCCGACAGGCCCACGACGGATATGTCGCCCAGGTTATCCCAATCGATTTCTGCTGCACGCTGAACGAGGAGCGATTTCTTTGCCCCCGCCTTCTCCGCAACCTCGACCAGACGCTTGGAATTGGACGAGTTCGGCGCACCGACGATCAGGAAGAGATCGCAACCCGGCGCCGCATGCTTCACCGCCTCCTGGCGATTGGTGGTGGCGTAGCAGATGCTGTCCGCGGCAGGGGCGGCCAGCTGGGGGAACCGCTCCTGCAGACGCGCGATCACGCCGGCCGTGTCATCCACCGACAATGTCGTCTGGGTGACATAGCCCAGGTTTTCGCGGTCCGACGGTTCATAGCGATCGGCATCCTCGACGGTTTCGATCAGCGAAACGGCGCCGGGCTCCAGCTGGCCCATCGTGCCGATCACCTCAGGGTGTCCGGCATGACCGATCAGCACGACATGGCGACCGAGACGCTGGTGGCGCATGGCCTGCTTGTGCACCTTTGACACGAGCGGACATGTTGCGTCGAGATAGAAGAGATTGCGTTCCTCGGCATCCGCCGGCACCGACTTCGGCACGCCATGGGCGGAAAAGACAACCGGCTGCATCCGGTGTTCGGCCGGAATTTCGTCCAGCTCCTCGACAAAGACCGCGCCCTTTGCTTCCAGTCCCTCGACGACGAAACGGTTATGCACGATCTCGTGACGGACATAGACCGGTGCGCCGAAGCGCTTCAAGGCCAGAACGACAATCTGGATGGCACGGTCGACGCCGGCGCAGAAGCCGCGCGGCTCGCAAAGCCGGATGGTCAGGGCGCGCTTCATGTTCACCTCACCCCTGCACGCCGGCAACGAGGACGGCGATCATGGCGACGAGGCCCGGCAGGCCCTGCGTGAACAGGATCTTCCGGCTCGCGGACCATGCGCCATAAAGTGCCGCCACGATGACGCAGCCGAGGAAGAAGACTTTCAGCTCATAGGCGAAGAGGGCATCGGGATGAACGAGGCTCCAGAGGAGGCCGGCAGCGAGAAAGCCGTTGTAGAGGCCCTGATTGGCGCCGAACACCTTCGTTTCCTCGGCCTTTTCGAGGCTCATGCCAAAGGTTCTGAGACCTGCCGGCTTGGTCCAGAGAAACATCTCGAGATACAGGATGTAGACATGCAGGAGCGCGACGAGCGCAGTCAGCACGGCGGCGGCAATGGTCATACTTCACTCCCCGTTCTGCGTCCGCGAAACCAGAAAATCACGACGACGACGGCCAATGTTGCGGCAAGGCCATACCATGTCAGCGCATATTGTAAATGATTATTGGGAAAGTCGAACTGGGTCACGCCGCCGATCGGCAGCCCGCCCGGATTGGGCGCATCATTGGCGTCGATGAAAAACTGCAGCACGCGCGCCTTGGGCAGCCCCGCATGCACCGTCATCGCATCCAGATCCTTCCAGTAGAAGATGTTCTTGGCCGGGTCGTTGTCGGGAACGGCCCAGGAGGGCTTGCCGTTCAGCCGGGAGCGGGCAAGGCCGGTGATGGTCACCTCGCCGGCAACGTCGCCTGCGGCGCGCTTTGCGACATCTTTTTTCTCATACGGGATGAAGCCGCGGTTGACGAAGACGTATTCTCCGCCGGCGAGTCTCAGCGGCGTGTAGACATAATAGCCGGCCTCACCGTTATAGGTGGCGAAAAAGAACTGTTCGTGTGCGTGATCGAATGTGCCCGTGACATTGACAGGGCGGTAATCGACATCGCCACCGGAGGCCAGAACCGCACCAATCTTGTCAATGCCGACCGGCGGCATGGCGCGACGCTCGGCGATATCGGCCAGAAGCGCTTCTTTCCAGGCGAGGCGATGGACCTGCCACGTACCGAGCGCGATGAGGATCGTGAAGCTGAAGGCGAGCAGGATCAGCGTCGCCAGCCGGCGAACCCAGCGCCAGAATGGGCGTGCAGCACGCCGACCGTCTACGACAGTGTCAGCCACGATCGATCTCGCCGGGTCTGGCATTGTTGGCATACTGGAGGTTGATCAGAACGCCCTTGAGCGAGCGCATGAGCGCCAGCCCTGCGATGATCATGAGCGGTATCCAGAGAACGAATTGCAGCCACATGGGCGGCTCGTATGTGACCTGCATCCAGAAGGCGAGGCCGACGAAGATGAAGCCGATGATGAGCAGCACGAAGACCACCGGGCCATCGCCTGCATCGATGAAGGAATAGTCGAGGCCGCAATTCGTGCAGGCCGGCTTGACCGTGGTGAAGCCATCGAAAAGCGCACCCTCCCCGCAGCGCGGGCAGCGGCAACGCAGGCCGGCCGCGATCGGATTGACCGGCGGGTAGATGGCTGTATCCTCTTTCTCTGTCTGCACGACTTGATCCTCTTTCACTGGCCTCGAAGAGGTTACTTGATGACGTCTGCCCACTCGGGATGACGCCCCAGCTGCGCCTTGAAGAAGGGGCAGAGCGGAATGATCTTCCAGCCCCCGGCCCGCGCCTCCTCCACCGCATGAGCCGCCAGAGCCTGACCGGCGCCCTTGCCGCGCAACGCGTCCGGAACACCGGTGTGATCGATGATGATCAGGTGCGGCGAAGCACGCGAATAGGTCATCTCCGCCTCATGCCCCTCAAGCGTGGCGACATAGCGACCGCCAGAGTGGGAAGTCTCCTCGCGAATATCCATCATGCGCTTCCTTTCATGCATTGCAAGCCCGCGCCCGCTCAGCGCCGATCTCGCCAGAAATGAAAACGGCGCGGACCAGCCGCGCCGCCGGAGTGCCGAATTCGGCCTGTCTCAGCCATGCGCCAGCGGCGCGCCCCATCCGCCCCAGATATAGATGGCGAAGAAGAGGAAAAGCCAGACCACGTCGACGAAGTGCCAGTACCAAGCCGCAGCCTCGAAGCCGAAATGTTGCTTCGGCGTGAAATCGCCGCCGATCGCCCGGAACAGGCAGACGGCGAGAAAGATCGTGCCGACGATGACATGGAAACCGTGAAAGCCGGTCGCCATGAAGAAGGTCGCGCCGTAGATCGAGTTCTTGAAGGCGAAGGGCGCATGCGCATACTCATAGCCCTGCACGAAGGTGAAGAGCAGACCAAGCAACACCGTCAGAGTCAAGCCGTTGATCAGGCCCTTGCGATCGCCATGCAGCAGCGCGTGGTGAGCCCAGGTCACCGTCGTGCCCGACAGCAGCAGGATCACGGTGTTGTAGATCGGCAGATGCCACGGATCGAGAACCTCGATGCCCTTCGGCGGCCACGTCCCGCCCGTGAAGGTCGTGCGCGCGGCCTGGATGGCTTCCCCCGGAAACAGGCTGGCATCGAAGAAGGCCCAGAACCAAGCGACAAAGAACATCACTTCGGAAGCGATGAACATGATCATGCCGTAGCGCAGGTGCAGCGACACGACCCGTGTATGATGTCCCTCGTGAGCTTCCTTGATGGTGTCTGCCCACCAGGAGAACATGGTGTAGAGCACCAGAACCAGACCGATGAAGAAGACCCACGGATTGGCCAGGTTCAAGCCGAACAGGTCGAAAGGCTGCCCGGAAAGATAACGCATGTAGGACACGCCACCGATCGCCATGATGAATGCGCCGATCGAAGCCAGGAACGGCCACGGGCTTGGATCGATGATGTGATAGTCGTGTTGTCTGTTATGTCCGTCTGCCATGTCACTCTTCCCCGGATTCCAATCCCGCCCCGGAAAACCGGGACTCTCCTCATCAAAATTCAAAGCTTCTTCGCGGCGTCCACCGGCTTCTTCGCATCGGCGACCGGGCGGGTCTTCTCATGCGGATAGAAGGTGTACGACAGCGTGATGGTTCCGATGCTCTTCGTCTCGCGATCCTTGACGATGTCGGGATCGACGAAGAAGAGCACGGGCATTTCCAGTTCCTCCCCCGGCTTCAGCGTCGTTTCGGTGAAGCAGAAGCACTGGATCTTGTTGAAATAGGCGCCGGCCTGTTCGGGCGTGACGTTGAAGGTCGCCTGGCCGGTCAGCTCCTTGTCGGACGTGTTCTTCGCGTGGAAATAGATCTGCTTCGTCTCGCCGATCTTCATGACGACTTCGCGCTGATCGGGCTTGAAGTCCCAGGTAAAGCCGGGCGCGACATTGCCGTCGAAACGGACCTTGATCGTCTGGTCCAGAATGACGCTGGAGGCCTGCTCGACCTCACGCACGGTCCCGCCATAGCCCGTCACCTGGCAGAACATGCGATAGAGCGGCACGGCCGCGTATGACAGGCCGACCATACCGAAGAACAGGCTCAGACAGACCGCTACGACCAAGCCGTTGCGCCTCTCCTGTGTTCCTTTCGCCATGGTCTCTCCTCCCCCGCTTCAGTTACACCGGCTTGCCGCCGAACTTGATGATCGTGATGACGTAGAACACCGCCACAAGTCCGGCGAGCACGAGGCCCAGCGCTATATTGCGGCCCCGGCGTGATTTCTGCTGCGCTTCCGTCAGCTTGACCGTTTCCAGCTCCATCAGATCAGCCCTCCCAGGTGAAGAAGGCTCGCTGCATAATGGTCGACCATCAGCGCAGAGAAGATGACGAAGAGATAGAGGATCGAATAGGCGAAGAGCTTCTTGGCTGGAACCATTTTCTGGTCGTTCTCATCCATGCGGTAGACGCTGATCGACATGGCCACGAAAATCAGTCCGAGTATACCTGCGAAGGTGCCGTACCAGACGCTTGCGAGGCCCGTGAAAGTCGGTGCGACGCCAGCCATGGCGGTCAGAACCGAATAGAGCACGATCTGCGTCTTGGTGGTGGCGACCCCCGAAACGTTGGGCAGCATGGGCACGCCGGCCGCGCCGTAATCCTTCATCTTGAAGAGTGCGAGCGCCCAGAAATGCGCCGGCGTCCAGAGGAAGATGATGAGGAACAGACAGATGCTGTCGATGGACACGCCGCCGGTGACGCAGGCCCAGCCGATCATGGGCGGGAAGGCGCCGGCAGCACCGCCGATAACGATGTTCTGCGGCGTCGAGCGCTTGAGCCACATCGTGTAGACAACGGCGTAGAAGAAGATGGTGAAGGCCAACAGTCCGGCGGACAGCGTGTTGACCGCGAGACCGAGGATTGCGACCGCAAAGGCGGAGAGAACGAGACCGAAGGCAAGCGCTTCGCCCGGAATGATTTTGCCCGCGGGGATCGGGCGTGTTGCCGTGCGGGCCATGACGGCGTCGATGTCGGCATCGTACCACATGTTCAGCGCGCCGGATGCACCCGCACCCACGGCGATGCAGACGATGGCGAAGAACCCCATCAGAGGATGGATCGAGCCCGGCGCGAGGATCAGTCCGGCGAAGGCCGTGAAAACGACAAGCGACATCACGCGCGGCTTCAGCAGGGCGAAGAAATCCCCTGCCGAAGCTTCCGAAATCCGGAAGCCCGCCTGCGTATCGTCGATTTCGCGGTTGTCGATCAAAGACATGAACTGAACCTGCTGTTCTTTTTGCGTGCCGGGCCGGACGGCGCCCGGCGCTGGCTTCTTACAGACTGGAGGCGCCGCCTTGCAAGCGGCGCCTTGTCTCACCCGCTCTTACTTGATGCGCGGAAGCTGTTCCCACTGGTGGGTCGGCGGCGGAGACGACAGCTGCCATTCCAGCGTGTCGGCACCCGGGCCCCAGGGATTGTCGCCTGCCACCCGCTTCTTCATGAACGCCTCGATGACGCAGACGAAGAAGACAAGCACGCCGAAGGCCGAGATATAGGAGCCGACCGACGAGACATAGTTCCAGCCGGCGAATGCATCCGGATAGTCGATGTAGCGGCGCGGCATGCCGGCGAGGCCGAGGAAGTGCTGCGGGAAGAACACCATGTTCACGCCGACGAACATGATGAAGAAATGCAGGTTGCCCAGCGTTTCATTGTACATGTAGCCGGTCATCTTCGGGAACCAGTAGTACCAGGCAGCAAAGATGGCGAAGACGGCGCCGAGCGACAGAACGTAGTGGAAGTGCGCCACGACGTAATAGGTGTCGTGCACCGCACGGTCGAGACCTGCGTTGGCCAGCTGTACGCCCGTCACACCACCGACGGTGAACAGGAAGATGAAGCCGATCGCCCAGATCATCGGTGTGCGGAACGAGATCGAGCCGCCCCACATCGTTGCGATCCAGGAGAAGATCTTCACGCCCGTCGGCACCGCAATCACCATGGTGGCGAAGAGGAAGTAGCGCTGCGTGTTGAGCGACAGCCCGACCGTGTACATGTGGTGCGCCCACACGATGAAGCCGACGGCGCCGATCGCCACCATCGCATAGGCCATCCCGAGATAGCCGAAGACCGGCTTGCGCGAGAAGGTGGAGATGATGTGACTGATAATGCCGAAGCCGGGCAGGATCAGGATGTACACTTCCGGGTGACCGAAGAACCAGAACAGGTGCTGGAAGAGGATCGGGTCACCACCGTTTTCCGGTGCGAAGAAGGACGTGCCGAAGTTGCGGTCGGTGAGCAACATGGTGATGCCGCCGGCAAGAACGGGCAGCGACAGCAGCAGCAGGAAGGCGGTGATCAGGACCGACCAGGCAAAGAGCGGCATCTTGTGCAGCGTCATGCCCGGCGCGCGCATGTTCATGATCGTGGTGATGAAGTTGATCGCGCCGAGGATCGAGGATGCGCCGGCAATGTGGAGCGCCAGGATCGCGAGGTCGACGGACGGTCCGGGCGTGCCGGATGTCGCCAGCGGCGGATACATGGTCCAGCCGCCACCCACGCCATAGCCGCCGGCCGGGCCGGGCGCGAACATGGACAGGATGAGAAGGATGAAGGCGGGGACGATCAGCCAGAAGGAGATGTTGTTCATGCGCGGGAACGCCATGTCCGGCGCGCCGATCATGATCGGGATCATCCAGTTGGCGAAGCCGCCGATGAGCGCCGGCATGACCATGAAGAAGATCATGATCAGAGCATGCGCCGTCGTGAAGACGTTGTACATCTGCTTGCCGCCATCAATGGCGGCATCGCCTTCGAAGCCGTAGACCATGGAGGCCAGGCCGTGGAAGATCTGGATGCCCGGCTCCTGCAGTTCCATGCGCATGACGACGGAGAGCGCGCCGCCGACAACGCCGGCCATGATCGCGAAGATCAGGTAGAGCGTGCCGATATCCTTGTGATTGGTCGAAAAGAACCAACGGGTGAAGAAGCCCGGAGCATGGTGATGATCGTGCGCGGCGTGGGCGTCGTGCCCCCCGGCGTGATCATGGGCGTGATCGTGATTGCTAGCCATCTTGATGTTCCCCTCCGGATTACTGTGCACTGGAGGCCACGTCGACGGTCTTCTTGCCGTCGGTGGCTGCCATGAGGGCCTTGTTGGCCGCGCCGAGATTGCCGGCGGCGGCGGTCAGCCACGTCTTGTACTGTTCTTCGGTCACAACGCGAATGGCGACCGGCATGAAGGCGTGGTCCTTGCCACAGAGCTCGGAACACTGGCCGTAATAGAGGCCTTCCTTGTCCGCCTTGAACCAGGTTTCGTTCATGCGGCCCGGAACGGCGTCGATCTTCACACCGAAAGCAGGCATTGCGAAGGCGTGAATGACGTCTGCGCCGGTCACCAGAACGCGCACCGTCTTGTTCACAGGAACGACGAGTTCGTTATCCACAGCCAGCAGGCGCGGATAGGCACCCTTATCTTCCTTGCCGAGCTTGGCGCGATCGGCGTCCTTCAAGAGCAGCGAGTCGAAGGCGAGTTCCTTTTCGCCCTGATATTCATAGGACCAGTACCACTGGTTGCCCGTCGCCTTGATCGTCAGATCCGTGTCCTTGGGAATGATCAGTTCGTTCGAAAGAAGCTGGAACGAGGGGATGGCGATCAGGAAGAGAACCACGACCGGCCCGAGCGTCCAGATGATCTCGATCGCCGTATTGTGGCTGGTCTTGGAGGGGACCGGATTGGCAGCGGCGCGGAACCGGACGACGACGATGATCAGCAGCGCCAGAACCAGCAGGGTGATCGGCACGATGAACCAGAGGGTATACTCCTCAAACCACCTGATTTCCTTCATCACACCGGATGCCGCCGGCTGCAGATCAGTCTGCCACGGCATCGGTTGGGCGGCAAATGCCGCGCCAGCAAAGAGCAAACTGGCGGCCGACGCCATTGCTGCAATAGCCTTATTCCTCACGAATCTCTCTCCCCTCAGTGTTTGCCCCTCGACGCTTGATCGAGATCAAACCGTCTAGCAGAATCCCTGCTATACTAACTGTTTCAAACCACAGTTTAGCCCCAATCGCAACTGTCGTCACTGTTCACGCGTGCGTCATTTTTGCGCAAGAGCAGGGAGTTGACTGGCTTTTATCAATTTGTCCTGCAATTGCGAATGTTTGCGGACACTATTTTTGCCGCTTTTCACGTCGATCAACAGCCGCTAAACGCAGCCTGAGCAAAGGGCATCGCGGGGAGAGGACTGTTCTGAGACTATCCCCTTGAAGCCGGCGCGCTTTGTCTGTTCAATGATCCGCATTTCGAGGCTAAACATCAGGCTCGAAGGGACGAATGATTCGAGGACGTTCATGATAACCAGCCCGTTGAAGCGCGCAATGCTTGGCCTCGCCGCCCTCGCGACGATTGCGATCACACTGCCCGCGCAGGCCGCAACCCAGCCGCCACCCGCACCGGGTCAAGGTCAGGGCACAGTGCGCTCCACCCACGGCGCCTGGTCGATCATCTGCGATACACCGGCCGGAGCTTCGGAAGAGCAATGCGCCCTGATGCAGAATGTCGTGGCCGATGACCGTCCGGAAGTCGGTCTGTCGGTGGTTGTGCTGAAGACGGCGGACCGCAAGTCGCGCATCCTGCGCGTGCTGGCACCGCTCGGCGTTCTCCTGCCCAACGGGCTCGGCCTGAACGTGGACGGCAAGGATATCGGCCGCGCCTATTTCGTCCGCTGCTTTTCGGACGGATGCTATGCGGAAGTCGTCCTGCAGGATGATCTGCTGAAAACCTTGCGCGCAGGAACGCAGGCCACGTTCATCGTCTTCCAGTCGCCTGAAGAGGGCATCGGCATTCCGGTCGATCTCAAGGGTTTTGCAGAAGGCTACGACGCCCTGCCCTGACCTTGCACAGGTTGGAATCCGACGGCAGGACCCCTATCTCTGGTCCTGATACATTCTCAATTTCGCTGAAAGGCGCCCCCATGAATGACGATCTCCTGAAGCTTTTCGATTGCGACGAAGGCGCGGTGAAGGACGTCGTCGCCGAGGCGTTGAAGGACGCCGACGATGGAGAGCTTTATCTCGAACATGCCCAGGCCGAGGCCCTGACCTTTGACGACGGGCGGCTGAAGGCCGGGACGTTCAATACCGACCAGGGCTTCGGTCTTCGCGCCGTCGCCGGCGAGGCGGTGGGCTATGCGCATGCGGGCGACCTGTCGCTTTCCGCGCTCAAACGTGCGGCGGACGCCGTGGGCGCGGTGACGCGTGGCTATTCCGGCGCCTATGCCGATGCCCCGCAGGGCACGAACAAGCGGCTCTATTCCGCCGAAAACCCGATCGGCGAGCCGAGCTTCGAGGCAAAGGCCCAACTGCTTCAGGAAATCGATGCGTTCCTCCGCGCCGAAGACCCGCGTGTGCGGCAGGTGACGGCCTCGATCGCCGCCAGCTGGCAGATCGTCGACATCATCCGCCGCGATGGACACCGTGTACGCGACATCCGTCCGATGACGCGGCTGAACATTTCCGTCGTGGCCGGCGAAGGTGACCGGCAGGAAACAGGCTCGTTCGGCACGGGCGGGCGCAAGGGCTTCGGCGATTTCATCCTGACGGAGAACTGGCAGGTCGGCGCGCGCGAAGCGTTGCGCCAAGCGCTGGTCAATCTGTCGGCCATCGACGCGCCTGCGGGCACGATGGATGTCGTTCTCGGGTCCGGATGGCCGGGTGTCATGCTGCATGAAGCCGTCGGCCATGGTCTGGAAGGTGATTTCAACCGCAAGAAGACCTCCGCCTTTGCCGGTTTGATGGGCGAAATGGTCGCCGCCAAGGGCGTCACCGTCGTCGATGACGGCACGATCGAAGCGCGACGCGGCTCGCTGACCATCGATGACGAAGGCACGCCGTCGGGCTACAATGTGCTCATCGAGGACGGTCGCCTCGTCGGCTACATGCAGGACCGGCAAAACGCCCGGCTGATGGGCATGAAGCCGACCGGAAACGGCCGCCGTCAATCCTATGCGCACCGGCCCATGCCACGCATGACCAACACCTATATGCTCGGTGGCGACAAGACGCCGGAAGAGATCATCGCCTCGGTCAAGAAGGGCATCTATGCCGTCTCGTTCGGCGGCGGCCAGGTGGATATTACCTCGGGCAAGTTCGTCTTCGGCTGCACCGAGGCCTACATGATCGAGGACGGCAAGATCGGCGCGCCGGTGAAGGGCGCGATGCTGATCGGCAACGGCCCGGAATCCATGCGCCGCATCTCGATGGTCGGCAACGACATGAAGCTCGATCCCGGTATCGGCATGTGCGGCAAGGCCGGCCAGAGCGTGCCGGTCGGCGTGGGACAACCGCATCTGCGCATGGACCAGGTCACCGTTGGAGGCACCCGGACCTGACACAGACCGGCCGCGGGTGACCCACTGCCGGTGTCACGAGATTTTGCCAGACGTCAGCCCGGCGCGGCGGGGCTCGCCTCTCCCATGGTCATAATTCGGTGGACGGTCGTTGCATTCGCACGTAATGTTTGTGTCGGCGATCGGAATTTTTCACGGGCATTATCTGCATGCATGAAGACACGCTGCCTGACACGGACGTTCCAACCGTGCCGGAGCAACCGGCATCGGGGCCGGTCGATGTGGAAGCGCGCATTCTCCTTGCCCTGCCCGATATCGTCTGGTGCCTTGATCGACACAGACGTTTTCGTCTTTGCAACGCAGCCTTCGAGACTTTTACGGGCGTGTCGCAGCAGGAGCTTGCCGGCAAGCTGCCGCCCTTCGAGGGCGTGGAACTGCCGGACTTCATTCGCGGGTTCATGACCCATGCAACCGAGTGCCAGAGCGAGCGCGGAGAATATGTCGTCCGCAATCCCAGGACAGGGCTGCGGATATATTTCGAGACAACCGAGATCGCGCTCAACGGCCCGGACGGAACAATCGACGGTTTTGTCTGCGTCGCCCATGACATGACGCGTCGCAAAAGTCTGGAACTTGAGCTCACCGCGAGCCGTAACGAGCTTTTCCAGCACGCCTATTACGACCCGATGACGGGGTTGCCCAATCTCCGCCACCTCTCCGGGAAGCTCGCCGAAGCAGTGTCGGTTGCCGGCGCTGACCGAACCCATGGCGCCGTGCTCAAGATCGACCTCGACCGTTTCAGCGCAATCAACGAGACGGTGGGGCGGGCGTCGGGAGACAAGGTCCTGGTCGAGCTTGCCAAGCGCTTGCGGGAGGAGGCCGAACGCAGCGGAGACTTTCTCTCTCGCCTCGACGGCGCCAGTTTTGCGATGATCGTGACCCGACCTGCCCTTCCGGACAGCATTGCGCGTGACTGCGAACGACTGCTCACACGGATATCGAAGCCGTTTTTCGTCGAGCAGAAGCTGCTGACCGTCACGGCCAGCATTGGCGCGTCCTTCTATCCGGAACATGGTGACAATCCCGAGCAGCTTCTGTCCCAGGCCGACATCGCGCTGCTCTTTGCCAAGCGCGGAGGCCAGAATACCTGGCGCGTCTTCGACGACAGCCTGATCGATGAGGCACGCGAACGCTTCGAGCTGGAAGCCGATCTGCGCAAGTCGATCGAAGGCAATGATTTCACGGCACATTTCCAGGCCAAGATCAATCTGCAGACCGGCGAGATCGCCGGTGTCGAAGCGCTGATGCGCTGGAACCATCCCGAGATGGGCTCCATACCGCCCGGCGTTTTCATCCCGCTCGCGGAGCAGACGGGGCTGATCATTCCGCTCGGCGAGCGGATCATGACGGATGCCTGCCATTTCGCACGCAAATGGAACGACGGGGTGCGGAAGCCGGTCAGGGTATCGGTCAACCTCTCCCCCCGGCAGATCATGCTGGACGACTTCGTGCCGCTGCTCAAAGGCTGCATTTCACGGGCGGGCTGCCGGTCGAACTGGCTGGAACTGGAAATCACCGAAAGCATGCTGATGTCCGATCCGCAGCGGATCGACGAGTTGATGCGCGGACTCTCCGCGCTCGGCATTGCCGTTTCGATCGACGACTTCGGCACCGGCTATTCGGCGATCAGCAGCCTGACGCGCTATCCGATCGCGACGCTGAAAATCGACCGCAGTTTCGTGCACACCCGCGTGAACGACGGCAAGCCGTCGGCCATTGCCCGCACCATTGTCGCGATGGCGCGGGAACTCGGGATCAAATGCGTGGCAGAGGGCATAGAGCTGGCCTCGGAAGCCGACATGATGCGCAAGATCGGCTGCGACGAAGGCCAGGGCTTCCTCTGGCATCGCCCGATGCCGGAGGAGGACTTCTTCCTCTGGGTTGAGCGCTATGAAAAGACAGCCGCTGCCGGCTAGCCCCGCGCCTCGCCAACATGTTCAAATGACGGCAGGTTTTCTCAATCCAATTTAAATCTTTCGCCTCTAGGCTCACGCCGGGGTTGTCTGGGGCATGATCGATCGGGTCCGTGCCTTCCGGCGCATATCCGGTGGAGAGACGTTCGATGACGGGTGGACTGAAACTGCTTGCCAGGCAACAGGCCAAGCGATTGGGAATAGCCGGCGGACTGGAAGCATCCGCCATGTTGAGCAGCCTTGGACTGGGGCGCAGCCTTTCCGGGCGCGGCGTCATCTTCACGCTGCATCACGTCCGCCCTCATCTTGCGCGTAACTGCGAGCCCAACCGCCATCTCGAAATCACGCCACAGTTTCTCGACGAGGCAATCGGCGCGGTGCTCGAGGAAGGGTATCTGCCGATCGCGCTGTCTCAACTGCCGGACTGGCTGAAGCATGGCGATCCGGCAAAACCCGTGGCCATCTTCACGCTCGACGACGGCTATCGCGACAATGCGGTGCATGCGGCCCCGGTCTTCGCCCGCCATGACGTGCCCTACACGATCTTCGTCACGCGCGGCCTCACCGAACGGACGCACACGCTCTGGTGGGAGACGCTGGAAGCGCTGGTGAACGCCACGACAGAAATCGACTACGATTTCGGCCAGGGGATGGAGTTGGTGGAAGCGTCCACGCCCAGCCAGAAAATGGCGGCCTATGAGCGCATCGGCGCCAGCATTATCGGCGCGAACGAGGCGGAGGCGATCGTCCAGCTGAACGAGTGCGCGCGGGCCTATGGCGTCAACGCGGATGCGATTGTCCGCGACCTCATCATGGATCGGAAGGAACTGCAGGCGCTGGCGACGCAGCCGCTTGCCCATCTGGGCGCCCACACCATTTCACACCGCGCGCTGTCGTTCCTGAGCCGCAATGCGGCCATCGACGAGATGACCGCTTCGGCGATCTACGTCACCGGGATAACCGGGCGACGGAACCGGATATTCTCCTACCCCTACGGTTTTGCAGAGGCTGTCTCGAAACGGGACAGGGATCTCGTGCTCGAATGCGGCTTCGATCTCGCCGTCACCACCGCGCCCGGCACGCTCACCGACCGCGCGCTCGCCCATATGGGCGGGCTGCCACGAGTGTCGCTGAACGGACTGTACCAGAAGGCCCGCTACGTGCGGGCACTCGCTTCAGGCATCCCCTTCAAGCTGCTGAACTGATCTGCAGCGGCGATGCCGGGCAGCGTTCACGGATACATGCGGACCTTGTCCCATCCGCCCTCGACGCGCTTGAACTCGACGCGATCATGGAGGCGGAACTTGCGGTCGTGCCAGAATTCGATGGCGCGCGGCTTCAGGCGGAAACCCGACCAGTGCGGCGGGCGCGGAATATCGCCGAGACCGAATTTCGCAGTATATTCAGCGACTGCCTTCTCCAGGGCGAAGCGGCTTTCCAAGGGGCGCGACTGCTTTGAAGCCCAGGCGCCGATACGGCTGCCACGGGCACGCGAGGCGTAGTATTCATCCGCCTCGGCATCCGTGACCGTCTCCACATCGCCGCGCACACGCACCTGGCGACGCAGACTTTTCCAGTGAAAGCACATGGCCGCCTTACGCGCGCCTAGAAGTTCCCTACCCTTCTGGCTCTCATAGTTCGTATAAAAGACAAAGCCGTCCTGATCAAAACCCTTGAGAAGAACCATTCGTACATTGGGCAGACCTTCGTCATCGACCGTGGCAAGCGCGAGCGCATTTGGATCATTCAGTTCGCTTTCCGTAGCATCGGACAGCCACTGGGCGAAAAGTGTGAATGGTTCATTTTCTTCTGTGAAGTCACTTGTTATTAACCCATTTGCGGTCATTCTTGTCGCAGTCCTCGTTTTTTCGCGTCGGGATATATAGTCGTGCAACCAATAACAAAGCAGGCATTGGAAAAGAATAGCCGCACCGCCTGCGGAGTCCTCAAACTTGTCACGGTGGCAATCCTTTGCCTGTCGGCGGCTGGTTGCATGGGAACCGGTTTCGGACTTGCCGACAATGTCGATACCGGCGTGACGACACAGTCCACACCGGCAGCAACCCGCAAGCCGGTCGATTCCGACGAGGCGACGATTCGCAACGCCGTCAGCTCCGCAGACCTCGGTCGCCTCAACGGCGAACCGCTGCCTTGGGCCAACACGGATACCGGCAGCGCTGGCGTCGTCACGGGGATCACCCAGACGCAGGCTGGTGAAGTCACCTGCCGGGACTTTACGACGACCAGCCACAGTTTCAAGGGCGTATCCAAATATCGTGGCACGACCTGCCTGACGCCGTCGGGCGAGTGGAAGATCGTCAGCTTCGACGAGCAGGTCTGACGGTCCGGCCTGCTTGCGCGCAAGCCCAAGGTAAGGCCCGATCTCTATTCTCATTCACCTTGGGATTCATGTGAGAGTTCCGCAACGGCGCGATGAACGGCTCCGACCTGGTCGGGCATGCGGCGGCGGCTGATCCACCTGACTTTCCAGAACGAAACCGGCGGGCAATGTTCCGCGTCTTCGCAAGGTTGGATGGCTTTCGGATGCGTGACCCCTACAGCGTGCTGGGCGTGAAGCCGACAGCCAGCCTTGAGGAGATCAAGGCGGCATGGCGGGCGCAGGCCAAGTCGCTGCATCCCGACCGGAACCGCAGCGATCCCAATGCGCATGTTCGTTTTGCGGAAGTTGGCCAAGCCTATCAATTGCTGAAGGATCCCGAAAAACGCCAGCGCTTCGATCAGGAGCGACGTCTGGCGGAGGAGGCGCGGCGGCGCGAGTCGGCGAGCGGCGCCTCACGCGCAACGGAAGGACAGTCGAGGAGTGAGTCCTCGGAGAGCGACATCTTTTCCAGCTTCTGGAGAAAAGTGGCCGGTCAGCAGCCCGCCCCCGACAAGGCCCCCGACCTCGCCGTCGAGGCACAGATCTCCATCGAGGACATCTTCGAGAAGAAAAAGCCGCTCGTGCAGCTTCCGGACGGGAAAACCCTGCGCGTAGCCATGCCGGAAGGGGTGACGGATGGGCGACAGGTGCGGATCGCGGCACAGGGTCACCGCGTGCACGGTCTGAAGCGGGGCGATGTCGTCGTCACGTTCCGCATCGCGCCCCATCCCGTATTCCGCGCGGACGGGCTCGACCTTTACACCAACCTTCCCGTGGACATCGAGAACGCGGTGCTGGGTTGCGAAACCATCGTGGATGCGCCCGACGGCACCGTGCGGGTGACGGTCCCGGAATGGTCCGGCTCGGACCGGACACTGCGAATTCGCGGACGGGGGCTGCCCGGGCGCGACGGCGGGCGCGGCGACCTCTATGCCGAAATTCGCGTGATGCTGTGGGACCACCCCGATGACAAGGTCAAGGATCTCATGCGCAGCCTGCGCGAAGGGCTGTTTCTGTAGCAGCGTTTTGAAAGAGCACAGATTATTTCGATTACTCTTATTTCCTTACCATTCAACTTCTTGAACCTTCCGCCCCGCTGTGCCATAGGGCTCAAAATCATTGAGACGGAGAGTATTCCATGGTCCAGACAGGCGGGCTGATGCAGGGCAAGCGCGGCATCATCATGGGCGTGGCCAACAATCGTTCGATCGCCTGGGGTATTGCGAAGGCTTGTGCCGATGCGGGTGCCGAGATCGCGCTCACCTGGCAGGGCGACGCGCTCAAGAAGCGCGTGGAGCCGTTGGCCGGAGAGATCGGCGCCTTCATGGCGGGCGATTGCGACGTGACCGACATGGCCTCCATCGACGCGGTCTTCGCGGCTGTCGAACAGCACTGGGGCAAGATCGACTTTCTCGTTCACGCCATCGCCTATTCCGACAAGGAAGAATTGACCGGCCGTTACGTTGACACGACGCGCGAGAACTTCCTGAAGTCGATGGACATTTCGGTCTATTCCTTCACAGCCGTCGCCCAGCGTGCCGACCGCATCATGAATGATGGCGGCTCGATGGTGACCTTGACCTATTATGGCGCCGAAAAGGTCATGCCGAACTACAACGTCATGGGCGTTGCAAAGGCCGCGCTCGAAGCCAGCGTGCGCTACATGGCGGTCGATCTCGGCGGCCGCGGCATTCGCGTCAATGCGATTTCGGCCGGACCGATCAAGACGCTGGCCGCCTCCGGCATCGGCGACTTCCGCTACATCCTGAAGTGGAACGAATATAACGCGCCGCTGAAGCGCAATGTCTCTCTGGAAGAAGTTGGCCGCTCCGGCCTTTACCTGCTTTCGGACCTCTCGACCGGCGTGACCGGCGAGGTTCACCATTGCGATTCCGGATATCACACGATCGGCATGAAATCGGTCGATGCACCGGACATTTCGGTGGTCAAGGACTGAGTTGGCCATGGTTCCCGAGGTTCCGCTCTACCTGATCCGCCACGGTCAGACGGACTGGAACGCCGAGGGCCGTTTTCAGGGTCAGCGCGACATTCCGCTCAACGATGTCGGCCGCGGCCAGGCCCGCAGAAACGGCGCGCTCCTGCAGTCGCTGATCGGCGACAGGGCCACCGACTTCGCCTTCGTTTCGAGCCCGATGACGCGAACGCGCCAGACCATGGAACTGGTCAGGACGGCAATGCATCTCGACCCCGCAGCTTACACGACGAACGATGCGCTGGTGGAGCTCTCCTTCGGAGACTGGGAAGGCCATACACTGGCCGAGTTGAAGGCGCTGTTTCCGGAGGCGATGCACAGGCGAGAGGCCGACAAGTGGAATTTCGTGCCGCCCGGAGAGAAGGCTGAGAGCTACGAAATCCTTTCCTGGCGCGTCTCCGGCTGGCTGCGTTCCGTCAATGTGCCGACGGTTTGCGTGACGCATGGCGGCGTCATGCGCTCGATCATCAAGCTTTGCGCTGCTTCAGGCGCAGTCGAGGCATCCGAAACGGATATACGGCAGGACAGCATCCTGACCTTCAAAGATGGCAGACTGGCCTGGATCGCAGCCTAAGCCGTGATGGCGTCATTCGGTCTGCAGATCGTCAATGACCCGCTTGCCGTCCGTCGTCGAGTAATAGATGACGACCTTCACACCCGGCTTCAGACCATCGAAATTGAACTCGGACGGCGTCATGTAGGTCTTGCCGTCGCTGAGCGTGATGGACCCCTTGTCCTTGTCGATCGCAGTGATCTCGCCGGACGCGTCGTCGCTATCAGCCAGGGCGAGCGTCGGCATGACAAGCAAGGCGATGGACATGGCAATGGCGGTCTTTTTCATCAAGGGCTCTTTCCGGGTTTGTGAGCTCAGCCGTGCAGGCAACGTCTTACAGGGCGCAATCGGCCTTATCCATCGGGGACCCGTTGTCGTCACACGAGTTATCCCCGGATTTCAGGCGTTTCGTTCGTCATCCGACGTGTTTAGTGCTTCGCGATTGTGGCGGAATTTATGTCCGGGACCGGGCATCCACAGCATGCCAGTTCCGCGCAACCTCGAAATGCAAGGCCTTCTTAATATTCGACTCGTAATAATCGATTCTTCACACCTCCTTCCATTCTAGGATGTTGCGGACGGGACCGCGCGGCATTGCACTGGATAGCAAAACACAGGCATCAGGGCGGATGGCTTGCCTATGCGCAGGTTTTCGTGGCAGCAGTTTCCCTGTCTGTTGCAGCCTATTTTCTTGATCGAAACTATGAGGATGCGCACGGCCTCGATCTGAGGCTGAACACATCGACGGCGCTTGCGCTGGAGGTGGAGACACTTCAGAACCGAATTCAATTCGAGTTCGCCTCGGTCGAGGCAATCCAAAAGCAATTGTCCCGAAATCCCGATCTCGGAGCCGATGCCTTCAACATGCTGGCAAAGGCGATGATGGAAAACAATCCGGACCTACTGTCCATTTCCGCCAAGGGTTCGAGCGGCCAGATCCTGACCTACCAACGTGGCGACACCCAGCCGGCGGCCATCGACATCCGCACCGCGCCGCACGCGCGGGACGACTATATCGTCGGGATGCCGGACCGTTATGAACGGGCCAGCTTCGGCCCGGTCGTCCGGATGCAGACCGGAGAATATGCCCTGCCTATCACAATTCCGGTGTTCACCCACCGGGACGGCACCGTTATTCACTGGGGAACGGTGACCAGCTTCATCGACGCCGCCAAGTTCTTCAGGAAGACCGGCCTGACACAGCCCCATACGGGCCATCGGCTGGACGTGCGCATCGCGGGGCACGCGGACGATGCGCTTGAACCTTTCTTCAAGGCCGATCAGGTGGCCTCCGCGTTCGGGAGCGATGCCGTGAAGACATCGCTCAACGTGCTGTCGGACACATGGCAGTTCGCTGCGATGCCCTATGGGGGCTGGTCGCGTTCGCTGTCGCAGCTCTGGGGCACGCGCAGCATCTTTCTTGCCATCGGGATCATCGTCCTCCTCCCCTTCTTCCGGAGCCTGAGGCTTCTGAAGCTCAACGAGGAGAACCAGATGGCGCTTGCCAAGCGAGAAGTCCTTCTCCAGCAGCTGACCAACCGACTTGATCTCGCGCTCGGCAGCTATCAGTGCGGCGTCTGGGAGGCGGCTGCTGATGGAGACTACCTCTACTGGGACGAACGGATGCGGGACCTGCATGGCGCAGGCGGACGGTCGGACTGGCCCTCACGGGAAAATTGGCTCAAGCTTGTTCATCCTGAAGACAGGGATTATGTGAACGCCTATCTTCCGCAAATCGGGCTCAAAGCCGGCCGCCAGCCCCTGACCGTCAAGATCACTCGCCTGGATGGCGAGGTTCGCAGTATCCGCTACGTCGGACAGCTACATGCGGGTCCGAATGGCGATCAGCGCCTTTACGGCATCGCAGTCGATGTCACTGACGACGTGATGCTCGCCGAAGAGCTGCGTCTGGCAAAACAGGAGACGGAGGGCAAGAACAGGGAGCTGGAAGCGGCCCTTCTGCAACTGTCGCGGAACGAGCGCGAGCTGCGCGTGGCCTCCGAGCGACTGAATCTGGCGGTCAAAGCGTATGGATGCGGGGTCTGGGAATGTGATCTCGAAGGGCTTGTGCACGATTGGGATGCCCGCATGCACGAGCTCTACAACATTCCCATGACGGATGGGGTTATCAGCCGCGAGACGTGGCTTTCACGGATTCATCCGGATGATGTTCAGCATGTCATGACCAAGCGGCATGAGGCCATCGCACATGACGGCCACTATTCGTCAACCTACCGGATCATGCCGACGCCAGACACGACAAGACACCTGCGCGTCTTTGGCTTCGTGCATGGCGTGACTGGCGACAACCGCAAATTCATCGGGCTCGCCATCGATGTGACGGAAGACGTCGAATTGCAGAAGGCGCTTCAGGAGGCGACGCGGGAGACGGAAAAGAAGAACCGCGAACTTGAAACCGCGCTTCTTCGGCTTTCCGGCCGGGAAGCGGACCTCCAGGAGCTGACGCAGCGCTTCCAGTTGGCCATTCAGGCCTATGGCTGCGGAATCTGGGAAGCCAACCTTGGAACGGGAACGGCCGTCTGGGACCGCCGCATGCACGAGTATTTCGACATTCCCTATGTTGATGGGGAAGTCGATGGCGACATCTTCCTGAAGCGCATCCATCCCGACGATCTTCTCAGGGTGCAGGCATCCATTGCCGAAGCAACTGAGAACGGCGCACATTATTCCTGCACCTATCGCGTCCTCCCCGAAAGCGGCGGCATTCGACACCTTCAGGCCATGGGGCAGACCCACCTCTCCGCAGATGGGAGCCTGAAATTCATCGGCATCGCGCTCGATATTTCCGAGCAGTATCAGAAGAACGAAGCTCTCATTGCGGCCAAGAACGATGCCGAGGCGAAACGGGCCGAGCTCGAGGCCATGCATGCGATGTTGCAGCATACGGCCATGCACGACCCCCTGACGGGCCTGCACAACAGGCGCGCGCTGGATGAAGCGCTCGAGAGGCTTGCGGGTGAGCCGCGCGATCCGCTCAAGCGCGTGACCCTGCTCCATATCGACCTTGATCGCTTCAAGCAGATCAACGACACGCTCGGCCACGCCGCTGGCGATGCGATGCTGGTCCATGCCGCGGATGTCCTGCGCAAGAATACGCGCAAGCACGATCTGGTCGCGCGCATCGGCGGCGACGAATTCGTCGTGCTGGTCCAGAACGGCGCCAGCAACCAGGAGATTTCGGCACTGGCGGCCCGCATCATCGAACGGATGAACATCCCGCTGCAGTATGAGGGACAGGAATGCCGGTTTGGCGTTTCCATCGGCATCGCACGCGAGCAGACGCGGCGCAGCTCCGTCAGGCAGCTTCTGGTCAATGCGGATATCGCGCTCTACCGCGCCAAGGCGCATGGACGTAACCGCTTCGAGTTCTTCACGTCAAACCTGCAGGCCGAAATCCGACGCAACAAGACGCTGGCGGACGAAATCCTGCGCGGTCTGGAAAATCGCGAGTTTGTTTCCTGGTATCAGCCGCAATTCTGCGCCAGAACGCATGCGCTGACCGGCGTTGAGGCGCTCGTGCGCTGGAACCATCCCCAACGCGGACTACTGACGCCCGACAAGTTCATCAGGAATGCGGAAGAGATCAACGCACTGGCGACGATCGACGCGCATGTGCTGGAGCAGGCGCTGACCGACCGTTTGTCATGGGCCGCCAGGGGGCTGATGGTCCCGAAGATATCGGTCAACGTCTCGGCACGGCGTCTGCGCGACGACCAGCTGATCAAATCGCTGAAGGATCTCGCCATTTCGCCCGGCCAGATCGCTTTCGAACTGGTGGAATCCATCTATCTCGATGACGATGATGACGCGATCACCCGCAATATCCGCCGGCTGAAGAGCCTGGGCATCGACATCGAGATCGACGACTTCGGCACCGGTCATACCTCCATCGTCAGCCTTCTCAAACTGGAACCGAAGCGGCTGAAGATCGATCGGCAGCTGGTTCAGCCGATGCTGACCTCCTCGCGTGAGTTCTCGCTCGTCCGATCGATCATCGAGATCGGTTCGTCGCTCGACATCGAGACGGTTGCCGAGGGTGTCGAGACGATGACCCATGCGGCCCGGCTGGAGGAACTGGGTTGTTCGACGCTGCAGGGTTATGCCTTCGCGAAGCCTACAGCAGCGCCCGATCTCGTGGACCTCATCGTCACCAGCCCGTGGAAGACGTTCCGCGAAGTGCCGTTTGTCGCCGGCGCGATCTGACGTTCGTTCCCGCTTTTCTTTTCCCCATCGGGGCTTTAAGAGAAGCGCATATTCAAACGGGACTGAGCAGGCCTTTCATGTCGCACAATACGTTCGGACAACTTTTCCGGGTCACGACCTGGGGCGAAAGCCACGGACCGGCGCTGGGCTGCGTGATCGACGGCTGCCCGCCCGGAATCCGCTTCACGCTTGCCGAAATCCAGGCCTTCATGGACAAGCGCAAGCCCGGCCAATCGCGCTTCGTCACGCAGCGCCGCGAAGAGGACCTCGTGAAGGTTCTCTCCGGCGTGCTGCCGCAAGAGGATGGCGAAACGCTGGTAACAACGGGAACGCCGGTCTCCATGCTGATCGAGAATACCGACCAGCGCTCCAAGGACTACGGCGAGATCGCAACGCGCTACCGCCCCGGCCATGCCGACTATGCCTATGACGTGAAATACGGCATTCGCGACTATCGCGGCGGCGGACGTTCGTCCGCTCGCGAAACGGCTGCGCGCGTCGCCGCCGGTGCGCTTGCCCGCAAGGTCGTGCCCGGTGTCATCGTGCGCGCAGCGCTGGTGCAGATCGGCAAGATCAAGATCAACCGCGAGAACTGGGACTGGGACCAGGTCGACCAGAATCCGTTTTTCGCGCCCGATGCTGCCATCGTACCGGTCTGGGAAGACTATCTCGACGGCATCCGCAAGGCCGGGTCCTCCGTCGGCGCCGTGATCGAAGTGGTGGCGGAAGGTGTTCCGGCAGGTCTCGGCGCACCGATCTACGCCAAGCTCGACCAGGACATCGCATCCAACCTCATGTCGATCAATGCCGTTAAGGGCGTGGAGATCGGCAACGGCTTTGGCGCCGCCGAAATCACGGGCGAGGAAAATGCCGACGAGATGCGGATGGGCAATGACGGCACGCCGCTCTTCCTGTCCAACAATGCCGGCGGCATCCTCGGCGGCATTTCCACCGGTCAGCCGGTGATCGCCCGCTTCGCCGTCAAGCCGACCTCCTCGATCCTGACCGAGCGGCTTTCCATCGACAAGGACGGCAACAACGTCTCCGTCCGCACCAAGGGCCGCCACGACCCCTGCGTCGGCATCCGCGCCGTGCCGATCGGCGAGGCAATGGTCGCCTGCACGATTGCGGATCACTATCTCAGGGATCGCGGGCAGACGGGGAAAGTGCGGTAATCAATTCATTGGGCCTCGGCACGCGGGGCTTTCCCCCTCTGGCTGCCGCCATCTCCCCCACAAGGGGGGAGACGGATGGGGGGGGGTGGTCTGCGCATCCCCAACAACGTTTCGAGAAAGCGGCCAGCTCGGCGGTCGCTCCCCCTCCCCCTTGTGGGGAGGGTTGGGGAGGGGTCTTCTTTGTAGAGGCTATCCCCTCGCCTTCTTCCCCGCCGCATGCAGCGCCAGCAGGTCATTGGCGATCGTCGCTCCCGCCAGCGCCGTGATCTCGGCGTGGTCGAACGGCGGCGAGACTTCGACCACGTCCATGCCGACGACATTCAACCCGGCAAGCCCGCGGATGATTTCCTGCGCCTGATAGCTCGTCAGGCCGCCGACGACCGGGGTGCCCGTGCCGGGTGCTGCCGAGGGATCGAGGCAGTCGATGTCGAAGGTGACGTAGACCGCATGATCGCCGACGATCTCGCGCACTTGGCTCGCAATCGCCTCCGGACCCTGCTTGTGCACCTCAATGGCATTCAAGATGTTGACGCCCATCGGGTCGTCATTGTGCGAGCGGATGCCGATCTGGGCCGAGCGGGACGGCACGACGAGGCCTTCGTGGATGGCATGCCAGAGCATGGTGCCATGATCCAGCCGCTCGCCCTCGTCGGCCCAGGTATCGGTATGGGCATCGAACTGGATGATCGAGAGCGGGCCGTGCTTGGCGGCATGAGCCTGCAGCAGCGGCCAAGTGATGAAATGATCGCCGCCGAGCGTCAGCAGCGCGGTGTCGGTCGCCAGCACTTGCGCCGCCGCCTCGCGGATCGCCTTGGGGATTTCCATCGGGCGGCCGGGATCGAAGAGGCAATCGCCGTAATCGACCACCGCGAGATCTTCGAACACATCGCTTTCCCACGGCCAGGGGCGCGACCAGGCGAGATGCGAGGAGGCGGCGCGGATGGCGCGGGGGCCGAGGCGCGTGCCGGGGCGGCCGGAGGTGGTGAGATCGAGCGGCACGCCCATGACGGCGACATCGACGCCCGTCAGATCGCGCGTGTAGCGGCGGCGCATGAAGGAGAGAGCACCGGCAAAGGCATTTTCCATGATCGAGCCGTAATGGCTGTCGCGGGTGAAGGCGAGATCGCCGATCTTCGGCATGACTTCGATGGGGGCGCTCATGGGATATCCTTTGCGAGTCGGGAACGGTCGGATTTCGGAAAGCATCAAACACGAAGCGCCTGCGCGAAAAAATCCGTTAAAGGCATACGCCTTTGGTGGTATATCCGCTTCCATGACAGACGACCTGACGCTTCTCTCTACCTGGTCGCCGCTCGCGGCGCGTTTCATTTCGGCCATTGGCAGCGAGGATTTTCCCGTGGCGCTGACGGCGGCGCTCCGGCATCTCGCCCCCTTCGACACGCTGATGGCGACCTTCTATCGCGGGACGGCGCGGCCGCAGGCGGTCTATCACGATCTTGACGAAGCGCAGGCGCTGGTGAGCACGGGCTTTTACGAGAGCGGCCCCTATCTGCTCGACCCGTTCCACATCGCCATGCGCAATGGGGTGAGGCCGGGCGTGCATCTGCTGTTCGATCTCGCCCCGGAGGGGTTTGTGCGTTCGGAATATTACCGGACCTTCTTTCGCCGCATCAAGCTGACGGACGAAATCGGCCTTCTGGTCGCCACGGGGCGGCCGGAGGAATGGCTGGTCCTGTCGCTGGCGCGGGGGCTGCAGGCAGCACGTTTCACCCGGCAGGATGCCGCACGGTTGGCCGCTGCGTTTCCGCTCATTGCCGCCGCGAGCCTGAAGCATTGGGACGGCGGGGCGGCGGGCAAAGCGTCCGGCCTCGACGACCGGCTCGCCTCCTTTGCCGCCGGACGGCTATCGCCGCGCGAGCGCGACGTGGTCTACATGATCCTGAACGGTCGCTCGACACGCGCCATTGCGCAGGCGACCGGAATTTCGGAAGGTACTGTGAAAGTGCATCGGCGGCATGCCTATGCGAAGCTTTCCATCTCCTCGCAGGCCGAGCTCTTCTCGCTTGCGGCCCGGCATCTCGCCGGGGAAGCGGTCTGAAGCATCTCGCACAAACGTGCGAAGCGCTTTTGAGGCAATGACATGCGCAAAGGAGGGATCAGCGCGCCACGGCGCCCTTGACCCGATCCGTGACACTCACGCCGCTCAGACGCGCCGCGCGATAGGCGCGCGCGGCCTCACCGAAGGCTTCGAAGAGCGCGCGATTGATCGGGTTGGTCTGCGGATCGTATTCGGCATGCCATTGCACGCCGAGGGCAAAATCCTTCGCGTCACGCATGCGGATCGCCTCGACCGTGCCATCATCGGCCAGACCCTCCACGACGATCTTGTCTCCGAGGTCGAGGACGCCCTGCCCGTGCAGCGAGTTGACGCGGATCTTGTCGCTGCCGAAAATGCCGGCAAAGACGCCGCCGGGGGTGAGATCGACGCCATGACGGTCGGCGAAGACGACCGACGGGTCGGGATGAACCTCGCCGGTTTCCAGACGCGGCATGCGGTGGTTGATGCGGCCGGGAAGCTCGCGGATTTCCGGATGCAGCGTCGCGCCGCCGGCCACGGCCATTTCCTGGAAGCCTCGGCAGATGCCGAAGACCGGCACGCCGCGCGCCACGCAGGCGTCGATCAGCGGCAGCGCGATCGAGTCGCGCTCTTCGTCATAGGGCTCGTGTTTCGGGTTCGGCTCCATGCCGAAACGGCGCGGATGGACATTGGCCCGTGCGCCGGTGAGCAAGACGCCATCTACCACATCCAGCAGCGCCTCGATGTCGGTGATCGCCGGATGAGCGGCAAACATCAGCGGCAAACCGCCCATGACATCCGTCACCGCCGCCATGTTGCGGTCGCCGACGACCTGGACGGGGAAGCGGTTTTCGATGGAATAGGTATTGCCGATAATGCCAATGACGGGGCGGGACATGGGAAACTCGCAATGCAGCCGCCTGATCCGAAGCGGAAGCGGCTTGTTCATACAGTTGTTATGTAGGAACAGTTTTGACCGCATTGCAACATAAGAACCACCCGAAAAGCGGCGGAAACGGGTGATGCAGCGTTCACAGAAGCGGTTGGGCGATGACCATCGACCTCATCGCGGCGGTTGCGCGGTTCGGGCGGGCGATTGACGGGAGATTTCCAGATCGGCGCCGAAATGCGCCGCGGCATCACGCAGAATCGCTTTCAGCCTGTCGAGCGCCGGACGCAGGGTTGCCTCACCCGCCGCTTCCGGAATTCGCCCCGCATCCTTGGGATAGCGATACGTCGTGGCATAGGCGGTCAGAAAGGCGAGACCCATAAAACTCTGCCTGAACGGATTTTCGCTCGGCAAAAGGTCTATCAGAACGTCGATGCGGTGGCTGTCCTTGCGTTCGACCCGAATGTTTTCGGATGTCAAAAGCGCCAGCAGGATTTTCTCGGCAGCCTGTTGCGCGTGATAGGCGTCGTAGCGATTGCCGATGCTGGAAAGGGCCCCGGCGGCCTCAATATCCTGCGCAGCGAGCCGCAAGGCGCTGGCGATGTGCAGTTCAGCGGACATCCAGAACCACGCCGTCCTCGACAATGTGGCTTGTAGCCGAATTGGCGACGGCCAGGTCGTCCTTGAATTCGGAAAGCCGGACAAACGAGACATCCGCGTAAACGCCCGAGCCCTCCTGCACCGTCCAGCCAAAGAGGGGCGCGAAGATATGCTCCGGAGCGCTGTCAGGCACGACAACCTTCAGGTCCCAATCGCTCGTGTTGGTAGCCTCGCCGCGCGCGCGGCTTCCGTAGAGAATGATATCGATCGGGGTACAGGTCGCCTGGATGCGCGAAATAAGTTCAGAGAGCTCCGGAAACTTGTCCGAAGGCTCCACCCTTCCCCCGAGAAATTTCTCAACGACGCCCATTGCAGCTCCTGAACCGCTCTCATTCTACCCCAACAGCGACCGAAAGACCAGTTTGCCGCCATCGGCGCATCACGCGGCCGGGGCCAGCCAATCCTGCGCCAGCACCACCTCTTCGACGCCTGCAAAGCGGGCGACGCGGCTCAATTCGGCCATCAGCTTGTCCATCCGCCCGGAGGAGGCGCGGACACCCTTCTCCCACCAGAGCTTGCGGACATTGAGCACGCCGCTCTTCCGGTCGGCCTTCATGTCGATGCGGCCGATCAGGCGGTCGCCTTCGAGCAGCGGGAAGACATAGTAGCCGTATTCGCGCTTCGGCTCGGGGACGTAGATCTCGATGCGGTAGCGGAAGCCGAAGAGGCGCTCGGCGCGGTCGCGGTCGCGCAAAAGCGGGTCGAAGGGGCTGAGAACACGCACCCGCGAGGGCGGCTCGGGCCAGTCATCCGGGTTGGCGGAGAGGCCACGGAAGGCGAAGGCGGCGCGCGGCTTGCCGCTATCGATGGGAGCGATCTCCACCGGCTCCAGCTCGTCGCGATGGGCCATCACCCAGGCCTTCGCCTCTTCCGGCGAGACCAGCGCGAAGAAGGCGGCGATCTCGCCATGGGTGGCAAAGCCGAGCCGTGTCAGCGCCGCGCGGCAGGCCCAGTCGACAAAGGCCTCGTGGCTCACTTCCGGCTCGCGCGCATGGGCCGGGATCACGCGCTCCGTCAGGTCATAGACCTTCTGGAAATTCTCGCGCCGCGAAATCGCGAGCTTGCCCGTGTGCCAGTAGAATTCCAGCGCGGTCTTGGAAGGATGCCATTCCCACCAGCCCCCGGACTTGTGATCCTCCGGCTTCACCTCGCGCGTCAGCAATTCGCCGCCCTCGCGAATGCGCGCCATGGTCTCCTCGAACGCGCTGTCGAACCCCTCCCCCTGCCATTTCGCCCAGCGCGCGCGCATCGAGGCTTCCTTGCGGACGAAACGATGCTTCCAATAGGGAAAGAATTCCACCGGCAGGATCGAGGCGTCATGCGTCCAATGCTCAAACAGCCGCCGATCCTCCTCGATCAGCCTGCGCAGATGCTCGCGATCGAAGGTCTGGTTGCGCGAAAAGACGATCTGCTCATGCGCCCGCACCACCGTGGCGATACTGTCCACCTGCACGAAGCCGAGATCGTGGATGAGCTGGTAGAGCCCTTCCCGGTCGAGCGTGCGGCCGGGATGGGCAGAGAGGCCCTGGCAGGCGAGGAAGATGCGGCGGGCGGTGAGGTTGGGGATGGGTGTGGGCATGAGGCATTAAGGCATATGTTCTTGATTTGTTCAACTACAGTTTCTATGTCATTAATAACATTACCGCAGGTAGTTGACGCACTATTTGTTGCTCTCAGGCCGGGAAATTTACATAATCTTGCGGGCAGGAAACTTGCGGCGTCCTTTCCAAAGGCGCCTCACACAATCTAAATGGTGGAATATGGCATTGTATGAAGAGGACTTCAGAGAGATCGCCCATTGCGGGGGACAGGCTACATTCAACATCCGATGTGACGCTGATGGCAACCTAAGTGTCTCTATGGGCTTTACCCACTCGAGTCCTGGTCCGGCTGCGTGGGTCGGAATCTATGCGTTAGAATATAACGCCCAGCCAGTGATGGATTTTGTCATGGGCGGGATCGGACAGGGTTTTACGCCTCCAAGGCCACAGGGCTGTTGGCCCGTATTTCTTGGGTCTGATTCCCATATGAAGTGGGGGCATAAATGCCCGAGGTGCGATGGCGACTTTAGAAACTCGCATCACACTGCAATCTATCCGATGAGTTGTCCATATTGCGGGCTTAAAGCAGAAGCTCACAACTTTCTCACTCCCGCTCAGCGTCGGTACGTAGGCCACTACATGAATACGCTTATGCAAGCTTTTAAGACTGACATGGAGCCAAATACCGAGAAACAAATTGTGATAGACATGGATGAACTGGCCGATCAAGAGCCAGACATGAGGCCCGATTTTTACTATGCATCAGAGTCACAGCAAACTCGTTACAACTGCGAAAAATGTGACGAGTTCAACGACATTCGTGGTCTTTACGGTTATTGTGCTGGGTGCAGCTACAGAAATAATGCTTCAGCTTACAAAGCAAACTTGGGTGAGCTGCGCGAGAAGATAAACAACGGATCAATCAGTCCAAGCGATGCGGTTCGGACTGCCGTCTCAAAATTCGATGCTTGTTGTCGAGATATTCTTTCTCAAGTGACCAAAAGAGTTCCTATGAAATCAGCGCGTGTGAGAGACTTCGAGCGCCTCAAATTTCATGATATATGCAATAATGTTTTTAAACGCCTCAAGCCAATGGTCGATATTGATCTGCTTCGAGGAGTGTCTGCTTCCGATGAGCTCTTTCTTACTATGATGCTGCACCGACGCCACATCTATGAACATAATGATGGTGTGATGGATGAACGATATGTCCGTGAAAGCGGAGACGCTGAAGCGAAGGAAGGCGTTCTCTTACGAGAAACCAAAGAAAATGCTCACAAACTGCTCGGTCTCCTGATGCGGATGGTCGAAAACATGCAAGCTGACTTCCATGAAATTTTTCCACTCACCATGTGGCCCGTCGAAAACGCTGAAGAAGCGCGCCGACGACAATCCTCGCGCTCAACATAAAGTTCGAAATCACTCAATAGATTTGCACAATATCTCAATCTGCACTTAGGGCGACTACCCCCGAACAAAACCCACCCCCTGCCCGTCATAGCCAAAACCGATTATGATCGACGCAGTTTCCGGAGGGCGGGGCGATGTGGGATTTTGATATTGGCGGGACGATTGGCATCATGGCGCGGACGATGCCGTTCATTCTTTTGCGCATGGCGGTCTATTTCGGCATGACGCTGGCCTATAGCGCCGGCACCGGCGGCACTCAGGCGACGTGAGCGCCTTTGAGCAGCGTTTCAGCAAACCCGCTTCCCGCAATCTCGTCGCACACCGCCCGCCAGCGGCAGAGGCCGCAGGCGCTGCGGCTTTCGCCGGTGAGGAAGGCGGCGCGGAGTTTCGCGACCTTTTCCGCGTCGAGCGTGAAGGCTTCGTTCAGGCCGTGACCCAGCACGGCGATGGTGGCTTTCTCGGCCATGTCATCCAGCGCGGCGGTCTCCGGCTTGGCGCAATCGTGGTTGCAGGCGGCGCGGTCGGCTTGGGTGAGAGCGGCACAGATGTCGTCGGGGCCGGGATGGAGAATGACTTTGGCGCCGGCGTTGATGCGCTGCACGACCGCGGTCATGTTCTCGACGAAGGCGGGCGTGTAGCCGAGGCCCTTGTAGGTGAGCAGACAGAGGAAATGGTGGCCGCGCAGGCGCACGGGGCCTGCCCCACCTCTGGCCTCGTCCACTGCGTCGCAACATGGTTCTGTTTGCAAACGGTCCATCCTTGGCTATAGACGCTTCCAGCTTGTCATGGAGACTGTAGCGCGTTGGACATCCGTTTTTCCGATTGCTCGGTGAAATTCAAGACGCATGTCGCGCTTCACCCGTTTTCGCTGGCGCTCACCGAACGGCGCATCGGGATCATCGGGCTCAACGGCTCGGGCAAGACGACCTTCGCCAAGCTGATCGACGGGCTGGTCAAGCCGACCTCCGGGACCGTGACGGTCAACGGGCTCGATACGTTGAAGGACGCCAAGGCGGTGCTTTCGGTCGCCGGCTTCATCTTCCAGAATCCGGCGCAGCAGCTCATCATGCCGCAGGTGATGGAAGACATCGTCTTCGGGCTCAAGGCGCATGGGCTGGCGCAGGCGGAAGCCGAGGCGCGGGCGAAGGCGGCGCTTTCCCGCTTCGGCATCGAGGCGCTGGGGCCGCGCCGGGTGCATGAGCTTTCCGGCGGCGAATTGCAGCTGGCCGCCATTGCCAGCGTGTCTGCCACGGGGCCGGATATCCTCATCTTCGACGAGCCGGTGAACCAGCTGGATCTGAAGAACCGCAGGCGCGTGGTGGATGCGATCCATGCGCTTCCGGAACATGCCATCGTGATCAGTCATGACTTGCCGCTGATCGAGGATTTCGACAGGGTGCTGGTGTTTCATGAAGGCCGGATCGTCTTCGACGGGCTGCCAGCCGAGGCCATTGCGCATTACCGGGAGGTCGCGGGATGCTGACGAGCCTTTATGTCGAGGGCAATACGTTTCTGCACCGGCAGCGGCCGGGCGCGAAGCTGGCGCTGATCCTCGTTTTCGGGCTCGCGCTCTATTTCACCGAGCTTCTGGCCGTTCAGGCGGCCGCGGTGGCGTTGACGGGGGCGATCTATTTCGCCCTGCCGATGCCGTTTCGCGAGGCGATCTATCGGCTGAAGCCGGTTCTGTTCACCATTGCCGTTCTGGGGCTGATCAATATCTGGCTGCTTTCGCCGCAGGAAGCGGCCGTCTCGACGCTCAGGCTGCTGGCCGTGGTGTTTCTGGCGGCCGCCGTGACTGCGACGACGCGGATTGCGGATTTCATGGAAACGATTACCTGGGCGCTCAAGCCTGCCGAAAGGCTGGGGATCGTGCGCGCCGCCGATGTCGGGCTCGCTTTGGGGCTTGTGCTTCGCTTCCTGCCAGATATCTTCGGACACTATGAGGCGCTGAAGCAAGCGCATGCGGCGCGAGGCATCCCGTTTCGTCCGTTGAGGGTGATCGGACCGCTGATCATTCTGACATTGAAGGATGCGGACGCGATTGCGAATGCGATCGACGCCAGGGGAATAAGGGGCCGCTAAGCCTTTGGCCGGCCTCCACAAAGGAGAGAGATCATGACCACCAAGGATATCGTGCTCGTGGCGCTGTTTGCCGCCATCATCGTGGTGCTCGGCTTCCTGCCGCCCATTACGATCCCGTTGATCGCCGCCGTGCCGATCACGGCGCAGTCAATGGGCGTCATGCTCGCAGGCTGCATCATCGGGGCCAGACGCGGGGCGGCGGCCTATGTGCTCGTCATCCTGATGGTCGCGGTGGGTCTGCCGGTTCTGTCCGGTGGTCGCGGGGGCCTCAGCGTCCTCATGGGCCCGACGGCCGGCTACATCGCCGGCTGGGTGTTCGGCGCCTTCGTAACAGGCCTGATCGCCGAACGCATGGTGCACGAAGGACATTCCGAAATGCGCCAGTATGCCGGCTTCTTCCTGGCCAGCATCGTGGGCGGCATCGCCGTGGTCTATGCCTGCGGGATCGCATGGCTGTGCATCTCGACCGGCACGCCCCTCGCCAAGGCGCTGGTCGGCAACCTCGCCTTCATTCCGGGCGATCTCATCAAGGCCGCCATGACGGCCATTGCGGCCCGCGCCGTGCTTACGGGCTATCCGTTGCTGCCGTCGCGGGCTTGACGCGAGGGCACGGGCCGCTCCCCCTCTCTTGCGATTTCTGATGTTTAGCCTTCGGCTAAGCCATCGAAATCGCTTTCTCCCCCACCAAGGGGGAGATTGGAACTAGCGGCAGCGTCATCCTCCCCATCTCCCCCCTGGTGGGGGAGAAAGCAAAATCACGATCTTAGCCAAAGGCTAAGTCGTAGATTTTGCAAGAGAGGGGGTCCGGGTCGCAGCCACAAATCGGGACAGGACTAGGCAAGCCCGGTCACAAAGCCCATCTAAGAAGATCTCCACCCCATCCATGACAAACAGGTTCCACCATGACGACACGGCTTTACGAGCATGCGATCTTTCTGGAACACGAGGTTCCCGCCGGCCATCCGGAGCGGCCGGATCGGCTCAGGGCGCTGAACGAGGCGCTGAGCCATCCGAACTTTGCGCCGCTCGATCGGAAAGAGGCGCCGCAGGCGAATGAGGATTCGGTTCTGCTGGCCCACCCTGAGGAGCATCTCTTTGCCGTGATGCGGGCGATGCCGGAGGAAGAAGACGAGATCACCCAGCTGGAAAGCGACACCTATGCCGGCGTGAAGAGCCTGCAGGCCGCTTTTACCGGGATCGGCGGGGCGATGGCTGCGGTCGACGACGTGATCTCCGGCAGCCACGACAATGCCTTCGTCGCCTCGCGTCCGCCCGGTCATCATGCCGAGCGGATGCGCGCCATGGGCTTCTGCTTCTTCAACAATGCCGCGATTGCCGCGCGTCATGCCCAACAGAAGCACGGGCTGGAGCGCATCGCGATCATCGACTGGGACGTGCATCACGGCAACGGCACGCAGGACATCTTCGAGGCAGACCCGTCGGTGCTCTACTGCTCGACACATCAGATGCCGCTTTATCCCGGCACGGGCAAGAAGGACGAAACGGGCGTCGGCAATATCGTCAATGCGCCGCTCTCGGCCAATACGGGGTCCGATCATTTCCGCGAGGCCTTCAAGGACCGCGTGCTGCCGGCGATCCGCAATTTCTCGCCGGACCTGATCATCATTTCCGCCGGTTTCGACGCCCATCACCGCGATCCGCTGGCGCAGATCAATCTCGTGGCGGAGGATTTCGACTGGGCGACGGGGAAATTGATGGATATGGCAGGGGACTTTGCGAGCAACCGTCTCGTCAGCATCCTCGAAGGCGGCTATGACCTTCAGGGGCTGGCCGAATCGGCCGGCGCGCATATCTACAGGCTCATGAAAGGATGACCATGACGGACACCGCAAAACCGGCCGACATCAAGGGCCTTTCGTTTGAACAGGCCGTGGCAGAGCTCGAAAGCATCGTGTCGCGGCTGGAGCGCGGCGACGTTGCGCTCGACCAGTCGATTGCCATCTATGAGCGCGGCGAAGCGCTGAAGAAGCATTGCGAGACGTTGCTTTCGGCCGCAGAAGCCCGCATCGAGAAGATCCGTCTCGACCGCGCCGGCAAGCCGCAGGGCGTCGAGCCGCTGGACGGGCAATAAGCCCGTCCGCCACCAAGCCTTTGGGGCTTATTCCATCACGATTTCCATCGCTTCTTCATTATCCTCGTCCGACGCAGATTTCTTCGGCGTCTGCAGCAGCAGGAGCAACGGCATGACCACGATGGACATGAGCATCAACAGCTTGAAATCATCCGCGTAGGAAATGATCGTCGATTGCAGCGTCACGAGGCCGTCAAGCGTCGAGAGACCGCTGGTGGTGTGCGGATTGAGCCCGGCATGGGCCAGAGCCTGAAGCGACTGGTTGAACGGCGTCAGCGCGGCGCCGATCTCCGCATGGTTGACCTGAATATTGGAGGTCAACAGCGCGGAGACAACCGCAATACCCACACTCGAGCCGATATTGCGCGACAGATTGTAGAGACCTGTCCCATCACCGCGCATTTCCGGTGGGAGTGTAGCAAAGGCTACTGTCGTCAGAGGAACAAAGAGCAGGCCGAGCCCGGCTCCCTGAACGAAGCCGACCCAGACAATTTCCCATTGTGAGATGTCTGGTGTCCAGCCCGTCATGACATACATGGCAAAAGCGGTCACCGCGAGGCCGCCGAAAAGCAGAACCCGCGTGTCAATCTTGCCGATCGCACGGCCGACGAACATCATGCAGAGCATCGTACCGATACCGCGCGGGCCCATGACGAGGCCGGCCGTGATGACCGGGTAGCCCATCAGCGTTTGCAAATAGGGCGTCAGAAGCGCCAGCGATGCCAGCAGAACCACGCCGACCACGAAGATGAACAGCATGCTGACCGCGAAATTCCGGTCGAGGAACAGGCGCGGATTGACGAAGGACTTCTCCGCCGTCAGCGTATGGACGACGAGAAGGTAGAACGCGCCAGCTGCGACGATCGTTTCGAGAATGATTTCGCCGGAGGAGAACCAGTCGAGCTGCGAGCCGCGATCAAGCATCAGCTGAAGCGCGCCGATGGCGACCGACAGCATGCCGAAGCCGAACCAGTCAAGCTTGGCCTTGGCATTGATCTCGGTTTCCTTGACGAAGGTGGCAATGCCCATGACGGCAAGCGCGCCGATCGGGACGTTGATGTAGAACACCCAGCGCCAGCTCAAATTGTCCGTCAGCCAGCCACCGATGACGGGACCCAAGATCGGGCCGACCATGACGGACACGCCGAAAAGGGCCATGGCGCGGCCGCGCTCTTCCGCGGAATAGATATCCAGCAGGATGCTCTGCGACAGCGGCACGAGGGCTGCGCCGAAAAAGCCCTGCATCAGCCGGAAGGCGACGATCTGGGTGATGGACTGTGCGAGGCCACAAAGGATCGAAGAGACGACGAAGCCGACGATGCCGATCGACAGCATCCGCTTGCGGCCGAACTTGGCGGCCAGAAAGCCCGAGGGCGGCGTCATGATGGCGGCGGCGACGATATAGGAGGTCAGAACCCAGTTGATCTGGTCGGCACTGGCGGACACGCTGCCCTGGATATAGGGCAGCGCGACGTTGGCAATCGTGGTGTCCAGCGCCTGCATGATCACGGAGAGGATCACGCAGGCCGTGATGGCACCGCGATTGGCGACAGGCGTAAACCCTGCCGAGGATGTCGCCGCGTTACTCATGAGCGTAGGCCGTGTCTCTGCCCAACAGGTTTTCGACGAATTGCGGCAGGCCGCGGGCGTGGTTCGTGTCGATGCCGACCTCGGTGCTCATGCCGGCGCGCAGCTGCGGCTTGCCGTTCTCGGCGTTGACGGCGACGCGGAGCGGAATGCGCTGGACGACCTTCACCCAATTACCGGAGGAGTTCTGCGCCGGCAGAAGCGAGAAGCTCGATTCGGAGGCGGGGCTGACGCTGGCGACTTCACCCTTCCACGTCACACCCGGATAGGCATCGACGGAGATCGTCACCGGCTGGCCGGGCTTGACATAGGTCAGCTCAGTTTCCTTCGGGTTGGCTTCAATCCACATGTCCTTGGTCGAGACCAGCGAGAAGGCCGTCTGCGCCGGCTGGAGATAGGTGCCGATCTGGATGGCGTTCACATTGGTGGCGATGCCGTCGAACGGCGCCTTGACGATCGTATGGTCGAGCTGGCGCTGGGCATCCTCGACAGCCGCCTGCGCCTGCATGTATTCGGGGAATTGTTCGAGCGGCAGATCGACCTTGCCGTTGAGCTTGGCGAGTGTCGCGGCAGCTTCCGCCTGGGCGACATCGACCTTCTGTTTGGCAGCTTCCAGATCATGGCTGGCCTGATCGAGCGTGGCCTTCGATGCCGTCGCCGAGGACACGAGCTTCTGGGCGCGCTCGTAAGCGTCCTGGTAGAAGGGCAGATCGGCCTGGGCCTGAACGATCTGGGCCTGGTCCTGACGATAGGTTGCCTGAAGCGTGAGGAGATCGTTGCGCGCGGCGTCGACCTTGGCCTTCGCGCCATCAAGCGCAATCTTGAAGCTGGCAGGATCGAGCTTGTACAGAACCTGCCCTGCCGTCACCTTTTCGTTGTCATGCACTTCGATCGACTGAACCGTACCCGCAACGTCGGTGGAGATGCCGGCGATCCGTGCCTGAACATAGGCGTTGTCGATCGAGACGATCTGGCCACCCGTCACATAATAATAGCCACCGATGACAAGCGCGACGGGAAGCGCAGCAAACAGCAGCGTGCGAACGCGCGAGCGCTTCGACTTGGCAGGAGCCGCCACCGGCGTCTCGGGCGGGATGACTGTGCTCTTGGCTTCGGACGTGTTGGCCGGGCGTTCCATCTTGGCGGCGCTCGCATCTTCACCCTGGCGGATCTTCACTGGCTCAGACATTTCTTTTCTCAACTTCCACTGCCGAACGGCAGCCTTCAACAAGGTTGGATTTCATGGTTTCAAGCATCTGGAACAGCCGCACCTGGTCTGCATCAGGGATGCCTTCCAGCGCTTCTTCCCGGGTTTCAGTGCCGAGTTCGCGCATCTCTTCGAGAAGACCCCGCGCCTCGTCGGTCATGTAAAGAAGCCATATCCGGCGGTCGGTCTCATGCTTCCGTCGCTCGACGAGACCTCGTTCGGACAGCTTGTCGATGAGCCGCATCAGCGTGATCGGCTCGATCTCCTGCATCTCGGCGAGCGACTTCTGGTTCACGCCCTCGTTGCGCGAGAGCAGCGCCAGCGTCTGCCATTGCGAACGCGTGAGTCCGAGATGGCGCGCACGCTGTTCGAAGCGCTTGCGCATCAGCCGCGCCACGTCATGCACCACTATGCCGATTGACTGATCTTGCCGCTGCATCGTTTCGCCCGAAAAGATTAGCTTACTTATAATAAGGCAGCATATATAATTTCACTTGCGCTTTGGCAAGGGGGCGTGACGGCGAGATGACAAAAATCAGCTGCCGCGATATCGCGCGGAGGGAAAAAGGTTCGGCGTGGTTATCAAATCGTCTTCCATGAATTGCACTTGCCGCCGGAGGGAGTAGTTTAGCGGCAGGAAAATCAACGAAAGGAAGGCCCATGTCCTTTTTTCCCGGACAGGATCCAGAGCCTGGCGACGCGAGCGCCTGCGACGCCGTCGAACTGCTGATCGTTCCGCGCACCAGCGATATCGGCGGCCTGGAAGTGCGCCGCGCCCTGCCCTCGGCCAAGCGCCGGCTCGTCGGGCCGTTCATCTTCTTCGACCGGATGGGACCGGCGGTTCTCAAGGCAGACGCCGCGCTCGACGTGCGCCCTCACCCGCATATCGGGCTCTCGACCGTCACCTATCTCTTCGACGGACAGATCACCCACAAGGACAGCCTCGGCAACGACATGGTCATCCAGCCGGGCGACATCAACCTCATGACGGCCGGACGCGGGATCGTGCATTCCGAGCGCTCGCCGGAAAAGCTGCGCGGTCATCCGCAATCGATTTCCGGGCTGCAGACCTGGCTGGCCCTGCCCGATCAGTTGGAAGAGATCGACCCGAGCTTTGCGCATACAGAAGCCGCCGTGATGCCGGCGTTTTCTGAAGCCGGGCTCACGGGCCGGCTCGTCATCGGTGACTATCAGGGCATTACCTCGCCGGTGAAAGTGCCGACCGGCACGCTCTATCTCGACATCAAGCTCGACCCAGGTGCACGCTTCTCGCTCGCGCCGAAATGGGAAGAACGCGCAGCCTATGTGCTCGCCGGCTCCGTGACGGTTGCCGGAACCACTTTCGAGGCGGATCAGCTGCTCGTGCTCAGCCCGCGCGACGCCATCCTGTTCGAAGCCGGGCCGCTCGGCGCGCATGTCATGTTCTTTGGCGGCGATGCGCTGAATTCGCAGCGCTACATCTGGTGGAATTTCGTTTCGTCGTCCAAGGAGCGCATCGAACAGGCGAAGGAAGAGTGGAAAACGGGCCGCTTTGACATCGTGCCGGGTGACGAGGAAGAGTTCGTGCCATTGCCACAGGGCTGAAATGAATTATCTTAAGATGACCTTGGTGGGTCATCGTCTTGCCGCTTTCAACGCAGAACACGATGGACTATAGGCAGTGGATTGCCTGATCGGGGAGAAGAGCAGGCATGAAACGGGGATGAGCGGCGACAGTCCTGTCGGCTGACTTGCTTCCTTAATTTTGTGAATGCGATTCCGAAAACGATGCGGCGGCGCGGGTCTGCCGGAATTGCTGTAGAAGGCCGAGATCAATTGACGAGCGTACCATCCACCCCTCTGCTCGACACCGTCCATATTCCGGCGGACCTGAAGCAGGTCGAAGACCGTGATCTGCCGCAGCTCGCCTCCGAGCTTCGGGCGGCAATGATCGACGCCGTGTCGAAGACGGGCGGGCATCTGGGCGCGGGTCTGGGCGTCGTCGAGCTGACGATTGCGCTTCACAAGGTCTTCAACACGCCGGACGACCGCATCATCTTTGATGTCGGCCACCAGTGCTATCCCCACAAGATCCTCACAGGCCGGCGCGAGCGCATTCGCACGCTGCGCCAGGAAAACGGCTTGTCCGGCTTCACCAAGCGCGGCGAGAGCGAATACGATCCCTTTGGCGCCGGCCATTCCTCGACCTCGATTTCGGCAGGACTCGGCATGGCGGTGGCTGCCGATCTGCAGGGCAGCGACCGGCGTGTGATTGCCGTCATTGGCGACGGCGCGATGTCGGCCGGCATGGCGTTTGAAGCGCTCAATAATGCCGGCGCGCTCGATGCGCGCCTGATCGTCATCCTCAACGACAACGACATGTCGATTGCCCCGCCGACCGGGGCCATGAGCGCCTATCTGGCCCGTCTCGCCTCGGGACGCACCTATATGGGCGTGCGCGAATTCGGCAAGAAGCTGACGGCTTATCTCGGCAAGACGGTGGACAGGGCGATCACCCGTGCCGTCGAACACGCGCGCGGCTATGTGACCGGTGGCACGATGTTCGAGGAGTTGGGCTTCTACCATATCGGCCCGATTGACGGACATTCCTTCGACCATCTCCTGCCTGTCTTGCGCAATGTCCGCGACAACCAGCAGGGTCCGGTGCTGATCCATGTCGTGACGCAGAAGGGCAAGGGCTATGCGCCCGCCGAAGCCGCTGCCGACAAGTATCATGGCGTCAACAAGTTCGATGTCATCACCGGCGCGCAGGCCAAGGTGAAGCCGAATGCGCCAAGCTATACCGCCGTCTTTGGCGAGACGCTCGTGCAGGAAGGCGCGCTTGACGAGAAGATTGTCGCCATCACCGCCGCCATGCCGTCCGGCACCGGCGTCGACAAGTTTGCAGACGCCTTCCCTGCCCGCACCTTTGATGTCGGCATTGCCGAGCAGCATGCCGTGACTTTTGCCGCCGGCCTTGCCTGCGACGGGATGAAGCCCTTTGCGGCGCTCTATTCCACCTTCCTGCAGCGCGCCTATGACCAGGTCGTGCATGACGTGGCGATCCAGAAGTTGTCCGTGCGCTTCCCCATCGACCGCGCGGGTTTCGTCGGCGCCGACGGGCCGACGCATGCGGGCTCGTTCGACACCGGCTATCTTGCCATGCTGCCGGGCTTTGTCGTCATGGCCGCCAGCGACGAGGCGGAGCTGAAGCATATGGTGCGCACCGCCGTTGCCTATGACGAAGGCCCAATCTCGTTCCGCTATCCGCGCGGCGAAGGCGTCGGCGTCGAGATGCCTGAGCGCGGCTCGATCCTCGAGATCGGCAAGGGCCGGATCGTCAAGGAAGGCACCAAGGTCGCCCTCCTCTCCTTCGGCACGCGTCTTGCGGACTGTCTGCTGGCCGCGGAAGATCTGGAGGCTGCCGGCCTCTCGACCACGGTCGCCAATGCGCGCTTCGCCAAGCCGCTCGATGAGGACATGATCCGCCGCCTGGCGCGCGAGCATGAAGTGCTGGTGACGATCGAGGAAGGCTCCATCGGCGGCTTTGCCAGCCATGTCCTGCAGTTCCTCGCCCGCGAAGGGCTGATCGACGGAGGCCTGAAGGTCCGCCCGATGGTACTGCCGGATGTCTGGATGGATCAGGCGAAGCCGGAAGCCATGTATGCCAAGGCGGGGCTGGACCGCGCGGGGATTGTCAGGACGGTGTTCGAAGCGCTTGGGACGGCGCATCTGACGCAGCGGGCTTGAGGTTCGCTTAGCGGATCTGAAAAGTCCCCCTCTGGCTGCCGCCATCTCCCCCACAAGGGGGGAGACGGATGGGGAGACGCCTCTTGCCCCAAATTGCTGTACCGGACTCTCAGATGTCCACGCTAACTCACGCGCTGTGCTGCCACCACCTTTTCAGCGGCCCCATTGCATTCAGCGCTAGAGATCGGCTGCGTCGGTGCCTCCTGCCATCTCCCCCCTTGTGGGGGAGATGCCGGCAGGCAGAGGGGGTCTTAAGCCGCAAACTTTCCTCACTACTGAAAATTCGCCGGCACCAGCAGCAATATCTCCAAATCCCTCTCCGGATAGAACTCCGTCTTCTGCATCTCGAACGTGGTTGGCCCGGTCTTCTTGATCCCCTCGCCACAGAGGCTGATGATGTTTTCCGGCTTGCCCTTGTCCACCGTCAGCGTGAACTTGCCGATGGGGCCGGCCCAGTTGTTGCCGGTCATCAGGATGTAGGAAATCCAGTTCTCGACATAGAGCGGCCCCTTGCCGGCCTGGTTGGACTTCCAGCTCTTCTGGGCAACCTTGACCATGTTGTCGTCGAGGCAGTAGCGCTTGAGATAGTCGTTCCACTGCTCGCCTTTCGGCTGGCCGTTTTCGTCCAGATAGGTCACATCGACCGTGCCGCCCACGCTGGTCTTGTAGCTGTGCTTGACGATGGCGTCCTTCCCCGCCGGATAGACGGTCTTCCACCAGTAGACCGAACGCAGCGTCCAGTTCGAGGTCGGATGATCCTTCATGCCCTTGCCGTCGTCCCATTGATCGACACGTACGAGGCCGAGTGTCACCAGTTCGGCCAGCTTGTCGGCCGGCAGCTTTTCGAGCGCTGCGGTCGAGGCTTGCGAATTGGGAATGAGCGGAATGTCGGGCGCCTTCAGGTGGTCCGTCAGGTCGACGCCGTGGACCAGCGCCTGCTGCTGCAGCTCGGGCTTGATGTCCTTGCCGTCCTGGTTGACCGTGAAGCCGAGGAAATTGTCGCCGGCATCATAGTCGATCGCCACATTGAGTTCGACGCCGCTCTCGATATCCGGCATCGGAAAGGCGACCAGCGACTCGATGTCCTTGTCTGCCTTGTTGTGGAAACGATATTCGACCGCGACCTTTTCCGGCGAGACAAAGAGTTTTTCTTCAGCCATCTGGATGTCGTCGGTCTGCACGAATTCCAGCCCACCCGTCTTCATCTGGGCGGTCGAGTCATTGGCAATCGCCGGCGTAATGGCGCCCGCAATGCCAAATGCGGCCAGCGCGCAAAGTGTTTGCACCGTCTTCGTCATGTCGGTCTGTCCCCTCTTGTCCCCGACAGACGATAAGCACGGCCCATGCGCGGCGGCAAGAGATCACGCGGCGTTGCTGCGCCGGCTCTCCCCCTGGCTGCCGGAAAGAGTAAAGCGGTCCACCATGTCGCGCAGGTGCGAGGCCTCGTTGGCAAGGCCCGTCGTTGCCGCGTCCGTGCGCTCCACCATCGAGACATTCTGCTGGGTGACATGGTCCAGCGTCCCCAGCGCGCGACTGACGGCATCCAGGCTCGCCGACTGCTCGCCACTCGCCTTGGTGATGGCATCCATCAGTTCATTGATGGAAACGATATAGCCGCTGATCATGTTGAGCGCTTCGCCGGCATCGCGAACATGGGCGACCCCGCCTGCGACCTCGCGGGAGGAATTCTCGATCAGCATCTTGATCTCGCGCGCCGCATCGGCGGAGCGGCCGGCCAGGGCGCGGACTTCCTGCGCCACGACCGCAAACCCCTTGCCGGCATCGCCAGCGCGGGCAGCCTCGACGCCGGCGTTGAGCGCGAGGAGATTGGTCTGGAAGGCGATCTCGTCGATCACGCCGATGATGTTGGCGATCCGCGCGGAGGATTCCTCAATACGGCCCATCGCCTCTTCGGCATTGGCAACCACGGTGCCGGACTTGTGTGCGCTGTCATTGGCCTGGGCGGCGACGGTTCTGGCTTCCGCGACGCGCTTGGCCGAGGAGGCGACATGCTGCGTGATTTGCGTCAGGGCCTCGGTGGTCTCGTCCAGAGAGTTGGCCTGGCTCTCGGTGCGCTTCGACAATTCGCCGACGCCCGAGGCGATTTCGCTGCTGCCCTGGTCGATGGAGCCGGCAGCATCGCGGATCGCCGTCAGGGTCTCGCCCAATTGACGAACCGAGTCGTTGAAGTCCTTGCGCAATTCCTCGAACTCGGGTGCGAAGCGCGCGTCCAGGCTGACGGAGAGATCACCGGAGGCGAGACGCTTCAGGCCGCCCGCAAGGCCGGAGGTGGCGATCCGAAGCCGCTCGGCGGCATCGGCTTCCGCCTTTTCCTGTGCGGCCAGTCGATCCGCCTCGGCAGTGAGCCGATGATCTTCCGCCTCCTTTTCCAGCCGCTTGTTGGCGGCAGAGGCATCACGGAAGACATCGAGCGAACGGGCGAGCGCCCCGATCTCGTCCTTGCGCCGCGCCATTCCTGTCGAGACCGAGAGATCGCCCGCGGCCAGGCGGCTGGTCAGGCTTGCGAGACGGCGCAGCGGCCGCAGGGTTGTGAGGCGCAGCAGCCCGAAAATCAGGATGAGCGTGACCGCCAGCGTGCCAAGGCCGGTCAAAATGCGACCGGTCAATCTTTGCTGCCAGGCGGCAAGGTCGGGCCCAAGGTCGATTGCAGCACTGTAGACCCCCATCGCCTCGCCCGGCTGAATGTCCATCATGCCGGTGTGGCAACCGGCACAGCGCTCGTCGGCCGCGCTGCCCTGCCCCAGGATAACGGGACGCGACAGGCGCAGGGTCGAGCCGTTTTCAATGGTGGCCGCGCGTTCCTTCGAAGACAGAACCTGTCTGTCGAATTCGTCATGGGCCGGCAGTTGCCGACCGCCCTGCTGCTTCTGGAAATTCAGGATCTTTTCGCCCATGACTATCCAGATGCCGATGCCCGCATTGGACTTGGAAAATTGCGCCATCGTGCCGTTGAGCGTTTCCACGGCCGGGTCGCCATCCTCGATCTGGCCACGATTGAGCATGGCCTGGACATGGACAGCCTCCAGCATATCGAGCGCCGCATTGCCGCGCAGCTCGCCATTTGTCTCGATGCGGCGCCTGTCGCCGGCGATATCAGCCGCAACCTTGATCGCTTCGCCGGTGATCAGCACAGCGGATACGCTCAGGAGGATCTGCGCCGTCAGGGGAAGTGCGCGAAGTCTGGAAAACATGGCAAGCTCCAACCGCTCCGCGCACGCGCGAAGCCTTTATTTGCGCCACACTATCCGGAAATCCGTTAAGGTATGCTGAAATACAAAATTGATCTTTGTCAATTACGCATTGATTTCAATGATTTGAACGTTATTCTAATATGAAAGCGGCCGAGGCGCCGCCGAGTTCCAGCGGCTCTCATTCCGATTTTTCTTGCGTTGTTTCAAAGCGCAGGCCAAGAGGTCGGCATGACTACCAACGATCAACAGCGGCTTGACCAGATGCTCGTCGCGCAGGGACATTTCGCGACCCGGTCGCGTGCCCGCGATGCGATTGCGCGCGGCACCGTGCGCATTGACGGAAAGCCGGTGACAAAGCCGGGACAGACGGTCTCCGCCGCCGCAGCCGTCGAGATCGACGATCCGGCGCAGACCTATGTGTCGCGCGCAGCCTTGAAGCTGATTGCCGGGCTCGACCATTTCGCACTGTCGCCCGACGGGCTCGACTGTCTGGATATCGGCGCATCGACCGGCGGTTTCACGCAGGTCTTGCTGGAGCGCGGGGCGCGGCATGTGATGGCGGTCGATGTTGGCCACGGGCAGTTGCATGAAAGCCTTTCCGGCCATCCGCGTGTTGCCAATCTGGAGGGGCTGAACGCCCGGGAGCTTGATTCTTCGCATCTCGGTGGCCGTTCCATCGGGGCGATCGTCTCGGACGTTTCGTTCATATCGCTGAAGCTGGCCCTGCCGCCGGCCCTTTCGCTGGCGGCAGCCGGCGCGTTCTGCGTCCTTCTGGTCAAGCCCCAATTCGAGGCCGGACGCGAGGCGATCGGCAAGGGCGGCATCCTGAAGGACGCCTCTGCAGGCGGGCGGATTGCGGCCGACATGGCCGAATGGCTTGCGACGCAGCCGGGCTGGACCACCATGGGCATCACCGCCTCGCCGATCGCCGGCGGCGACGGAAACCACGAATATCTGCTTGGAGGTCGCAAGGCGTGAGCGCATTGACACTCGACATTACGCGGCTTGGCGCGGAAGGCGACGGAGTTGCCGAGACCGACAAGGGCCCGGTTTACGTACCTTTCGCCCATCCCGGCGACCGGCTGAAGGCGGCGGTCGAAAAATCGCAAGGCACGATCATGGCGTTGACGGAGCCCTCGCCCGACCGTGTGGCACCCGTCTGTCGGCATTTCGGACCGGATGGAGAAAACGGGGCCTGTGGCGGCTGTTCGCTGCAGCATGTTGACCCGATGCTTTATGCCGAGTTCAAGCGCGGCCTTGTGATCAATGCGCTGAAGTCCAGGGGCATCGATGTCGAGGTTGGCGCACTGGTTGCCGCGCATCCCGGCGAGCGTCGCCGCGCGATCTTTGCCGCTCGCAAGACCGAGAAGGAATTGCTGCTCGGCTTCAACCAGGCTGGCAGCCATCACATCGTCAACATTTCCGAATGTCCCGTGCTGAAGCCTTCCATCGTGGCGCGGCTCGACGACATTCGCATCATCGGCCGGGCGCTGGCGCCGAATGCCGAGCCCTTCCGCATCGGGGTTCTGGAAACGCTGACCGGGCTCGACATTGCAGCAGACGGTCTGCCGAAACTGTCCGACAAGCAGCGGCAGACGGCCATCGAGATCATCCTGAAGCTGCGCGGCATTGCCCGTGTCAGCCTCGACGGCGAAATCCTCATCGAGCCAGCCAGGCCGGTTATCCGTTTCGGAACGACCGAGGCGAGCCCACCGTCCGGCGGCTTCACCCAGGCGACTGCCGAGGCCGAAGAGACCATGGCGACACTGGTCGGCGCGATCGTGGGCAAGGCGAAGGCGGTGGCCGACCTGTTTGCCGGCTCCGGCACGTTTGCGCTGAGGCTTGCCGAAACCTCGAAGGTCCATGCCGTCGAAGGTGATGCGCGGGCCGTGGCCGCACTCGAACATGCGGCACGCAATCGCCAGGGCCTGAAGCCCGTGACAACCGAGCGGCGCGACCTTTTCCGCCGGCCGATGATGGCCAGCGAATTGAAGACGTTTGATGCGGTTGTCTTCGATCCGCCTCGCGCCGGCGCAGAATCGCAATCAAAAGAGCTGGCGCGTTCAGGAGTTCGTAAAATTGCCGCGGTAAGCTGCAATGCACAGTCGCTCGCGCGCGACCTCTCCATCCTTGTGGCGGGAGGCTATCGCGTGACCGCCGTCACACCGATCGATCAGTTTCTCTGGTCGCCGCATGTGGAGATCGTGGCTGCATTGGAGCGGCCAAAGAAATAGAGTTGGGGTTATTGGTATTCATGGTCGATCAGGTGGCAGGTGTCGTGAAGGAAGCAACGCCCCGGAAGCGTCGAATGAGGACGTCTCGCATCCTGCGGCAGATTGCCGACAACAAGGCGAATGAACGCATCTCCATCCGCTACCTGCTGGACACGCTGGGCGACCGGGCCATTGGCGCCCTGATGCTGGTCTTCGCCTTCCCGAACGTCATTCCGACACCGCCTGGCACCTCCGCCATCCTCGGCGCGCCGCTGGTGTTTCTGGCCGCGCAGCTGACCTTCGGCATGAGGCCATGGCTTCCCTCCCTCATCGCCGACCGCTCCATGTCGCGGCAGGATTTCGCGCGCATCGTCGACAAGGCACATCCATGGCTGACCTGGGCCGAGCGGCTTTTGAAGATGCGACTGTCCTTCCTCACGGAGCCGCCCTTCGAATATTTCGTAGGTCTACTCTGCCTGATCCTTGCCGTCGTTCTGCTGCTGCCGGTTCCGCTCGGAAACATGCTTCCGGCGCTGACGATCTGTGTCTTCTGCTTCGGCATTCTGGGACGCGACGGCGTGTGGACGCTGGCCGGCATTGCCGCCTTCGTCGTTTCGATGGTGGTTGCCGGCGGCGTGATCTACGGCATGGCAAAGGCCGCGATCTACTTCATCGAGCGCGTTATTCTGGCGTAACAAGCGGGCAAGGACGACCCTGACATGAGAATGGCGGCCGAGGCCGCCATTTTTGTCATTTCTTCCGGCTCATGAAAGCCTGGAAGGCCTGCATGGCTTCCTGCGACTTGAGCTGGTTGCCGAAATGCACCAGTTCCTCGCTCATCCGGGCCTCAACCTCGCCGACGGAGCCCTTGAGCAGCTTGCGGGCCAGCGCCATTGCCTTTGGCGGACGCGAAGCGAGCACGGCGGCGGCCTTCAGGGTTTCGGCTTCAAGCGCCTCTTCGCCGACAATCTTCCAGATCAGGCCTGCGTCGCGGGCCTCCTCGGCGGAGAACCCGATGCCGGCTGCAAACATGGCGAATGCCCGCTGATGGCCCATGATGCGAGGGCCGAGGAGCGACGAGGCCGCTTCCGGCACCAGCGCCAGATCGACGAAGGGCGTGCGGAATTCGGTGCGGGCCGTTGCGAATGTCATGTCGCAATGCAGGTTCATCGTCGTGCCGATACCGATGGCCAGACCGTCGACACCGGAGAGAAGCGGCTTCTCGAAGCGCGCCAGTTCAAAGATGAAGCGGTTGACATCGCGGCCAGCCTGCGGATCAACCGCAATCGCCATGAAGTCGGCCAGGTCGTTACCGGAGGAGAAGCTGCCGGGCACACCGAAGATGACGACGGCGCGGATGGTCTCGTCCTTGTTGGCCTCGACCAGCGTATTGGCCATCGTGTCATACATGGCCCGGGTCAGCGCATTCTTCTTGTCCGGGCGGTTCATGCGGATGACGAGGACGCCCGGATGGGTTTCCGGACGTTCGATCAGGATATGGTCGGTCATGGTTTGGGTTTCCTCCTCCCGGACGCCATCAGGATGCGAGCAGCATGCGCGCGGCGGTCAGCGCATCCGCACCGTTGACGATGCGGTCCTTGAGCGCGGCGGTTTCCGAGATCAGGTTCTCGGCGGCGAAGCGGCAAAGGGCGATGCGGCCCGGCTGACGGCCGTCGCCGGCGTCGACCAGTCCTCCCTTGGCGAGATAGGCGCCCGTGAGCGTCAGGCCCCAGAGGCGCTGATAGGCTGTGGCGCCGGCTGAGGCGTCGGCAGACTTGCCGGCGGCGAGCGCTGCAAGCAGCCATTCGGATGCCTCTTCCAGATCAGCAATGGAGGCGTCCAGCTTGTCCGCCGTGTTGCCGAAACCGTCGAGATTGGAGCTGCGCACCTGCGCTGCGATCTCCTTCAACTCGGCGATGAAGCCCCGGACCTGGTTGCCACCGGACTGCGGAAGTTTGCGCCCGACAAGATCGCCGGCCTGAACACCGTTGGTGCCTTCATAGATCGGGGCGATGCGGATGTCGCGATAGTAGCGGGCAGCCCCCGTTTCCTCGATGAAGCCCATGCCGCCATGGACCTGAATGCCGTGGGAGGCGACTTCGACGCCTGCATCCGTGGGGAAGGACTTGGCGATGGGGGTCAGGAGGTTGGCGCGCTCCTGCCAGTGGCGCCTGGCTTCGCCGTCTTCCAGCCGCATCGACATGTCGATGGCGAAGGCACAGGCATAGGTGATGGCGCGCGACCCTTGCGTCAGCGCCTTCATGGTGAGCAGCGTGCGGGCGATATCGGGATGTTCGATGATCGGGCTCATGCCCTCGCCCTTCCAGCCCGGCGCGCGGCCCTGCAGGCGCTCGCGGGCATAGGCGGTGGCCTTCTGCGTGGCGACTTCGGAAATGCCCACGCCCTGCATGCCGACGCCGAGGCGCTCGTTGTTCATCATCGTGAACATGGCGGCAAGGCCGTTATTCTCCTCGCCGATCAGCCAGCCGACCGCGCCGGCCTCGTCGCCGAATTTGCCGTCGCCGTAGATCATCGTGCAGGTGGGCGAACCGTGAATGCCGAGCTTGTGCTCGATGGAGTGGCAGTGCAGATCGTTGCGCGCACCCAGCGATCCGTCATCGTTGACGAAGAACTTCGGCACGAGGAAGAGCGAGATGCCCTTGGAGCCCTTCGGCGCATCCGGAAGGCGCGCCAGCACAAGATGGACGATATTGTCGGTGAAGTCGTGCTCGCCATAGGTGATGAAGATCTTCTGGCCGAAAATGCGATAGGTGCCATCCTGACGGCGCTCGGCGCGGGTCTTCATGCCGCCGAGATCGGTGCCGGCGCCGGGTTCGGTCAGGTTCATCGAGCCCATCCACTCGCCCGAAACCATCTTCGGAAGGTACTTTTCCTTCAGGGCGTCGGTGGCATGGGCGTTGATCGCCTCGATGGCGCCGATCGTCAGCGCCGGACCGAGCGTGAAGGCCATCGAGCAGGAGTTCCACATCTCGAGCGTCGCCATGTAGAGCGACTGCGGCAAGTGCTGGCCGCCGAATTCCTCCGGGCAGGCCAGCGCGTTCCAGCCGCCTTCGGCCCAGCGCTTGTAAAGATCGGCCCAGCCATCCGGCGTCTTGACAGCGCCGTCGACGAGGCGCGCGCCCTGCTTGTCGCCGTTATCGGCGAGCGGGGCTACTTCCTCTTCGGCAAAACGTCCGGCTTCGGCCAGGATCGCGTCCAGCAGGTCCTCGCTCAGATCACCGAGCAGACCCTGCTCCATGGCTTCGCCGATACCCGCCACGTGCTTCAACGTGAACGCGATTTCCTCAACAGGCGCCTTGTACATCATAATCCTCCCGACAATTTTCGCGCCCATACATGGAGGTGCGCGCAGCTTTGTCAATTCGTCCAATGGCTAGTTTATGTTTACGTAAACGTCAACGTCAAGGGCGGATATCTGCGGCTGCGCACATTGCCGCATCCCATGGCGAGAGCGCAGCGTACTCCAGTCCTGAGCAACCTATGGGCAATAAAAGCTTAACCATGTTGAGGCAGACTTTGGGTTGGTTGCGTGGCGGACTTATTGAACATGCCGGTTCTGAGGTATTTCGACAGCAGCAGGAGCAAGAAGACACGGTTGCCTGCCGCCGTGCATTCCGAATTCTTGCGCACCGGACGCATCCTCCGCGCCCAAGACACCTGGATCGAGGAAGAGAAGCGCTATCTCACCTATCAGGAAGTGGCGGCCATTACCGGCAAGCGTCTCGAGCGTGCCGGCGAAACCACACATGAGCGGCTGAATGCGTTCCACCGGGCCATCCAGTTCCCCAAGCTGATCTTCCACCGGACGCTCGCAGCGGCACCGCATCTCGGCTATTGCCATGTCACGGCCTCGAAGACAAAATTCGCCGAGTATGACGATGTGACCTGGGGCTTCTACATCGCCAATTTCCTGGCCGACATTGGCACGTCCGGAAACTTCTTCGAGCATATCAATCCACGCCAGGGCCGGATGTATTTCGCGGTCGCCATGGCGGCAGACAAGAGCGGCGACAAGGCTAAACTCGCAATCAACACCGCCATACGCGGCAACGGCCTGCTTTTCCGGACCAACGATCCGAAACAGGCGATGAAGAATGTGCTGATGCTGGGCGCGCGCAACGAGCAGCTGCGCGCCATCATCCGCGCCATCGGTTGATATTTTCGGGACCAAAGGGCCAGGCGCGACTCTATCGTTGCCTTGCAGCCGCCCGGGCGTGTAGTGAACAGGCCCAAGAAGGGTGCGCATGGCAACGATCTACGACATCGAGACACAGGCAGAGGCCGCCATGGATGCGGCGCTGAAGGCGCTTACCCGCGAGGAGCCTGTCGCCATTCCGACCGAGACGGTCTATGGGCTGGCTGCCGATGCGACGAGCCCCTATGCCATTTCCAGCATTTATGAGAAGAAAGGCCGGCCGCGTTTCAATCCGCTGATCTGCCACGTCTCCGATCTCGCCATGGCCGAACAGTACGGCGAATTTGATCCCGTCTCCCGCAAGCTCGCGCTCGCCTTCTGGCCGGGGCCGCTGACGCTGGTCGTGCCGCTCAAGGCCAGCAGCGCCATTCATCCGCTGGCCACCGCCGGTCTTTCGACCGTTGGGCTGCGCGTGCCTGCGGGCTTTGCCGGCAAGCTGATTTCGCGCTTCGGCAAGCCGCTCGCCGCCCCTAGCGCCAACACATCCGGCCGCATCAGCCCGACCTCGGCAATAGATGTCGAGGACGATCTCGGCCAGAAGCTGCGGGTCATTCTCGACGGCGGGCCGACGAAGGTTGGCGTCGAGTCCACCATCTTGAAATCCGATGAGACAGGCGTTCACCTGCTTCGTCCCGGCGGCCTTTCGGTCGAGGATATCGAGCGGGTGATCGGCGGCCGCGTGCTGCGCGATGTCAGCCAGACAGGGGCCATCGAAGCGCCGGGCATGCTGGCATCGCACTACGCGCCGGACGCCAAGGTGAGGCTGAATGCCAACCGCGTATCGCTTGGCGAGGCGCTGATCAATTTCGGCGGGCAGAGCGTCGTCGATGCCGACAAGGCCGTCGCCCGCTTCGATCTCAGCCCCTCCGGCAACCTCCGCGAGGCGGCCGCCAATCTGTTTTCGACATTGCGCGCCGCCGACCGGACGGGTGCTTTTTCGATTGCGATTGCGCCCGTGCCCATGACAGGATTGGGCGAAGCGATCAACGATCGCCTGATGCGCGCAGCTGCCCCGCGAGGAAAATGAGAATGCCATCCCCTGACCTGATCGACCGTTTCGCCGCCATCGTCGGAACCGGCAACGCGCTGCGTGCACCCGCCGATGTGGAGCCCTACCTCACCGAAGGCCGGGGGCTTTACCGTGGTGCGACGCCGCTGGTGCTGCGCCCCGGTTCGACGGACGAGGTGTCTGCCATCCTGAAGCTTGCGAGCGAAACGAAGACGCCCATCGTGCCCGTCAGCGGCGGCACGGGGCTCGTCGGCGGCGGGGTGCCGCGCGCGGAGGGTCACGATATCGTCCTGTCGCTGGCGCGGCTTAATCGCATCCGCGATGTCGATCCGGTCGCCAATGTGATCGCGGTGGATGGCGGCGTCATTCTGGAGGATGTGCACAAGGCGGCCGAAGCAGTCGATCGGCTGTTTCCCCTGTCGCTCGGCTCGGAAGGCTCCTGCCGGGTCGCGGGGAACCTCTCCACCAATGCAGGCGGCACGGCCGTGCTCGCCTATGGCAACATGCGCCAGCTTTGCCTTGGCCTCGAGGTCGTGCTGCCGACCGGCGAGATCTGGGACGGCATGCGGCGGCTGAAGAAGGACAATACGGGTTATGACCTGCGCGATCTGTTCATCGGCGCGGAAGGCACGCTCGGCGTCATCACCGGTGCGGTGCTGAAGCTCTTCCCCCGCCCGCGCGGGCATCAGGTAGCATTTGTCGGGCTGAAAAGCCCGGCGGATGCACTGAAGCTTTTCGAATTCGCGGCCGGCCTTTGCGGCACAGCACTGACCGGCTTCGAGCTCATGCCGCGTATCGGCGTCGAATTCACGGCGAAGCATATTCCGAACGTGCGCGATCCGCTGTCGACCGTGCATCCGTGGTATGCGCTGATCGACATCTCGACCTCGGATGCGGAAGAGACCGCCGAGCGGATGATCGGCACGCTGCTGGAAACCGCCTATGAGCGCGGGCTGATCGACGATGCCGTGGTGGCCTCGTCGGAGACGCAGCGCAAGGCGCTCTGGCACATGCGCGAGAGCATGTCGGATGCGCAGAAGCCGGAGGGCGGGTCGATCAAACATGACGTCTCCGTGCCGGTCTCGCAGGTGCCGGATTTCATGGCGGAGGCGGAAAAGGCCGTGATCGCCGCCGTGCCCGGTGCGCGCATCTGCGCCTTCGGGCATCTCGGCGACGGCAATATCCATTACAACATTTCCCAGCCGGTCGGCGCCGACAAGGCGGCCTATCTCGCCCGCTGGCGCGAGGTGAACGCCATCGTCCACGGCATCGTGCTCAAGCATGGCGGCTCGATTTCGGCCGAGCATGGCATCGGCCAGCTGAAGCGCGACGAACTGGCGAGCATCCGCAGCCCCATCGAGATGGACCTCATGCACCGGATCAAGGCCGCCTTCGACCCGGCCGGCATCATGAACCCCGGCAAGGTGCTGCAATGAGCGCAAAGGTCGGTTTCAAGCTGCGCTTGACGCTACCGGGCGACCATCCGCTGGGACCCGGCAAGGCGCAGCTGATGGAGCTGATCAAGACGCAGGGCTCGATCCGTTCGGCGGGGGCTGCCATGAACATGTCCTATCGCCGGGCCTGGCTGCTGATCGATGAACTGAACGGCATGTTCCGTGAACCGGTCGTACTGAAGGTGCAGGGCGGCAAGCAGGGTGGCGGGGCGACGCTGACGCCATTTGGCGAGGAATTGCTGGCGCGTTTTCGCGGCATGGAGAAGCGGGCGGAAGAAGCGATGGGTGGCGATCTTGCGTGGATCGAGGCGGCGCTGGGGGAGCCGCCAGTGAAGAAGGGTGCGGCGGACTAGGCGGGCTTGCAACGTTGCAGCGATTGATCCGGAACAACTGTCTGTCCGAAAGTTCAATAATTCCGACGCAGGGAACGTGTTAAGTGTTCCTGACAATTATCACGAAACCGGACACCCCATGTCGAACATTGCGCTGAACCCGTCTGAAACCATCAAGCCCTGGCAGGTTATGGCTGCCGGCATGGCGGCAATGCTGCTGACGGTCGGCATTGCGCGGTTTGCCTACACGCCGATGCTGCCGCTGATGGAGACGCAGACGGGCATGTCGCCCTTTGTGGGCGGGCTGCTCGCGACCGTGAATTATGCCGGCTACATGACAGGTGCGCTGCTCGCCTCGACGATTTCGGATGCACGGCGGCGCTATCTTGTCTACCGGATCGGCCTCGTCGCCGGTGTCATCGGCACGGCGGGCATGGGACTGACGCAACAGACCTGGATCTGGCTCTTCCTGCGCTACATTGCCGGTGTCGGCGGGGCATCGGGCATGCTGCTGGCATCCGGCATGGTTCTGGCCTTTCTGGTGCGACATGGACGGCGGCCGGAGCTTGGGCTTCACTTCATCGGGCTCGCCGTCGGCATCATTCTCTCCGGCGCGCTGGTCATGGCAACGACTGGTGCTCTGGATTGGGCCGGACAATGGCATGTCTTCGGCACGGTCACGCTGGCGCTGCTGATCCCGGCATGGCTCTGGATGCCTGCCCCGGATGGCGCGACGCCTCAGCGTGCAGCGGGGCCGGCCAAGGTTCCGCATCCCGGCGCGTGGCTGCTCAATCTCTCCTATTTCTGCGCCGGTGTCGGCTTCGTCGTCAGCGCCACATTCGTTGTCGCCGCTGCGGCGAAGGTGCCGCAGCTGTCACATATCGGCTCGTTCATCTGGGTCGTCGTGGGACTGGCAGCGATCCCGGCAACGCTTGCCTGGGACCGGCTGGCGCGGCGGATCGGCGACGTGCCGACGCTGATCGTCGCCTATGCGGTCCAGATTGTCGGGATCATCTTGCCCGTGCTCAGCCATAGTGCGATCGCAGCAATCGGCGGGGCAATCCTTTTCGGCGGCACCTTCATGGGCATCGTGGCGCTGACACTTGCGCTGGCTGGAAAGCGCAATAGCGACAACCCATCGGCCGCCATGGCGCGGCTGACATTGTCCTATGGCGTGGCGCAGATCGTCGCCCCTGCGGTCGTCGGCCGGATCGCGGAAACGACAGGCAACTATGACATCGGGATGATCATGGCGGGCGCCACGATGGCGATCGGGATCGTATTGCTCTGGGCCTACGGAAAGGCCTAGCTTCACGCAAAACCGGGATCCACTTTTGCTGGGATTGCTTCTGATCTCCCGCAATCCCGGACGCAAAACCGGGATCCACTTTTGCTGGGATTGCTTCAAGACGTCTGACGGCGAAACAGACCCTGCGTGTCGATGGACACGGACTTGAACAGCAGGCTTACGGGTTGTCCCTTTTCGAGGCCCATCCGTGCCGCCGAATGGCGCGTGACCTGCGCCAGCACCACTTCGCCGGAGCAGTCGACGGTCACCCAGACGCTTCCGCCCTGCTCGACGAGGGCGAGGACGCTACCGGTCAGCCTGTTGAGCGCGGAAAGATTGCCAGGCTCGCCGATCCCGAGAATGATATCCTGCGCGGAGATATAGACGCGAACGCGATCGCCGGGCTCGGCCGCGCCCCGCTTGAGATAGATGCGCCCCGCCCGGCTCTCAGCGACGCTCAGGCCCTCGTCGTCGAGATGATGGCTGATTGTCGCGCCGATAAAGGTTGCCGGCTCCATGTCCTGCGGCGTTGCGCCCGTGCCGCCGAGTACTGCACCCGGGTCACCTTGCGCCACCACACGTCCTTGCGCCACGGAGACGACCCGGTTGGCCAGGCGCGCCACTTCCTCCATCGCATGGCTGACATAGAGGACGGGAATGCCGGTCTCGTCGCGAATGAATTCGAGGTGCGGGAGGATTTCCGCCTTGCGGGCCGGGTCGAGCGCCGATAGCGGCTCGTCCATGATGAGAAGCGAAGGCGCGGAAAAGAGCGCACGGCCGATGGCGACACGGCTTTTCTCCCCGCCAGACAGGCCGGCCGGGCGCCGATCGAGGAGGTGGCCGATGCCGAGCAGTTCGATCAGGCGGCCATCCGAGGCTTCGTCCGTGCGCACGGGGCGGAAGTGGCGTGCATAATGCAGGTTCTGCCGCACCGTCATATGCGGGAAAAGGCGGCCGTCCTGAAAGACATAGCCCACGCGGCGGCGATCTGCGGACAGAAAGATCTTCCTCTGGCTGTCGAACCAGGTTTCTCCGTTGAACCTCACGCAACCCGCCTCGGGCCGTACAAGGCCGGCGGCAATATTGGCGATCGTGGTCTTGCCTGAGCCTGAGGGCCCGATCAGCGCGGTCAAGCCCTCGCCTGCCGACAAGGCCGCTTCAAGCCGGAACTCCCCCTGCTGATGGCGGATGTCGATCTCAAGCATCGCGCCCCTCCGTGCGCGCCTGCACGCGACGCGCCAGAAGCTCCGAGGCAAGAAGGGCGGCAAGCGACACCACCACGGAGATGAGCGTGAGGCGCATTGCGCCCGCGTCCCCACCGGGCACCTGCGTGTAACCGTATATCGCCGCCGCAAGCGTCTTCGTCTCGCCCGGAATGGCGGAGACAAAGGTGATGGTCGCACCGAATTCGCCCATGGCCTTGGCAAAGGCAAGAATGGTTCCGGTGACAACGCCGGGCATGATCAACGGGAGCGTAACGGTCCGGAACACATTGAACCGGCTGGCGCCGAGCGTGGCGGCGGCCGATTCCAGCCCCCGGTCGAGGCCTTCGATGGAGAGGCGGATCGCCCGCACCATAAGCGGAAAGCCCATGACGGCGGCGGCAAGCGCCGCACCCGTCCAGCGGAAGGAAAGCACGATTCCGAAAGCCTGATCGAGCACGGCACCGATGGCGCCCTTGCGGCCGAAGAGGATGAGCAGGATGTAACCGGTCACGACCGGCGGAAGGATCAACGGCAGGTGGACAAGACCGTTCAGCACGCTCTTGCCCGGAAATGTCTTGCGCGCCAGCACCCAGGCGACAGCAATGCCGAATGGCAGGCTCGCAGCGCTCGCCACCACCGCGACCTTGAGGCTGATCGCCAATGCGATCCAGTCATCTTCAGACAATATCATTCCGTTGCCGTATGTCGGTCTTCACTTGCCCGACAATACCGTAAAGCCCTGTCCCGTGAAGGCGGTTTCGGCCTTTTTCGAGTGCAGATATTTCTGGAACTCGCTGGCCAGCGCCGGCGCGTTCTTCAACGCGGCTACGGGATAGATGATCGGCTCGTGCGAGCTTTCCGGAAAGGTGCCGAGGACCTTGACACCGGTATCGGCCCGGCTGTCTGTCATGTAGACGATGCCCAGCGGGGCCTCGCCGCGGGAGACAAGAAGAAGGGCAGCACGGACGTTTTCTGCTTCCGCCAGCTTGTCTTTGACCCCGTCCCAGGCACCGAGGTTCGTCAGCGCCTGCTTGGCATAGATGCCGGCCGGCACGCTTTCAACGGCTCCCACGGCAAGGCGCCCGCCTGCAAGCGCACCGGCGAGGTCGAAGCCCTTGGCGATCTCGTAGGTTTTGGCGGCGTCCTTGGGGCCGACTAGAACAAGAGCGTTGCCGAGGAGGTTCTCGCGGCTGTCCTTCCTGATGAGGTCGCCCTTGGCCAGATAGTCCATCCACTTGAGATCGGCGGAAATGAAGAGATCGGCGGGCGCGCCGGCCTCCACCTGCTTGGCGAGAGCGGAACTTGCCGCGTAGGTCAGCACCACGTCATTGCCCGTCTCGGCCTTCCAGTCCTTGGCGATGCCGTCCAGCGCATTCTTGAGGCTTGCAGCGGCGAAGACCCTCACCTCGCCGGCAACCGCGCCGGTTGCGCTGAACACACTCAGTGCCATGACTGTTGCGGCCAGAAGGCCGGCGGCGAAACAACGACGACGCATGTCGATCTCTCCTATCGTTATCTCCAAATGGATATAACGACTTTCAACGGAAAGCAACCGGGCAAAGCGGCACCAAGATCAGCCGAGCTTGAGCTGTGAAAGGGTAAAGAGGGTATCAGCGCTCAAGGAGGCGCCGCTGCTATTGGACGACAGGATCGACAATGCCGAAGCACCGCCGCTCACGGAGCTGTTCTGGATGTCGTAGAGCGCCGTGAATTTCTTGACCATATCGGTGACCTTGGACGGATCGGACAGGTCCTTGAGGTTCATCACCTGATTGACCTTGGCCGCCTGCGTGTCGATGGGCAGGGTCGAGAAACCATCAGGCAGGTTGTTGCTGGTCTTGAAGAACTGCAGCAACGCCTGGTCTGCGAGAATGTCGTAGGCCGAGGTGATGGTCGGGGCCATGCGCTGGAAATAGAGCGCAAGGCGCGTTCCGGCATTGTCATCGCCCGCTTCGGTTTCCAGCGTCTGCTGGTAGTAGTTGTCCACGGTGGCGATGCGGGCGCGGCGATCCATGGCGCCGGACTGGTCAGTCGTCGCGATCTTGCCGGTCTTGTTGTCGAAATTGAACGCGCCCGCCATCTGCGCCCAGCGCTGGTCGGGCTGTGTATTGGCGAAGCTCTGGGGATCGCTGAGATCGGATGAAAAGACCTTCTGCAGAAAGTCCTTCGTCACCTTGGTCGGATCGAAGCCATAGGAGCCGACCATCACCTTGACGAGCTTGCTATCGGACAGAAGTTCGCCGACCGAGTCGACCCCCTGGATCGTCTTCGTGTAATAGTTCATGTCATCGGTCGCCGGGGCCTTTGCCGCGGTATTGCCATAGCGCGTCTGCATCTTGACGTAGTTTTGCGCCATGATGGTGATTTCGGCCTGCGACTGTGCCAGGCGCGGGGCGCTGATCTTGCCGTCCTTGTCGAAATTGTACTCCTTGGCAAGCGCCAGATAACGCTTATCGGAGAGCTGGTTCACGTAGCTCTTCGGGTCGTTGACGTCGCTTTCCAGAACCATCTTGATCTTGATCTGCGACTCGTCCTGGGCCGCCAGGCCCACGGAATGCAGCGCGAAGCTATAGAGCGCGGAATTGTTGACGAGGTCGTCGACCTTCTTCACCTGGCCGATATGCGTGCCATAATAATTGTAGATCGTCGCGTCGTTGGCGTCGTCGTCCTTGCTGTAACTGGACAGGTATCTGTTCTGCAGCTTTGAAAGGTTATCGCTCGTCATGGCCGAGTCGCCGGCCTTCACATTCCCGCTCGTATCGAAGTTGAACATCTTGGCGACGGCGGTCCATGTCGCCCCGCCCTGCTGATTGGCATAGTTGTTGGGGGTCGAGGTATCGCTGGTGACGATATTCTGAAAGGTTGTCCCCATCATGCCGGAATCCAGGCCCAGCGCCGTCTTGACCAGCGAGAACAGCCGATCATTGCTGGTGATGTCGCTGACCTTCGTCACCTTCGCCATCTGATCTGCCAGATAGGTGTTGTTCAGCTGCGCCGCCGCCGGCGTCACGTGGCTCGGCACCGTGGTGATGTAGGTCTCGGTCATCTTGTCGACCTGGGCCGAGGTCTGTGCCGTCGTGCCGCTGTCGAGCCCGCCGCTTGCGTTGAAGTTGAAGGCGTTGCGCAACTCCAGCGCCTTCTGCTTCAGGAGGTAACGCGGCCCGGTATCCGTGGGCAGGGTGTTGACATAGCTCGTGCTGTCGTTGACGTCGCTGGTCAGCACCTTCTTGACGAAATCGCGCGTGTAGGTGTTGGGGTCTAGCCCTACGGACTCCATTGCATAGGTGTAGAGCTTGGTGTCGTTCATCAGACCGTCGACGGTCTTCACGGAGGTAATCGCCTTCTTGTAATAGGCGGTATCCGTGGCGACGGCGGCCTCTTCCTGATCCAGCTGATCCTTGTAGGCCTGGACGGTCGAGTCCTTCTGCGCAGTGGTCTGCACGGTCGCGGTGGCCTTGCCGAACTGGAAGGCGTTGGCAAAGTCGCGATATTTCTGATCGGAGAGCCGATTGACGAAGCTTTGCGGGTCGGTGAGATCGCTGTCCAGAACCTTCTTCATGAAGGCCTTGGCATAAGTCATGTCATCGAGCCCGTAGGCCTTCATCGCGTAGGAATAAAGGCGATAATCGCCCATGAAATCGTCGACGCTCGAGACCTTGCCGATATTGGACTGGAAATAATCGGTCTCGCGCTTGGTCTGCCCTTCGGACGCAACGCGGTTCAGGGACTTGGTCATGTCCCTGGCGATCAGATCATAGCTGAGAAAGGTCGAAACCATCCGGCGACTTCCGCACGCATTGCTGGAGCTCGGAGACTACACGAGAAACCTTGCCCAAACCTTTAAGGAGGAATGAAGAAGGCGAACGTTCGCGTTCATACTCCCTCAACCGTGTCGGCTTCGACTTCGATAACCATCCGGGAATGCAAAGATTTCTTAACCGCGAATATTAAGTCAGACGGAAGATCAGCCCGCTAACTTCTCCCTACCAAGAGGGCAAAAGCCCCGGAAGAAGAGCCCCAGGCTCTCAAGGAAAACAGGGTGTAATGAACATGCGCAACGTAGCAATGGGCCCGATCTGGGCCGAGGCAACCTTTCGGCTCGATCCGAAACACTTGCCCCAGCAGGTGTCCTATTCTGGACAATCCAATGCCGGCGACGTCTCGATCACGCTTGACGAGCGTGGCGCGGTCCTCAAGAAGCGTCTGCCTTCCAGCGGCCTTCCGATTTCCTTCGCACTGCCGGCCCGCACCTTCCGCGGCGTGGCCGCCCGGGCCATCGATCACGGTGACGGCCGCGTGACCGTGACGCTGGAACTGCATCATGACGATCCGGAGCTCAGCATTCCGCTGCTGGTCGCTCACGATCTCTGCGACATCGCCGCCGATTGGCGCAGCTGGGCCGATGCCTACAACATTCCGATGCTGATGGTGGAGGCCGATGGCGTTGCCCGTCCGCTCGAAGAGCACCTGACCAATATCGCAAACAAGAACTCGGCGCCGCGCCGCCGGCACTCCTACTTCGCCGAGCGCCGCCCGCGCTTCCTTGTCCGCCGCTCGATCGGCCAACTGGGTGTGACGATGAAGATCGAGGGCCGGGAAATCATCGCCCGGAACTAAAGACCCCTGAAAAGCATTCAAAGAGGACTCCAGTCACTCTTGGGCCGGCCTTTTCCCCTGAAGGTCGGCCCTTTTTCTTGTCTGGTCAGGCGAAGGGGATCGAAATCACCAGCCCAAGAAAGATGATCGCACCCACCTTGCTGTTGAACTTGAACAGCGACAGGCACTGTATCGGGTCATCGATATTCAGGACCACGACCTGATAGCCGAAAAGAACTGCGGCGACGAGAAGCCCGAGATAGGCAATGAACGGAACGCCGGCGAGCGCGAAGGCGAGCGCGAGCAAAACGACCGTCATTCCGTAAAGCCCGACCAGCCAGGATTTCGTCTGCTCACCGAAAAGCCGCGCGGTGGACCGGACACCGATCAACGCGTCGTCCTCCTTGTCCTGATGGGCATAGATCGTGTCATAACCGATCGTCCAGGCAATCGCGCCAGCATAGAGAACGACTGCAGCCAGCGACAGCGAGCCAAAGCTGGCCGCCCAGCCCATCAGCGCACCCCATGAAAACGCCAGGCCGAGGAAAAACTGCGGCCAATCGGTAAAGCGCTTGGCGAACGGATAGACTGCGACGGTCGCAAGCGACGCAATGCCCAGGAAAACCGCAAACCAGTTGAACTGCAGGAGCACGAGCAGGCCGACAAGCGCCTGTGCCAGAATGAAAAGCTTCGCCTGCGTTCGCGTAACCCGCCCTGAAGGCAACGGGCGCGATCGCGTTCGGGCAACCGCCATGTCTATCTCATGGTCGACCAGATCGTTGTAGGTGCAGCCCGCACCTCGCATGGCCGCAGCGCCGATGAAGAAGAGTACGAGGTGCCAGGCGAGCAGCCATGGGCTTTCAGGCGCGCCGGCCGCTGCCCTGGAGGCCGCCGCCATGCCCGCCGACCAGAAGCAAGGCCACATGAGCAGCTGCCAGCCGATCGGACGGTCGAGCCGGGCGAGCTGCGCATAGGGCCACGCCACCCGCGGAAGCCAGCGGTAAACCCAGTTGTCGGGAGTCGCATCGGCGACGCGGGATTCTGTCTGGTCGATATTGCTCATGCTGCTTTTGTTGGCAGCGGCAGGCCCGGGCGTCAAGACTTCCTGCCGGGTTTGCCGGGAAAACAGCGTCATCGCCTTGACGCAGGCGGCTGCCGCCCTTAACGGCTCGAAAACGGGCAAACAAGGAGGCTGATATGAACGTGCTGCTGATCGGTTCGGGTGGGCGTGAACATGCGCTGGCATGGAAGATTGCGCAATCGCCGAAGCTCACGACGCTTTATGCCGCCCCCGGCAATCCCGGCATCGCGGACTGCGCGACCTGCGTCACGCTGAATGTCGACGACCACGCCGCCGTCATCGCCTTCTGCCGCGAGAAATCGATCCCGTTTGTCGTCGTCGGGCCAGAAGCGCCGCTGGTCGCAGGCCTTGCCGATGCGTTGCGCGCCGAAGGCATCGCCGTTTTCGGCCCCTCGGCCGCGGCCGCCCAGCTCGAGGGCTCCAAGGGCTTCACCAAGGATCTCTGCGCCAAGTACGACATTCCGACCGGCGCGTATCAGCGCTTCAACAATGCGCCGAAAGCCAAGGCCTATGTGCGGGCGCAAGGCGCGCCCATCGTCGTCAAGGCGGACGGGCTGGCGGCTGGCAAGGGCGTGACGGTGGCGATGACCGTGGACGAGGCTTGCGCCGCCATCGATGATTGCTTCGAGGGCGCATTCGGTGCCGCAGGCGCGGAAGTCGTGGTCGAGGCCTATCTCGATGGTGAAGAGGCTTCCTTCTTCTGCCTCTGCGACGGCAAGACGCTCCTTGCGCTGGCCTCCGCGCAGGATCACAAGCGCGTCGGCGATGGCGACACGGGGCCGAACACGGGCGGCATGGGAGCCTATTCCCCAGCGCCTGTCATGACGCCCGAGATCGTCGAGCGCACGATGAAGGATATCATCGAGCCGACCATGCGCGGCATGGCGGCCGATGGACATCCCTTCTCCGGCGTCTTCTTCGCCGGCCTGATGATCACGGCGAAGGGGCCGGAACTCATCGAATACAATGTCCGTTTTGGCGATCCGGAATGCCAGGTGCTGATGATGCGGCTGAAGTCGGACTTGCTGGAGCTTCTTCTGGCAACGGCTGAAGGCCGTCTGCATGAAGTGACTGCCGAGTGGCGGGACGAGACGGCGCTGACCGTCGTCATGGCCTCGAAGGGCTATCCGGGTTCCTACGAGAAGAATACGCCGATTGCCGCCCTGCCCTCGCCGACGCACACGCAACGCATCTTCCATGCCGGCACGGCATGGAAGGATGGTCAGCTTGTCGCGACGGGTGGCCGCGTGCTCAACATCACCGCCCTTGGCAAGACCGTGACGGAGGCGCAGGCCCGCGCCTATGCCATGGCCGATGAGGTGAACTGGCCGAACGGGTTCATGCGCCACGATATCGGGTGGCGCGCCGTTGCACGCGAAAATTAATCGCAGGTTAACTCTTTCTGCTGACCGGTTGTAAAGCTTGGGCTGCTAGGCTCCCCCTATGATCCAAGGGAGTTCGAGTATGCGTACGCTGTTGCTTGCAACGCTATTGGCCTCGGCAGCCATGCCTGCCCATTCGGCCTCGATCGAAAAGGTGACGTTCGACCAAGCCGACGAAGACAGTATCGTGCGGATTACCTGCTCCGATTGCCCGCCTGCTCCGCCAAAGCCGGGGAGATACCAGGTTCCTGCGCTGGACGGCGTGGCGTCGATGCAGATCGTCGACCAGAACGGCGCGCCGGAAGTGATCCGTGTCGACAAGTTCATGGGTGGCTCGCCGGTCACGACGCTGTCGAAGACACAAGGCCCGCTGATCGAGGAAATGGCGTCGATCGAGACGAAGGCGAAAGAAGCCAGGCTGGCTGCGCGCAATGCGGAATTGCAGGCGATCGACACGAAATCGGCGTCGATCCGGTCACCGGACGAGCGCGGCGCAATGGCCCTCGCCGAGATCGACCGGGAATCCACGACGGCATCCTTGAACCAGGAAACAGCCGCCTTCGACCCGAACACCCTGCAGTTGCGCCTGCGCTGACGCCGCGGCAGAACTGGATTTCATCGGCCGCCCTCCGGGCGGCCTTTTCGTTTGACATGTTTCGGGCCGCAGATTATCCACAGCGTCAGGTTTCTTGCACCTGCCGCCCGCGTTCCGGTGAAGCAAGATCGACAACAGCAAACAAGTTCGAAACCACCCGACTTGTGGCAATGCGGGCCCCACCGGATACCGGGTGACAAAGCGAGCTTGCTGTCATGCAGAACCCGAATTCCAATCCCTTCCTCCACGCGCCCATCGGCGCGCTCTTTGTCCGCACCGCGCTGCCGATGATCCTTGTCATGGTCGTCAACGGACTGTTTTCCGTGGTCGATGCCTTCTTCCTCGGCGTCTATGCCGGGGCCGATGCGCTGACGGCGGTGACGCTCACCTTCCCGATCTCCATGTTGATGATCGCGCTGACGACCATGGCCGGCGCGGGCATGGCGAGCCATGTCGCCCGCGCGCTCGGCGCTGGCGAACGGGAGCGCGCGCAATCGGTCTTCCTCTCCGCGCACACGCTGGCGCTCGGCTTCTGGGCGGTGCTGGCCGTCCTCTTCGCGGCTCTCGGCTGGCCGGCGATCCAGCTGGCGGCCAATCACGATGCGAGCCTTGCCGAACAGGGCTGGCGCTTCATGGCGATCACCATCTATGCCGCACCGGTCACCTTCTTCCTGTCGCTCCAGGGCGACACGCTGCGCTCGGAGGGCAAGGCGGGGCTGATGGCGATGCTGGCTGTGTCCGCTACGCTTCTCAACATCCTCTTCAACTATGTGCTGATCGGGCGGCTGGGCTATGGCACGGCCGGTTCCGCGGCGGGCACGATTGCGGCACAGGCGCTGGCGTTGATCGTGGTACTCACCATCCGTCTGCGCGGCCGCCTGCCCCTGACTTTCGTGGCACCGGCCGGTTTCCGCGCGACCGCCCATTGGGGCGAGATCGTGCGGCTTGGCCTGCCGCCGTCGCTCTCCTTCGTCGGCATTGCGCTGGCCTCGACCGCCATCATTGCCAGCGTGCAGGCCTGGGCGGGCGGGCATTATGCCGATACGATCGCCGCCTATGGCATCGTCGTGCGGATCATGAGCTTCTGCTTCCTGCCGCTGCTTGGCCTGAACCTCGCGGCGCAGAGCATTGCCGGGAATAATTATGGCGCGGGGCTCTATGCCCGCTCCGACCGCACAGCGATCTTCGCGCTCGGCGCGGCGCTCGTCTATGCGGCGGTACTGGAGACCGGGCTGGTGCTCTTTCCCGGCGCGGTTGGGCGGCTCTTTGTCGACAATCCGGCGGTCATTGCCGAGGTCGCGCGGCTCCTGCCCTATGCGATGGCGACCTATGTCATCTATGCACCGATGAATGTGCTGGCCGGCTATTTCCAGGCGCTGGGGCAGGCGCGGATGGCGGGGCTGCTCAGCCTCACGAAGCCATATCTGCTGTCCGTGCCGCTCATTCTCGCGCTGCCATTTGCAGTCGGCGAAAAGGGCATCTGGCTTGCCTCGCCGGTCGGCGATCTGGTGATGCTGGGGATTGTGGCACTGGCGCTGCGGCAGGCGGCAGCCCGGACGGGCGCGCGGCTGGGGATTTTTCACGCGCCAGCGTAGCGCCTCACTGGTCGCGAAGAAAATCCTCCAGCGCCTCGACCTCCTGATGCGAAAACACCGGCAGGCCGGCGGCGGCAAACAGCGCCGCCGTCACACCCTGGCCGGCATGTTTCGCGCCGGAAAACGTGCCGTCATAGATCGCCCGCGATCCGCAAGACGGGCTGCCGTCGATGAGAAGCGCCGCCACGCAGCCGGTCTGACGCGCGAGATCAAGTGCTGCCATTGCGCCGTCCATATAGGCGGCTGTCACATCTCTGCCGCCGCTTTCGAGCACGCGGGCGCGGCCGTCCAGAACATCAGCGCCGGTCATGCCCTGCTCGATTTCGGCTGGCAGGCGCGGCGTATCGAAACCGCCGGCGAGTTCGGGACAGATGGCGACAAGGCGGCCTTCCTCGCGCCAGCGGGCGACAAGGGGATGGTCAAGGGTTTTCGCCTGACCGTCATAGCGGACGGGTTGGCCGTGGAGGCAGGCGCTGATGAGGATTTTCAATGGGTTCTTCTCTGACACGGCAGTGCCCCCCTCTCTTGCGATTTCTAACACTTAGCTGAAGCTAAGATGTTGAAATCGCTTTCTCCCCCACCAGGGGGGAGATTGGAGCAAGCGGCAGCCTCACACTCCCCATCTCCCCCCTGGTGGGGGAGAAAGCAAAATCATGATCTTAGCCAAAGGCTAAGTCATAGATTTTGCAAGACAGGGGGTCTGGCGTTACCCCGAAATCTTCGAGAAATCCGCCACCGTGCCCGTCGCCTCGCGGATCAGCGCCAGAAGCGCAAGCCGATTGGCGCGGATCGCAGGGTTTTCGTCATTGACCAGCACGTCGGTGAAGAAGCGGTCGACCGGGCCGCGGAGCTTCGAAAGGGCGGCCATGGCGTCGCGGAAGTCCTCGCGCTTGACGGCCTCGTCGGCTTCCTGGCGGGAAAGGGCGACGGCAGCAAAGAGCGCCTTTTCGGCCTCCTCGGTGAAGAGCGCATCGTCTACGGAGCTTGCAACCTTCGTGCCCTTCTTCTCTTCGGCGGCGAGCAGCTGCGTGGCGCGCTTGGTGCCGGCGAGCAGGTTCTTGCCGTCTTCCGAGGTGATGAAGGCCGTCAGCGCCTCGGCGCGGCGGGCCACCATCAGGAGATCATCCGCATCCGGCGTCAGCACGGCGTCGATGATGTCATGACGCGCGCCGAGATCGCGGAGATAGACCTTCAGGCGGTCATGGAAGAAGGAGAGGAGGCTCGTTTCCAGATCAATGACCGACGGAAACTCTGCAAGCACTTCCGCTCCGTGCATACTCAGCCGGAACGGCAGCTTCCCATCAGAACCTGCGATTGTTTGATCTCTCACCGCATAAAAAGATCCGCTTGGATCAAACAAATTTTCGAAGCGAGCCCTTTGATTTTCAGAATGTGAGTAATGGCCAACGGACATATAACCAGAGCCGTGAGACTGGCCAGCTATTTGCTTGCCCTTTGCAAACACATACACGTCACCTTTCTGTTGCCCCGTAAGCACGCTGAAAAATGACCAATAGAACGCAGCTGAGAGATTGAGCCGCACACCCTTCTCCAGCAACACCCTGATCACACCCAGCGCCGCACGGCGCAGCGCATAGGGATCCTTCGAGCCCGTGGGCTTCTCGTCGATCGCCCAGAAGCCAACCAGCGTGTCGAGCTTGTCGGCGAGCGCGACCGCGACCGCGACCGGGTTGGTTGGCAGACTGTCGGACGGGCCGAGGGGTTTGTAGTGTTCCTCGATGGCAGCGGCCACGTCGGCATCTTCGCCCTGCAGGAGCGCATATTTGCGGCCCATGAGGCCCTGAAGCTCGGGGAATTCGCCGACGGCTTCGGTGCGAAGGTCGGCTTTCGCGAGAACCACGGCGCGGTCGACCTTGGCGGCATCGGCGCCGGTGATCCTGGCAAGTTCGGCGGCCAGCGCCCGGATGCGCGTGACGCGTTCGCCCTGCGAACCGAGCTTGGCATGGAAGGTGACGCCGAGATGGTCGAGCTTCGCCATGCGCTGGTCGAGCGGCTTCTTGAGGTCGAGGCGGAACTTGGCGGCGCTGTCCTTCAGGTCGCCGAGGTCGGGCATGTCCTTCTGGTCGCGCTTGTAGAAATGCGCGGCATCCGACAGGCGGGCGCGGACGACCTTGCCATTGCCATGCATGATTTCCTTGCCATCGTCCTTGGCGGCGATGTTGGAAACCAGGATGAAGCGGTTGGCCAGCCCCTCGACGCCTTGGCGCCGGCAGACGAAACATTTCTGGTTTGTCTTGATGGTCAGGCGGATGATTTCGGCGGGGATTTCGAGGAATTCCTCCTCGAACGTGCCCATCAGCACATGCGGATATTCGACAAGGCCGGAGACCTCATCGAGCAGGCCCTCGTCCTCGACCAGTTCAAGCCCGGAGGCGAAGGCGAGGTTCTGGGCGTCCTGCAGGATGATCTGCTTGCGGCGCTCGGCATCAAGCACGACCTTGGCCTTCTCAAGGCTCGCGGCATAATCGTCGAAGCGGCGGACCGTGATCGGGCCCGGCGCATGGAAGCGGTGGCCGTAGGTGACATTGCCGGCGACGATGTCATCGACTTCAAACGGGATGACGACCGTTTCGTCATGTTCGGGGCCGAACATGCAGACGATGGATTGCAGCGGGCGCACCCAGCGCAGAGCGCCGGGCTTGGCCGAGGCGGCACCCGAGCGCATCGACTTGGGCCACGGGAAATTGCGGATGATGCCGGGCATGACATCGGCGATGATGTCTTCTGCCGCGCGGCCGGGCTTCTGGATCACGGCAATGTAGAACTCGCCCTTCTTGGGATCGGTGACTTTCTCGGCCTGATCGACGGAGGTGAGGCCGGCGGAACGCAGGAAGCCTTCGATCGCCTGCGCGGGGGCATCCGTGCGGGGGCCCTTCTTTTCCTCGCGCGTGTCGGCGGAACGGGCGGTGAGGCCGCGAATGTCGAGCGTGAGGCGGCGCGGCGTCCAGTATTCGCGCGCGCCCTCATAGGTCAGGCCTGCCTCGACCAGCGCATCGGTCACCAGCTTCTTCAGGTCGCCGGCAGCTTTTCTCTGCATGCGGGCGGGGATTTCCTCGGAGCGAAGTTCAAGCAGAAGGTCCGGCATGGTCTTGGCGCACAATCTTTAAAGGTTGTTTTTCAGTGCGCGGGACTTAGCAAGCCAAGGCCTCCTTGTCACCTGCAAAGCGGCCGAAATCGGCTATCGGCTGCCCGCGAATGGCCCTGAAGTTTTCCCTTTCGAACCGCAATTCCGCCAAGAGACGATTTCAAATTCCGCTCGTTAGTGCTCACGAACATAGGCCGTGACTATCAAGCGGCTGGAAGGAGATCAGATGCACACGAACAAGTTTTCCCGCATGTCTGCGGTCGCCCTCATCATCGGCAGCATGGTTGCCGCCCCCGCCTTTGCCGCCGGCAACGGCAATGGCGGTGGGAACGGCGCCGGAAATGGCGGAGGCAATGCGGGCGGCAACAGCTCCAGCCATTCCTCCAGCGACAATGCCGGTGGCAAATCGGTGACGCCAGGCACGGCGACCACGATGGACAAGGCCGCTATGAAGCACTCCGATATGGACGCCGGCACGAGCAAGGGTAAGTCGGCCTCCAAGAGCGGCGCGTCCGACCTCGGCAAGTTGAACGGCTTCCTGCATGCCTCGCCCGAAGCGCTGCAGAAGGCCGCTCCGAACTCCGCAATCGGCCTCGTCACGCATGGCTATGCCAACGCGCTGAACTCCTATCTCGCAGGCGGTGCGAACGCCAAGACCGCGACGGATGTTTATGCCGCACTGGAAAAGGCCGCCAACAAGCCGCTGACCGCCACCACGATCGCCGCGGTTGACGCCAAACTCGCCAAGACCGATCCGACGCTGGCCAAGGCCATTGCCGCGCATCCGGGCGGCGCGAAGGGTCTGGCGCAAGAAATCGCCGCTGCCGGTCCCGCCAAGAAGGCAACCGGGACGATGGCTCCGACCCCGAAGAAGACCGTGCAGTAAGCCTGACCTCGCGTCTCAATTGCCCGCCGCTTTCGACCCCAGAGCGGCGGGCTTTTTTATGGAGTTTGGCGGGGCAGACCCCTCACCCCGCCTCCGCTTCGCTCGGCGGACCTCTCCCCGAGGGGAGAGGAGGATCGGCAACGTCGCGGCCCCTCATCTTCTCCCCTTGGGGAGAAGATGCCGGCAGGCAGATGAGGGGTGGCAAAGCGGTACAGGGTGAATGTCTGGCGAGCGCCGCTTACCAGCCGCCGCCACCGCCACCGCCACCCCCGCCGCCGGAGGAGCCGCCGCCGCTGAAGCCGCCGGAAGACGAGCTGGATGGCGGAGGGGCTGGCAGCGTCGACTGGATGGTGGACGCCATGGAATGCGAGAAGCCGCCGACAGAGCCGGCAAAGCCGCCGTAATTGGAGCCGGAATACCAGCCGGGCTGATAGTCATCGATCTTCGCCGCCGCGAGCCACTTGTCGAACGTCTCCGTCCAGGGCTTTTCGACGCCCAGTGCCACGGCATAGGGCAGCAGCTTTTCGAAATGCTGCGGCGACATCTGCGGCGCGCCGGCCATGTTCATGCGGTCCTTTTCGGCGAGCGTCAGGTACTGCCGCAGGCCGTCGATCCCATCCATCATCTTTGCGCCAAGCGCGGTCGGCGCGCCCATGATGAAGAAGGCGAGGATGTTGGCGATCACGATGCCGCCGAGACCGACAATGACGGGAAGTTCGCCATGGGACAGCAGTTCCTCGAACATCAGCGAGACGATGGAGCCGAGAACCGAGAAAGCGGCCAGCCCGATGATCCCGAGGACGATGATGTAGAAGATCTTGCGCCCTGCCGACACACCGGGCCGAAAGCCCTTGCCGAGCACGCCGGCGAAGACGCCGAGAACGGCGGCCAGAATCACTGGGACGACGAGTAGCGCGATGTCATCCGAGGAGAAGCGGCCGAAGGCAATCAGAGAGACGAAGGTGACGATGGACAGGATGACGCCGAGCACCACATAGCCGATATTGGCGTTGTAATATTTGCCCCGATTTTCCTTCGTAATGGCATCCACAAAGGCCGCGCCCGCCGCCTGCACGGCCGTGCCATTGGATTTGTCCAGCCGGAGCGTTCCGCCGGCGGACACGACGCGGGCCATGATGGCGCCTTCGCCGGGTGGCAGTTTGGTTGCGCCACCGCTCTTCGTATCCGTGAGGATGATCGAGGTCTTGAGGTCTTCGAGCTTCAGCCGGCCGGCGACGGCGAGGTTCAGGGCTGCGGCCGAAAACGCCTTCCAGCCGCCATCGCCGAAGCCCTTGTTGTCGATATAGTTCACCAGCGCCGGCGAAATGCCGTCCGGCGCATCCCAGCGCGGCACGACGATGCCGCGCGGCGGATCGCGGCCGACCTTGAGCCAAGACCAGCCATACCAGCCCCAGACGAGGGCGAGGCCGATCAGCGCGATGAAGGCGTTGCGATTATCTTTCAGCCACCACCAGCGTTGCTGTTCCGCAGACGGCGGATCGATCGCGCCCTTGGGCAGGGTGATCCAGGCGGTCATGCCGTCATTCGGGCTGAGGGCGCGGGTGGCCTGTACATTGACCGTCGCGCCGCTCATGCGGATCGTCCCATCGCTTCCCGTTGCGCCGGCAGCGCCGGTATAGATCTGAAGGCGGGTCGGCTTTACACCGTCGGGCAGATGGATATCCGCGTTCGCCTGCAGGATCGGGAATTTCCAGAAATTGCCCGTCACGTTCCAGGCGAAGAGGTCGGCATTCGGTCCGTAGCGTACCTGCCGGTTCGTCGTGTAGACGAACTCATAGACGTGGCGGCCGGAACTGACATAGGTGTCCTTGTCGCCGGCATAGATGCGGATGCCGTTGTCAATATATTCGGTCGAATGCGGCTCATCGCGCCCATCGCGGCGCACCGCCGTCAGCGAGAAATCGACCTCGCCAATCGAGCCATCCGTTTTGCGGAAGGTCAGCGGGAAATCGCGGAAGATGCCGTGGCGGATGTCACGCCCTTCTGCATTGACCTCGATCTGTTCGGTGACGGTGACGAGGCCGCTCTTGTCGAGGGTCACATCGGCATGGAAGTTGCGGATGACTTCGGCGGCGGTGGCAGGGAGTGCGGCGAAGAGGAGGAAGAGAACAGCAGTCAGGACCGAGATCGGGGCATAAGACCCCCTCTGGCCTGCCGGCCATCTCCCCCACAAGGGGGGAGAGGACTCGTGGCGAGCGCCGCGCGTCCCTCTCGCTTGTCCACGTATAGGCGGGGTAACCCAACCGCGTTCGATGGGTTCATTGCTGGATGGCAAAGCGTGCCGCAATCCGTCTCCCCCCTTGTGGGGGAGATGGCGGCAGCCAGAGGGGGAATCGAGCCCGCCAACAGACGAGAGGGGGTCTTTGAGACTGTTCATGCCATTCCCCCCTTTAACGAAACTATCCCGCCTTACGCTCAAATTTCACGCCAAGCGAGCCGAGCGCATCCCAATAGTTCGGATAGGTCTTGGCGACGCAGGACGGGTTCTCGATGGCGATGCCGGATGTCTTGAGGCCGGCGAGCGCGAAGCTCATGGCGATGCGGTGATCGGCGAAGGTGTCGATGCGCGCCGAAACGGTCTGGCCGGCCAGCGCCGGATCAGCGTTGACGATGAGGTCGTCGCCCTCCTCGCGCGCAAGGCCCGGACGGATGTTGTTCAGCCCCAGCGACAGCGCGCGGATGCGGTCGCATTCCTTGACGCGCAGGTTCTCGATGCCTGTGAAGCGCACGGGCGTTTCGTTGTACGCGGCGAGCACGGCGAGCGTCGGAATGGCATCCTGCATCTGGCTGCCGTCGATCTCGGCGGGCATATGCGGGAAAGCGGCGATCATGTCGTAGGAACGCGCATCCGGCTGGGAAAATTCGGTTGCGGCGACGCCGAGGTCTATTTTACCCTTGGTCAGCACTTCAGCACCCCAGAGATAGGTGGCGGCAGAGGCGTCGGGTTCGATGAGATAATCGGCGGCGCGATATCCGGTCGGCGCGATGACCCAGCGGGCATTGCCCTCCTCGCGGACGTCCGCGCCAAAGGCGGTCATGCAGGCAGTCGTCAGCGTGATATAGCCGCGCGCGCCGATGGCCGAACCCGCAAGCTCGACCGTGAAAGGCTCACGCCCGCAGGCGGCAGCCATCAGGAGCGCCGAGACATATTGCGACGACAGGCCGGCATCGATGACGACGCGGTTGGCGGTGAAGCCGCCCTTGGCGTCCACCGTAACCGGCGGGCAGCCGGTCGGGGCCTCGATCTGAACGCCGAGAGAGGCGAGCGAGGCGACCAGCGGCGCGATGGGGCGCTTGCGCATATGCTCATCGCCATCGACCACGAAACGGCCGTTGAACATGGCAACGGCGGCGGTCAGGAAGCGTGTCGCCGTCCCGGCATTGCCGAGGAAGAGCGGCTTTTCCGGCTCCTTGAACGTGCCGGAGCTGGTGACGACGAAGGTTGTCGCGTCCGGCTCTTCGACCGTGACGCCCATCGCGCGCAGGGCCTCGGCCATATAGAGCGTGTCGTCGCTTTTCAGCGCGCCGGTCAGCCGGCTCGTGCCCCTGGCAAGGCCGGCGAGCAGGAGCGCGCGGTTGGTGATCGACTTGGAGCCGGGCGGCATCACGCGGCCGGTCAGCGCATGGTCCGGCGGGATGACGGTGAGCGTATCTTTGTTCATGTCTTATCGGTCTCGGCGGAAGAAAATTTCCCCCGCCCTTTATCAGAACTTGACCTGAGGAACAGCCCTGTCGGCCTCGTTGGTGATTTCGAAATAGGCCATCTTCACGAAGCCGAAGGCCTTGGCGACGAAATTAGACGGCACGCTCTCGACCTTGACGTTCAGCTCGCGGGCCGCGCCATTGTAATAACGACGCGCCATCTGCACTTCGCCTTCGATGGTCTCAAGCGATTTCTGTAGTTCGATGAAGTTCTGGTTGGCCTTCAGGTCCGGATAGGCTTCGGCGAGCGCGATGATCCGGCCGAGCGCCTGGCCGAGCATGCCTTCAGCAGCGGCACGACCGGCAACATCGCCCTGCGGCACGGCCTGCGCCTTGTTGCGCAGCTCGACGACCTCTTCCAGCGTCGACTTCTCATGGCTGGCATAGCCCTTCACCGTCTCGATGAGGTTCGGGATGAGGTCAGCGCGGCGCTTGAGCTGCACGTCGATGCCGGACCACGCCTCTTCCGCCATCTGGCGCGAGCGCACGAGGCCGTTATAGACGATGACGGCATAGGCCGCGATCGCGACAATAATAATCAATGCATACATGGGCTTCCCTCTCCCCAACTCTGGCCGGGAGATTAGCCGCGTGGAAGCACAAAGTCATCCGAGATTTATCGGGAAGGTGAATCGCGGCGGGCGTGAATTTTACGCCACATCCTTCCAGTTCACCCCACCCGCGTCCGTCAGCAGGAACGCCTCGCCGCAGGCCTTGGCGAGTGTGCGGACGCGCAGGATGTAGGACTGGCGTTCGGTGACCGAGATCACGCCGCGCGCGTCCAGCAGGTTGAAGACGTGGGAAGCCTTGATGCACTGGTCATAGGCCGGGAAGACGCATTTGTGGAGACGCAGGTTGTCGTTGTCGCCGGGCGCACCGGCGGCCAGAAGCGCCTGGCATTCCTTCTCCGCATCGATGAAATGCCGGTGCAGCATTTCGGTGTCGGCAAACTCGAAATTGTGGCGGGAATATTCCTGCTCGGCCTGCAGGAAGACATCGCCATAGCTGATCTTCTCGTCGCCTTCGCGACCGTTGAAGTTCAGGTCATAGACGTTGTCGACGCCCTGCACATACATGGCCAGCCGTTCGAGGCCATAGGTCAGTTCGCCGGCGACGGGCGAGCATTCAATCCCGCAGACCTGCTGAAAGTAGGTGAACTGCGAGACTTCCATGCCGTCGCACCAGCATTCCCAGCCCAGCCCCCAGGCGCCAAGCGTCGGACTTTCCCAGTCGTCCTCGACGAAGCGGATATCGTGGATCAGCGGGTCGAGGCCGATGGCTTCGAGCGATCCGAGATAGAGCTCCTGAAGGTTCGACGGGTTCGGCTTCAGGATGACCTGATACTGATAATAGTGCTGCAGGCGGTTGGGGTTTTCGCCATAGCGGCCATCGGAGGGGCGGCGCGAGGGCTGAACGTAGGCAGCCTTCCAGGGCTTGGGGCCCAGCGCGCGCAGCGTCGTGGCAGGGTGGAACGTACCCGCGCCCACTTCCATGTCATAAGGCTGGAGAACGGCGCAACCCTTGTCGGCCCAGTAATTGTGCAGCGTCAGGATCAGCGCCTGGAAAGAGCGCTTCGGGTCCATATGGGGAGCAAGTGTCGTGGTCATCGCCGAGCCGTATGCCTTCACAAGAGTGTCGGCTGTCGTTTGGCATATTATCGCCGAGAGGGTCAAGCATGGCGACGGCGACGGACGCGCGGTCGTCGCCAACCAAAGTGGCGTTGCATCCGTCATCGGCTGCGCTAGAGTTGTCGCTACTGTCTCCGGAGATCCCCCATGCGCCGCCTTCTGCCCGCTCTTGCCCTCGCCGCCTTTCCTCTGACGCCGGCCCATGCGGCCGGCGAAGCCCTGACCTGCACGAATGTCGTGAAGGCCGGCGACACGGCTGACACGATCAGGGCCCGGTTCAAGGGCGAAACGGCCATCGAGGAGACGACCGGCGCGGAAGGCGCATCGGCCAGGGCGCTTGCCATTTTCCCGAAAGACCCTGCACGAAAGCTCTTTGTCTCCTTCTTCGACGACGAGATGAAGAAGCTCGCGGCGATCGGTCCGGCACCAGGCGCGACGCATTGGTCGATCGGCGGCCTGCAGATCGGCTCGACGCTGACAGATGTCATCAAGGCCAATGGCGGCAAGTTCGAGATGAGCGGTTTCGAATGGGACTATGGCGGCTACATCACCGACCTCAAGGGCGGCAAGCTCTCCTCGTTGGAGGGCGGCTGTATCGTCACCGTGAGGTTCAATCCACCGGAAGGGAAAGAGGTCCCGGCCGCGCTTTCGGGCGAGAAGAGCATAGCATCGGCGGATCCCAAGCTTGCCAAGCTGAACCCTTATGTGAGCGAAATTCAGCTCGGCTGGGCGGGCGACGATGCTGCCCAGGGCTCGGGAGACTGAGGCACAAACGCCGCGCTTTGGGGTAAAATCGATTAAGCTCTCGTTACAATAAGGGCGACGTACCAATTTGCCTCGAAACGTTCTTGCGGATTTTCAAGAGCGGAGCATAGTCCGAGCCGAAAAGGGCACAAAGCCCGACCGCAAACGATCCCGAAGGAAACATCCGTTGAGCGCCGTTACCGAGAACGCGACGCCGTTGCAGGCGTCAAATCCATCCACCAATATGGCCAAGGCTGCAACCGGCCCGGCCATGGCGATCCTCATCATGATCAGCGTGTCGCACATGCTGAACGACCTGATGCAATCGGTCGTGCCTTCCGTCTATCCGATCCTCAAAGACAAGTTCCAGCTGTCCTATGCGGATGTCGGCCTGCTCACCTTCACCTGGCAGCTCACGGCCTCCATCCTCCAGCCGGGGGTCGGCTTCTATACGGACAAGCATCCGAAGCCCTTCAGCCTCGCCTTCGGCATGGGCTGCACGCTGATCGGCCTGATTCTGATGGCCTTTGCGACCTCCTATCACCACCTGCTGATCGGCGTGGCCGCCATCGGGGTCGGTTCGTCGATATTCCACCCGGAATCCTCTCGCGTGGCGCGCATGGCATCCGGTGGGCGGCATGGGTTCGCGCAATCGCTCTTCCAGGTCGGCGGCAACTTCGGCTCGGCCATCGGGCCGCTGCTGGCGATGCTGCTCGTCGTGGAATACGGCAAGAACGAGGGCGCGCAACACGCCATCAGCTATTTTGGCATCTTCGCCCTGGCCGGCATGGCGATCCTGACACGCGTCGGCTTCTGGTACAGCGGCGAACTCCGCTCCGCCAAGGGCCGGACCGCTGTCGCGCATGAATCGCCCGTCAGCCGCGGCGTGCTGATCCGCTCGATCGGCATTCTCTGCGCCCTGATCTTCTCGAAGTTCCTCTACATGGCGAGCCTGTCGAGCTACTACATCTTCTACACGATGCAGACGTTCAAGATCTCGACCTCGACGGCGCAGTTGCTGCTCTTCGTCTATCTGGGCTCGGTCGCGGCCGGAACGATTGCCGGCGGACCGATCGGCGACAAGATCGGGCGTCGCCGCGTCATCTGGTTCTCGATCCTCGGCGTGCTGCCGTTCACTCTGCTGCTGCCGTTTGCGAACCTCACCTGGACCGTCATTCTGACGATCCCGATCGGCTTCATCCTCGCGTCCGCCTTCCCGGCCATCGTCGTCTACGCGCAGGAACTCGTTCCGGGCAAGCCGGGCACGATTGCGGGCCTGTTCTTCGGCTTTGCCTTCGGCATGGGCGGGATCGGGGCAGCGCTTCTCGGTGTGCTCGCCGACCATACGTCCATCGGCTTCGTCTATCAGGTCTGCTCGGTGCTGCCGGCAATCGGCCTGCTGGCGATCTTCCTGCCGGATGTGCGGCACAAGGCAGCCTGAGCGGGAAACGGGGTCAGGTATCGTCTTTCCTGAGACGATACTCCCCCGTCTCGGGATCCTTTACCAGGGTTCCGTGCGCGCCGTTTTCCACTTCGCGTCGGCGCGCATTGGCCTTCTCGGTGGCCTTGCGGGCCTCGTTCACGAAGCGCCTATAGAATATGTAGACACCTGCTGCGATGATCAGCAGGAAGAGCGCCTGGGGCATCTTTTCCTCGAAAAATCAAACCGGGTCAAAGCCCGAAGCGGCCCCATAATGCCTTGTCTTGCGCCGTCTGTGCAAGGGCCGCAATTGCGCCCTCGCCGGCTGCCGTTCCGATGTCCGATCCGACATTGACGCCCGGTACGCGGCGACCGAAGAGCGACCGCTGGCCCGAGACGAGCTCAAGCTTCACCTTGTCGCCGAAGTCGCGACGCAGCACCTCGCGCGCATGGCCGAGACCGTCGATCAGGCCAAACTCCTTCGCCTTCACGCCTGTCCAGAACAGGCCGGAGAAAATGACCGGATCGTCGGCGAGCTTCGCTCCGCGCCGTTGCTTGACCATATCGATGAAGACCTGATGGATTTCGAGCTGGAGCGTCTTCAGGTATTCGATATCGCCTTCCTTTTCAGGCTGGAACGGATCGAGGATGACCTTGTTTTCTCCAGCGGTGTAGACGCGGCGCTCGACGCCGATCTTCTTCAGCAATTCCGGAAAGCCGAAGCCACCCGAGACGACACCGATGGAGCCGACAATAGAGGTTTCATCCGCAATGATCACGTCGCCGGCGAGCGCAATCATGTAGCCGCCGGAGGCTGCGACATCCTCGGCGAAGACATAGACCTTCTTGTTGTGCTCGGCCGCGAGATCGCGAATGCGACGGTAGATCAGGCGCGACTGCACCGGCGAACCGCCCGGCGAATTGACGAGAATGGCGACGGCGGAGGATTTCTTCGAAGCGAAGGCCTTTTCGAGCGCCGGCGCGACGCTGGCCAGATTGAGCGCCGGACGAAACTGGCTGCCGCCGGCCATGATCGTGCCCTGCATCCGCACAACGGGAATGACCGTCTCCTCCTTCCTGAAACGGGCGGGAAGATAGCGGCGGAACAGGTCTTTCATGGATATGCCTTCGATTGCGTCGGTTTCAGGAGATGTAGGGATCAGCGGGAAAAACGCAATGGAAGGCTGTGAAAATCCACGGCACTCAGTCCTGCTGTCCGACCTTACGCCCGACGCGGGCATAGGCCGCGCGACCATTGTTCAGGTCATCGATGAAGGCTGCAAACCGATGCGTGCCTGCATCGTGGATCATGAAGGGTGCCCGGAAAACAAGGCGCGCACGCGAACCCTTGACTGCCGATACGAGCATGCGAATGGCCGGCTCCCCCTCGCGCGGGTGGACAAGCGTGATCTGCAGGCCGCCGAAGCGCCGGCCGCAGGCGGCGATGATATCGGCGACGGATTCGGGCCGGGCTATCAGCGACAATTCCCCGCCGGGCTTGAGGATCGCGCCTGCGGTGCGGATCCAGCTTTCAAAAAGGTCCTCGGTCATGGCATGGGCATCCGCCTTCAACGCGTCCGGCGTCCGGCGGTCTACCGCGGCATTGAAGGGCGGGTTCATGATGACATGATCGAAGACCTCGTCTTCGAGACCGGCGGCGAGCCGTAGCCGGCCCCTCAGCGTGACATCGGCCTCGATAACCCGGACGCGGTCGGCCAGATGCGCATTTTGCGCCAGCAGAATCGATTTGCGCGCGAATTGCGCCATCTCTGGCGCACGCTCGATCAGCGCGACTTCGGCCTCGGGAAGGCGGGCGGCAACGGCCAGACCGGCAGCGCCCGCGCCTGCTCCGAGATCGGCGACCTTCTGTTTTCCCTGCTCCGCCACCATTGCGGCCAGAAGCATGGCATCCACGCCCGAGCGGTGGCCGCCGGACGCCGGCTGAACGACATAGAACCTGCCGAAATGGAAGGCATCGACCGTTTCGGAGGTCACGTCGGCTTCCTGTCCCTCAGCTCCGCACCGAGGCCCGCGTCCTTGACGATGGCGCGTGCCTCATCCAGCCGCTCGCCATCGACCAGGACGCGGCGCGGGATGGCGCCGATCGAGCCGTCGAGAATGCTCATCGTCTGGTCCGCAACCATGCAGACAATTCCCGCGTCTCGCATCAGACTTTCCAGGAATGAGATCAGCACCGGATCATTCGTCCGCACAAGCTCTTCCAAGGTCCCTAATCTCCTTAAAAACTGGGCAGCGAGGCAATTCGCCTCTTGCCGCACCTTTGGCCCCTTCGCTATTGTCGGCCAACATAATAGCAGGAGTGCTTTCGTTGGGCGTCGTCATACCGCTTGAAGAAAACAAAAACAAACAGGCATCGGTCAAGCCACTCGTGGACCTGACCCAGAGCGGCATGAACAGAGTCAACCAGCTGATCCTGTCGAAGGCCGGGTCGGACGTCGAGATGATCCCAGAAGTGGCCAATCACCTCATTTCGTCCGGCGGCAAGCGGCTGCGTCCGATGCTGACGCTGGCCGCGGCGGAACTGTGCGGCTATGTCGGCGAAAACCACATCCGCCTTGCCGCATCCGTCGAGTTCATGCACACCGCCACGCTGCTGCACGACGATGTCGTTGACGAAAGCGCGCTACGGCGCGGCAAATCCACCGCTCGGATGATCTGGGGCAACCAGGCAAGCGTGCTGGTCGGCGACTTCCTGCTCGGCCAGGCCTTCAAGATGATGGTCGATGCCGGCTCGATGGAGGCGCTTGACGTGCTGGCAACCGCCGCGACCGTCATTGCCGAAGGTGAAGTCATGCAGCTTTCGGCCGCCAAGAACATGGAAACGACGGAAGACGACTATCTCGCCGTCATCCGGGCAAAGACGGCGGCGCTCTTTGCCGCCGCTGCCGAAGTCGGCCCGATCGTGGCCGGCGAGAGCAAGGCGATGCGCAATGCGCTGAAATCCTACGGCATGAATCTCGGCCTTGCCTTCCAGCTGGTCGATGACGTGCTCGACTATGGCGGTTCGAGCGCCGAACTGGGCAAGAATACGGGCGACGATTTCCGCGAAGGCAAGATCACGCTGCCGGTCATTCTGGCCTATCGACGCGGCTCGGATGAGGAGCGCAGCTTCTGGAAGCGGGCCATCGAGCAGGGTCAGTCCAGCGACGAGAACCTGGCGATCGCCATGGGCCTGATCAAGAAATACGGCAGCCTCGCCGATACGATCACACGCGCGCGCCACTACGGCACGATCGCACGGGATGCGCTGGCGCCGCTGCCCGATACGCCGCTCAAAGGAGCACTTCTCGAGGTGATCGATTTCTGTATCGAGCGGGTGAGCTGAGACGCGGCGGCCTCCGTTTCGCGCGGCAGCGATCGCGCTGCCCGACGGGGGACAGATTTTGTTGCGGCGCTGCTTCAAAAAAGCCATGCTCGGTCCGAATCATACCGACGGCGACGCGGCCGTCTGATGTCCGCGCGAGTGGACGTTGTTGAAAGGTTTCTTCATGCGGAAATTGTCACTTTCGGCTCTTCTTTGCAGCGCAGCGCTTGCGGCACTTCTTGCCGGCGCGGGCGGCGCATGGGCCAAGTCGGCGGACACACCCGCCAAGCCGGAAGTCGAGGTGAAGTTCGATCCGGATTCCGTTGACAGTTTCTCGGGAGCCTATCTCGCCGGTTTCACCGCAGACAGCGACGGCGATTACAAGCACGCAATCGAACTCTATCGCGTGGCGCTCGATTTCGAGCCGAACAATCTGCAGATCCAGGAGCGGTTGATGATCAACCTGTTCCTGAACGGCGACTTCGATGAGGGGGTGAAGCTCGCCCAGACGCTGCGAAAGGACCCGGCGGTCGAGCGCGTGACGACGCTTTCGCTCGGCATCGATGCAATCCGGCAGAAACAATATTCCAAGGCGCGCAAGCTCCTGGTCTACAAGGGTCCGAACGATCTCGACCGGATGATGAACTCGCTTCTCGTCGCATGGGCGGATTTCGGCGCCGGCAAGAAGAAGGAAGCGATCGATTCGGTCGTGAACCTCAACGGTCCCGAATGGTTCAAGATCTTCAAGAATTACCACGCCGGCGTCATGTCGGCGCTGGCCGGTGACAAGGACGGCGCCCGCAAGTATCTCACCGACGCCATCACCGACAAGGAAGGCGGCGCTGCCGCGCAGGACGTCTTCGTGCGCGCCGTGATCGCACTGGCCGGTGTCGAGGCGCAGGCGGGCGACAAGCAGAAGGCGTTCGACGCCATCGCATCCGGCGAGCAGCTGACGGGCCGCTATGCGCCGTTCCAGACCGTGCGGTCGATGATCGAGAAGGGCGACCCGATCAAGCAGCAGGTGGCGTCTCCGGCAGATGGCGCCGGCGCCGTGCTCTTTTCGGTCGGCAGCGCGCTCAACCAGTCCGTCAGCGGCAATGTCGGCATGCGCGACAATGCGCAGGAAATCGTGGCATTCTACCTCAACGCCGCGCTGGCGCTTTCGCCCGAGAGTTCCGATGTCATGATCCTTCTGGGCAGCGTCGCCGATGGCGCCGGCAAGCCGGAGAAGGCGATCGAGTACTACAAGAAGGTCGATCCGGCCTCGCCCATGCATCGCGTGTCCGAACTGCAGCTGGGTCTCGACCTCAGCCAGACCGGCAAGACGGAGGAGGCCGAACAGCATCTCAAGTCGCTGATCGCCGAAGACCCGTCGGATTTCCGCTCCTATCTGGCGCTCGGGAGCGTCTATGCGGACAAGGAAAACTATGCCGCCATGGCTTCGACCTATGATGACGCGGTGAAGGCGATCGGCCCGAATCCGACGCGCGCTCAATGGGCGGTCTTCTACCAGCGCGGCATTGCTTACGAGCGGCTGAAGAAATGGGCCGATGCCGAGCCCAACTTCAAGAAGGCGCTGGAGCTCTTCCCCGACCAGCCGCAGGTGCTGAACTATCTCGGCTATTCCTGGATCGACATGAACATGAACCTCGATGAGGGCATGGCCATGATCAAGAAGGCGGTGGAACTGCGCCCCGACGACGGCTACATCGTCGATTCGCTGGGCTGGGCCTACTACCGCACCGGCAAGTATGAAGATGCGGTGCGCGAGCTTCAGCGCGCCGTGCAATTGAAGGAAGCCGATGCCACGATCAACGATCACTATGGTGATGCGTTGTGGCGGGTTGGCCGCAAGCTGGAAGCCACCTTCCAGTGGAACCGGGCGCTGATTGCCAAGCCGGAGCCGGACCTTGAGGCCAAGATCAAGGCCAAGCTGAAGGATGGCCTGCCGGATCTGAATGGAAAGACACCGGCGGAAGCGGATGCCGAAAAGGCAATTCAGACCCCTGCGGCCGACGCTCCGGGCAAGAAATCCTGATCTGCCACCCTGACCTCACCGGCCAACAGGACCTGTTGCCATGGCTTTCCGTGAAATCGCGCCGGCGAAGATCAATCTTGCGCTACACGTGACAGGGCGGCGCGATGACGGCTACCACCTTCTTGAAACGGTCGTGACCTTTTCGGAAGCGGGAGATGTCGTGACCGTCGATTCCGCGAGGGAGGATTCCTTCGCGATGACCGGTCGTTTTTCGCAGGGGCTTTCCCGCGAGGCCGGCGGGTCGGACGGCAATCTCGTCCTGCGAGCGCGGGACGCGCTTCGTGCGGCTCTGGCCGAGGAGGGACTGGGCGCACCACCCGTCGCCATCCACCTGGAAAAGAACCTGCCGGTCGCTTCGGGGATCGGTGGCGGTTCGGCGGACGCGGCAGCAACGCTGCGCGCGCTGCTGCGCCATTGGCATGCACGTCCGGCCGCGGCGACCCTCGACAGGCTCGCGCTGAAGCTCGGGGCGGATATTCCGATGTGTCTCGTCGGGAACCCGTTGATGGCAACCGGGGTCGGCGAGAATATCACGCTCTTGCCCGGCATGCCTTCCTTTCACTGCATCCTCGCCAATCCCTTGCAGCCCGTTTCCACCCCGCAGGTGTTCCAGCGCCTGACAGAGAAGAACAATCCGGCCATCGGGCCCCTCCCCGCGCTTACCGGCCTTTCCGACTGGCTCGGATGGCTTGGCGGCCTGCGCAATGATCTCGAGCCACCGGCAAGACAATTACAGAGCAGAATCGCCGAGCTTTCCGGACTAATGAAGGATACGGGGGCAGCTCTTGTCAGGATGTCCGGATCGGGTGCAAGCTGCTTTGCGCTCTACGAGACGGAGACGCAGGCGCGCGAGAGCCTGGAAAGACTGAGCTCGGCGCGACCGCAATGGTTCTTCATGCAAACGCGCACGGTGGGAACGGGAGAGAATAGCGATGCCAGGTCTTGACGAAACCCGACCCTTCATTTCCGTCGGCATTGCCATCCTGACCGTGTCCGACACGCGGACGCTGGCCGACGACAAGTCGGGCGATACGCTGCAAGCGCGCATTCTAGACGCTGGCCACAAGCTCGTCGACCGCGCTATCGTGACGGATGACAAGGCGCTGATCCGCGCACGCGTGGAGGCCTGGACAAGGCAGGACGACATCGACGTCGTCATTACGACCGGCGGGACGGGCTTTACCGGGCGCGATGTCACGCCCGAAGCGCTGGAGCCTCTGTTTGAAAAGCGGATGGATGGGTTTTCCGAGGTCTTCCATCGCATTTCCTACGACAAGATCGGCACATCGACGATCCAGTCCCGCGCCACGGGCGGCGTTGCCAACGCAACGTTCATCTTCGTCCTGCCGGGCTCCCCGGGGGCCTGCAAGGACGCCTGGGACGGGATTTTGAAGGGCCAGCTCGACTATAGGCACATGCCCTGCAATTTCGTGGAAATCATGCCACGCCTGGACGAGCACCTGAAGCGGGGACAGTCGTCCAACTGATCGCTCAGTTCGTTCAGTCCGCGAGCGTGGTTTCGCGCGCGGTGACCCAGGCGGGAATGATCTCGGAGCGTAACACGCGCTTCTTCAATCCCGCCGCCAGCTTCTCCAGATTGAAGCCGCGACCGACTATGGCCATGGCCTGACGCTTGGTCAGGATGACACCATTCTCCAAGGCGCGGCGCTTGCGGCCGATCCGCTTGAGCAAGGGCTTCTTGAAGGTGCGTGAATCGGCAAAGCGGGCGGGGTCGCGGGTCACCGAGGCATATTCGAAGATTTCCTCGATCCAGCCTGGCTGCGGCCGAGCACCGGGCTCGATGAGGAAAAGCCAGTCGCCACGCGCGGCTTCCAGGACATCCCTCATGTCCCAATCCTCGTAATAGCGGCAGCCAGCAGCTTCAGCGAGCTTCTGAATTCCATCGCTCGATCCCCGATCGAGAATGAGAACATCAGACACCAGGCCTTCGACAGCACCCGACACCAGCGCATTCAGCGTATGCGCAGCCTCTGTCTCCTGATCTCTGCATTCCATGATGATTGTCAGCATGAAATCGATTTAACGCATTGCAGCATCAAATGCCACAATTCTGTCACGGCACCTGTTCGCAAGTTTGTTCTTGTCTTGTTCTCTTTTTCGCGATAGGAATATAGTCATTGAAACGGCGATTGAGTCTCTTCGCCAAGGAGCTTTCGATGGCAATTCGAACGGATTTTGCCGAGGGCGCGTTTGCGCCTTCGCACAGGGCAGACGTGGCTGAAGCGCTGGCGACGGCGTCGGGAGCACGTATCGACCTCAACCGTCGGCGTGGCCGCGCGTCGGCCCTTAACATGGCCGGTCGGTTCGAGTCGCTGGAGCGGACACGGACCGACGACGGCTGGGACATTCCCGAGGAGCTGCCGCCCTTCAAGACAGAGGTTCAGGTGGAAAAGCCGCGCACGGCGCTGACGCGCAACGAGTCGCCGGACATTCCCTTTGATCGCTCGGTCAACCCGTATCGCGGGTGCGAGCATGGCTGCATCTATTGCTTCGCGCGCCCGTCGCATTCCTACATGGGTCTGTCTGCGGGGCTTGATTTCGAGGCGAAGCTCTTTGCCAAGCCGGACATCGCGAAGCTTCTGGAACGCGAACTTTCAAAGCCCGGCTACAAGCCGCGCCCGATCGCCATCGGCACCAATACCGATCCTTATCAGCCGATCGAGAAGGAATGGCGGATCATGCGCCAGGTTCTCGAAGTGCTGGAGGCCGCACATCATCCGGTGACGATCGTTACCAAATCGGCGCTGGTGACCCGCGATATCGATATTCTCGGCCGCATGGCGAAGGAAGGTCTCGCGAAAGTCGCTCTGTCCGTCACCACACTGGACCGGGCTCTGGCGCGCACCATGGAACCTCGGGCGGCCACGCCGGCCAAGAGGCTGGAGGCGATCAGGGAACTTTCGGACGCGGGGATTCCCGTTGGCGCCATGATGGCGCCGATCATTCCCGGGCTGACCGACCATGAGATTGAGCGGGTGCTCGACAGTGTGAAGGCAGCAGGCGCGCGCGAGGCCAACTACGTTCTCCTGCGTCTGCCGTTCGAGGTCAGTCCCCTGTTTCGCGACTGGCTCCTGCGCAACTATCCGGATCGCTATCGCCATGTCATGTCGCTGATCCGCTCCATGCGCGACGGCAAGGATTATGATGCGGAATTCGGAAAGCGGATGAAGGGGGCCGGGCCCTATGCCTGGCAGATCCATCGCCGGTTCCAGATGGCCTGCAAGCGGCTCGGTCTCGACCAGCAACGTCTTCCGCTTCGCGACGACCTTTTCGTACCGCCATCCGGCTCGGGAGTGCAGTTGTCTCTTCTCTAACCCATACGCAATCGTCGGCGCGAGATCGGTCTCGCAGGGTGCCGGCATTGCTGCCTCTCCAGTCGTCGCGATCAGACCCCGGATCGCGACAACCACCCGGCGGACCGCCTCTCCGCCGGGACTTGCGGGGAATCGGCGCGGCATGCCAAAATCGCCGCATGATCAAACGCCTGCCCGCCGATTCCCCCACTCTTTTCGCCCTTCCTGAGGGTCCCGATTTCGCCTTCGAGGACATGGCGCGGCGGGAAGGCTTCCAGCTGATTGCCGGCGCGGACGAGGCCGGACGTGGCCCGCTGGCCGGACCGGTGGTCGCGGCAGCCGTGCTCTTCCACGACAGGCACACGCCCAAGGGGCTCAACGATTCCAAGCAGCTGAGCATTGCTCAGCGAGAGCATCTGTATGAAGAGATCATGGCAACCGCCACGGTTGCCATTGCCTCGTCGAGCGCCCCGACGATCGACCGGATTGATATCCGCAAGGCCAGCCTGGATGCCATGCGGCGTGCACTTCTGCTTCTGACCCTGAGGCCGGATTTCGCCCTGATCGATGGGCGTGACGTCCCGCCCGACCTGCATTGCCGCGGCAAGGCAGTCGTGAAGGGCGACGCACGGTCGCTCTCCATTGCCGCCGCATCCATCGTGGCTAAGGTCACCCGTGACCGCATGATGGCGCGGGCAGGACTTGTTTTTCCCGCCTATGGCTTCGAGCGCCATGCCGGCTATGCGACGAGCGAACATCGCGATGCCATCACGAAGGTTGGCGGGTGCATGCTGCATCGCATGAGCTTTCGGCCGCTGAGGCAGGATGACGGCGGCGCCTGACAAGATCCAGGTCAAGCCGAGAGTCCGGGTCAAGCGGGACGAAGCGTCTTTCCGTATCGCTCGCGGGCAGTTGCCGGCGCCGCGCTGGCGCTTGCCTCCAATGCTTGGACAAGCACACCAGCCCTCCAGTCAACGCCAGCGAGAGTGACCATCCTACCCGAAGTTACCGCCGTAAAGAGTAGCCACCGCTGCCATGGCGTCCCTAGACCCGAACGCAGAAAGGCCGGCGCTAGGCCGGCCTCTCCTTATTCATTTGAACCAAAAAATCAGTTCAGACGCGTGCGAACCTGCTCGATGGCGTTCTGGAAGAGCGCGTCGCCTGTGGCGCCGCTTGCCTTTTCGGCAGCGACCTTCTGAGCGGCCGCGATAGCGATGTCTACGGCGGCGGAGCGAACGGCGCTGATGGCATCAGCTTCCGCCTGCTTGATCTTTTGCTCGGACAGCTGATTGCGGCGCGCGACGTAATCTTCCGTCTTGCGCTTGGCATCTTCTGCGAGAGCAGCAGCCTCGCGCTTGGCGCTGGCAACGATGTGCTCGGCTTCAGCTTCGGCTTCCTTGCGCTTGCGCTGATACTCAGCCAGCAGCGCCTGAGCCTCATCGCGAAGACGAGCGGCTTCAGCCAGATGTGCCTTGATGTCGTCGGCCCGCTTGTCGAGTGCCTTGCCGATCGTGCCCGGAACCTTGAGATAGATCACCAGCGCGAGGAACAGAAGCAGCGAAACGAAGGCCCAGAGTGTTGCCCAATCTGTTGCGTTCATCGAAGAACCCTCCTCAGTTGCCTGCGGCCGACTTGACGGCGGCAGCGGCTTCCGCACTCGTCAGCTCAACGCCAACGACCTGACGGACGATTTCGGTTACGGTTTCTTCGGCAATCGAACCGACCTCTGCGAGCGCCGCAGACTTGATCGATGCAATATGCTTTTCAGCAGCGGCGAGTTTCTCGGAAAGGCTTGCCTCAACAGCAGCGCGTTCCTTCTCGGCCTCGGCCTTGACGGCGGCGGCGGCTTCGGCGGCAATGCTGCCGGCCTTGGCGCGGGCGTCGGCGAGTTCCTTTTCGAAGGCAGCAACCGCTGCATCCGATTCAGCCTTCATGCGCGACGCTTCGTCGAGGTCGCGCGCAATCCGGTCCTGACGATCTTCGAGGATCGCACCGATGCGAGGCGCAACCGCGCGGGAAATGATCAGGTAGAAAATCCCGAACGTAATCGCCAGCCAGAGGATCTGGGAGCCGAAATAGTACGGGTTGAACGGCGGGAAACCGCCTTCGTGGCCGGCTGCCTCCGCGGGAACTTCCGTTCCGGCAGTGTGCGCGTCCTGCGCTGCAGCTTCCGTTGACGCGGCAAAAGCCGATGTCACGAACATTGTCACCTCCAGGTGCGGATACGTCATGAAAAAAGGGCCACGATGTTCGCCGCGCGAAGCCCGTGGCCCTCTTTGGATCGAAGAGGTATCAGCCGAACAGGGCGAGCAGTGCTACGAGCAGCGAGAAGATGCCCAGAGCTTCCGTAACGGCGAAGCCGAAGATCAGGCGGCCGAACTGGCCGTCAGCAGCCGACGGGTTGCGCAGTGCGCCAGCGAGGTAGTTACCGAAGATGGTGCCGAGGCCGATGCCAGCGCCGCCCATGCCGAGGCAAGCGATACCAGCGCCGATGTACTTTGCTGCTTGAGGATCCATTTTCTACTCCTTGGAAATAGTTTTGTTGCGGCTTTAGACTGACGCCGATTTGGCGTCAACGTTTTTTTCCTTGTTTTCCTTAGTGTCCCGGATGCAGGGCGTCGTTGAGGTACATGCAGGTCAGTACCGCGAAGACGTAGGCCTGGAGGAACGCGACAAGGAATTCGAGACCGGTCAGCGCGACTGCCATCAACAGCGGCAGGACAGCGCCGGCGACGCCGATGGCGCCGAGCGAACCGAGCGAGAAGACGAAGCCCGCAAACACCTTCAGCGTAATGTGTCCGGCCAGCATGTTGGCGAAAAGACGAACCGAAAGGCTGATCGGGCGGGACAGGAACGAGATGACCTCGATGGCGACGACGAGCGGCAGAAGCACGCCCGGAACACCGCTCGGGACGAACAGGTTGAAGAAGTGGAAGCCGTGCTTGTACAGACCGTAAACCACGACCAGCCCGATCACCAGAATGGCCAGGGCAAAAGTAACGATGATGTGGCTGGTGACCGTGAAGAAGTAAGGTACCATGCCGAAGAGATTGGCGAACAGTACGAACATGAAAAGCGAGAAGACCAGCGGGAAGAACTTCATCCCGTGGCTGCCCGCGCCATCACGCAGCATGTTGGCGACAAATTCATAGCTCATTTCAGCGACAGACTGCGCACGGCCCGGAACCAGGGCGCGGCTCGATGTCGTGAAATAGAGGAAGCCAGCCGCCGCGATGACGGTCAGCGCCATGAAGAGCGAGGAGTTGGTGAACGAGAGGTTCAACCCGCCAAATTCGATGTGAACGAGTTCCTTGAGGTGGAACTGGTGGATCGGATCAACCTTGTCAGCTGCAGACACAGTCAAGTCTCTTTCGTTCTGTCGCGACCCTTGCGGACCAGCGTCTTTCCATCATCATGCCACGAGCCTCAGGCCCGGACAGTTCATTTCCCGTCGCCGCGCTTCCGAGGCTGTGGCGTTGCCACCACGCCGAGCGCGCGCATCACATTCAGCACCGCCGCGCAGAACCCGAGAAGGAGGAAGATGATCAACCCCCACGGCCCGGTTCCGGCCAGCGTATCGACAAGATAACCGATCAGCGCGCCCGCGATGACGCCCGCAATGAACTCGCTGGAAACCTTGATGGCCTGGGAATATGCGCTTTTGTCTGCGCCCCTGGCCTTGTCCCCTGCCCTGTCAGCGGCCGTCTTTCGCTCTGCGAGGCGCTCGCCCAGATCGTTCAAGCGCTTGTCTAGACCGTCTTCCCCGTCATCCATGTCCAGCGCCCCTCCACGGTCCGATTGCGGAGCGACCCTCTCCGGTCGCGCCCCACGGCAGCTTTGCGGCGCCAGTATGGCCCGTTCCTCAATTCGCGCGCAACATAGTTTTGTGAACCCGTCTAGTCAAGGCTGGCGGGCAACGAAGTCTTAAAGAGTTTTTTCAGCAAAATCAAAAGGTTGCAAATCTGAGACGAAAGTCGCACGGAATCGGCCGCCCTGATGGGGTCAAAAGGCCGCAGCAAAGCCGCTTTCAGCTCAACTCCAACCGCCATAACGGGTGCGGTAGAAGATGTGATCGCCGATGCGGGCGACCCGGATCATCGTGCGCGCCCAGGCGGGATGAACATAGGTGGCGTGATAATGCGTCGCCGAGCCGACTTCCGGCAGCCATATCTTGCCGGCCGTCACCGCCATGGCGACATCCTTGGCGATCTTCCAGCTGTCGCGGTTCAGGATTCGGTCGAGAAAGTTGTCGCAGGCGAAGGAGAACTGGCAGCGGTTCTTCCAGTCTTCGTTCTGATAGACCACGCCGCAGATGGTTTTCGGATAGGCGGGATTGCGCACACGATTGAGAATGACCTGGGCCACGGCGGCCTGGCCCTTGACCTCCTCGCCACGCGCCTCGAAATAGATGCCGCGCGTCAGGCAGTCCTGCTCCTCGGCGGTGAAGACGATCGCCGGCAGCGGCGTGGCGGCCCAAGGATGATCCTTCGGCCCGATTTCCGGCACGAAGCGACCGTCATCCGCATTCTGGTTCAGAATCGAATCGAAGGGAGAAACCCGGGCGTAATCCGGCCCGGAACTGGCATAGGCGGTGGCAAGTATGTCGGCGCGCCTGTTGTTGACCAATCCGGCGATCTCGGTCGGCACGCTGTCATCCACCGACTGCGGCGCCTTCTTCACATAGAACGTACCGGCAATCTGCAGTTCCTTGCCGGTGATCTTCGGCTTCACGAAGGCGAGTTCCGTATCGAGCTTGCTGACCGGTTTGAAATTGAAGCTCGTCCGGTCGAGGATCGAACCGGCCGAGAATGCTTTTGGTGGCGCCACCGGAATGATGGCGAGAATACGGGATTTCTTCAGGTTCCGGGTCACGCGCGCTTCGTCCGGCGTCGCGTCACCGCCCTTGGCTTCGTTGCTCAGCGCCACCTTTGTGCCGTCCGGCAAGGAGAGACCGGCGCTGCCGGCAATGCTGCCGGTCTGCATGGGATCCGTGTAGACGACATTCGCCTGCTGGATCGAACCTGCCGGCGAGCGGGTGAGCAGCATATTGGCGCCACCGCTGTTGAGGCCGGCGAGATAGGCGGCAATGTCCGAACGTCCCGTTTCGGTGGGAAACGCCATATGGGCGGCGAGGCCCATGGCGGCAATCGTCATCATCTTGCGGTTCACAAAGCCGCCGGCGCCAAGCGCAATCGCATTCCTACGCACGCACGCAACTCCAAACTGCATTTCTTCATTGCAGTTGAAAATGCATTATTAACCTTGATACTTGGTTAACGCCACAGCGAGGCGGACGGGCACCCCGGGCCAGCGACGGGCGACCGGGGGCCGCGATCTCAGATGACGACCTGTGAACCCAGTTCGACGACGCGGTTCGAGGGAAGCCGGAAATAGTCCGAGGGTCGGGTCGCGGTATTGGCAAGCGCGATGAAGAGCTTGTCCTGCCACAGCGGCATTCCGCCATCCGGGCTGGCCAGGAGCTGCCGGCGGCCGAGATAGAACGAGGTGGACATGATCTCGAATTTCATGCCCTCCTTGCGGATACGTCCCAGCGTCTTCGTGATGTCGGGCATCTCCATGAAGCCGAAACGTACCTCCAGGCTCGTGAAGCGATCCGACAGGTGTGACAGCGAGTAGCGAATGTCATCCGGAACATACGGTTTGTTGGCCGTGCGCACGGAGAGGATGATGTTCTGCTTGTGCAGCACGTGGTTGTGCTTGATGTTGTGGAGAAGCGTCGCCGGCGCGAAGCCCGGATCGGACGTCAGGAATATGGCGGTGCCGGGCACGGTGACCGGCGCGTGTTCGCTTTCGCGACTTACCATCTCGATGAACTTGTCGATCGGGATATTGTTGGCCTTGGCCTTCTCGGCGAGAATCCGGCTGCCGCGACGCCAGGTCCACATGACGATCACGATGCCCGTGGCGATCAGGATCGGCACGTAGCCGCCATCATGGATCTTGAAGAGGTTCGCGCCGAGGAAAACGAGTTCCAGAAGCAGCAGCGGAAGCAGGCCGGCAATGGCGGCAGGAAGGCTCCAGTGCCACTGCTTGCGCACGAATTCGAAGGCCATGATCGTGGTGATGGTCATCGCACCCGTCACCGAGATCCCATAGGCCGTTGCGAGCGCATCGGAGCTGCGGAAGCCGAGAACCAGGAACACAACGCCGATCATCAGGATGATGTTCACGCCCGGCAGGAAGATCTGACCGGTATGGGTTTCGGATGTGTGCTGGATTTCCATGCGGGGCAGGAAATTCAGGTGGATCGCCTGTCGCACCAGCGAGAAGGCCCCCGTGATGACCGCCTGGCTGGCGATAATGGTCGCGGCCGTCGCCAGGATGACGGCGGGCAGCAGCGCCCAGGACGGGAACATCAGGAAGAACGGATTTTCAGCCGCTTCCGGGTGTTTCAGAATGAACGCGCCCTGGCCTAGATAGTTGAGCATCAACGCCGGGAACACGAGAGCGAACCAGGCGAGCTGGATCGGCCGGCGGCCGAAATGGCCGAGGTCGGCATAAAGCGCTTCCGCACCCGTGACCGTCAGGAAGACGGCGCCGAGAACGACGATACCGAGCCATTGTTCGCGGATCAGGAAGGTTGCGGCGTGGTAGGGGTTCAATGCTGCAAAAATCGACAGGTCGTCCGCGATGTGAACGATGCCGATCACGCCCATGACGAGGAACCAGATCGCGGTGATCGGGCCGAAGAAGGCCGAAACGGCCCCCGTCCCGCGCGATTGCACCAGAAACAGGACAATCAGGATCGTCAGCGACAGGGGCAGAACAAATTCCTTCAGTTCAGGCGTGACCAGCTGAAGCCCCTCCACTGCCGAAAGAACCGAGAGCGCCGGCGTGATCATGGAATCGCCGAGGAAAAGTGCAGACCCGGCGATCCCCATGAAGAAGAGAATGGCCGCGTGACCATTGGCCGTCTTCATCAGCAAGGCCAGGAGCGAAAGCGTGCCACCTTCGCCGCCGTTGTCGGCGCGCAGCAGGAACAGCACGTATTTCAGCGTCACGATAATCGTCAGGGTCCACAGCATCAGCGAAATGATGCCGATGACTTCACCACGATCGATGCCGTCGATCGAAACCGGGCGCAGCGCTTCCTTGAAGGCGTAGAGCGGGCTGGTGCCGATGTCGCCATACACGACGCCGACCGAGCCGAGCGCCAGCGTGAGCAGACTTTTCAGGCCAGCGGGGCCCTGATTTTCATTTTCAAGCGAATTGCTCATGATGAACCTTCGCGCTCCGAGCCGTCAGACTCAGAGCCACCCTTTCCTGCGGAAAAAGAAAAATGGAACGACTGCCGATACAACCATCACACACAACGCGAACGGATAACCAAAGGTCCATTCGAGCTCGGGCATGATCTTGAAATTCATGCCGTAGATGGAGGCCGCAAGCGTCGGCGGCAAGAAGACGACGCTGGCGATGGAAAATATCTTGATGATGGCGTTCTGCTCGAGGTTGATGAAACCCAGAGAGGCATCGAGCAGAAACGTGATGTTGCCGGATACGAAGTTGGCGTGCTCTGACAGCGATTGCACATCGCGCGTGATGGTGCGGCAGAGTTCACGCATGTCCTTGTCCTCCTGCAGGAGGGGCAAGGCATAGAAGAATGTCAGAAGCCGGTAGAGCGAGGCAAGGCTGTCGCGGGTCTTGGCGACAAGGCGCTGCTCCTCTCCGATATTGAACAGGATGGACTGGGGAAAGGCCCGTCCACGCTGGCCCTGCACCGCGTTGGATGCAAAGACGCGGCGTGAAATCTCGTCGACCTTGCGTTCCGCCGTCTCCAGGATCTCGGCGCTGCGGTCGCTGACCGTCTCCAGGAGGCGCGACAGAACCTTCAGACCCGACCAGCGACCATCGACACAGCGCGCAAACGCTGCGATGAAGAGGCTGATCGACTTCGGCTCCGCGTAGCGCACCGTGACAAGGCGCCCAGCAGCGAGCACGAAACCGACATCCACCAGTTCGGGCTGTTCGGTATCGGCGCGCCAGACGATCGAGGCGGTCATGTAAATGGCGCCGTTTTCAGCATAGAGACGGCTGGAAGGCTCGATGTCCTTCAGTTCGTCGCGGGTCGGTACGGCGATGCCGAGAACGCGCTCGACCAGCGACTCTTCATCGCGCGTGGGGCAATGAAGGTCGATCCAGACGACATCGTCCGGACAGGCATCAATCGGCTCTGCGGCTGCAAGAGGCCGTGCGCTGCCGTCAGCGCGATAAAGCATGATCATGAAACGGGATTGTCCCTGCCAATTTGAAACGTCGTGTGCGGTGTTGCGTCAGGCCCGAAAGCCGCGTCCGCTGTCCTAAGGATTTGTCCTTACGTTCATTTCAATTACGCCGGGGGAAGAGAGCGCCTCGCATACGCTCTAGCAATACCCCTGCTGCGCTGCATTCAAACCACAGGCCGGTTAAGATTCCAAGCGGAAATTTGACGAAAATCCGGCTTTTCAATGGTGCAGTCCTGTGGCGAAGGGTCGCTGGCTTGCCGGCCCTGCGCCTGCATCATTCGAAGCTGATGTCCGGAAATGCCGGAGCCGCCTGGCTTTGGATACCGTCCCAAACCCGTCGCGCGATCTCGCGATAGGCCTTTGCATGGGGCCCTTCCGGATGGCTGACCACGACGGGCGTGCCGGCATCGGAGTTGAGCCGGATTTCCATGTCGAGCGGAATTTCGCCCAGGAAGGGTGCGCCGATCTTGTCCGCCTCGGCCTTCGCTCCGCCGTGGCCGAAGATGTCGTGCGTGGTTCCGCAATTGGGACAAACGAAATGACTCATGTTCTCCACTATGCCGAGAATCGGGACCTCGACCTTGTTGAACATGTTCACCGCCTTGCGCGCGTCGATCAGCGCCAGGTCCTGCGGTGTCGAAACGATGACGGCGCCCGCCAGCGCGGCCTGTTGGGCAAGGGTCAGCTGCACATCGCCCGTGCCGGGTGGCATGTCGATGATCAGGACGTCCAGGTCGCCCCATGCAACCTCGCGCAGCATCTGCAGAAGCGCCGACTGGATCATCGGGCCACGCCAGATCATCGCTGTGCCTTCATCGACCAGGAAGCCCATAGACATGACCTTCATGCCGTAATTTTCCATCGGGCGGATCAGGCGACCGTCGATCTGCTGCGGCTTCCCGGAAATCTTCATGAGGCGCGGCAGCGAGGGGCCATAGATATCGGCGTCCAACACGGCCGCGCGCAGGCCGTTGGCCTGGAAGGCGAGCGCCAGGTTCACCGCCGTGGTCGACTTTCCGACCCCTCCCTTGCCGGAGGCAACCGCGACGATGGCCCCAATGCCGGGAATAGCCTGCTTGGCCACGGTGCGGGGCTGGGCCTGTGCGGGCCGCGGCGCCTGAGGCGGTGGCGTCGGTGCCCCGGCCTTGCGATCTGCGGTCAGAACGACGGTTGCGGCCTGGATGCCGGGAACCGATGCGGCCAGGGCAGCAGCCTGCTCGCGCAGCGGCTCAAGGCTGCTGGCGGCCGCGGAGGGTACGGAAATAGAAAAATAGGCCTTGCCCTGCGACACGAACACGTCTGACACAAGACCAAGACTGACAACGTCCTTTCCTGCGCCCGGCATTTGCAGCGTCTTCAGCTTGTCGAGCACCCGGGCTGAAAGTTCTGCAGACATCGCATTCTCCTTGCAATCGCTTGCGCCTGTCCTGGCGACGGGCCGCATTTCACGGCTCCATTTAGGACAGGCGGGGCCTCACGGCAAGAAGGGGTCCCTGCTTCTCGGGGGAGCGCTGCGGCCTGTGCGCGGATCGTACCAATCGAAAGGCGAGACATCCTCGCCGTCGCGAACCACGCGATCAACCATGAAAAGCGGCCGGCCCTTGCTCTGTTGAACAAGACGCCCGACATATTCTCCCAGGATGCCCAGCGTGATCAGCTGCACGGCGCTGAAAACGGTGATGGCGACCATGGTGCTGGACCAGCCGGTAACCGCCCAGCCTGCTTCAAAACTGTAGAATGTGTAGATCAGCAGCCCCAGGGCGATCACGGCCGTGAGCACGCCGGCCCAAGACGCTATCCGCAGCGGGCGGGCGGAAAAGCCAGTGATGGCATCAAGGGCCAATCGCAATAGCTTCGAATAGGAATATTTGGTCTTGCCGGCATGGCGTTCATCGCGCTCATAGATGATGGGCACCTGCCGGCCACCGATCCAGCTGATCATGCCGCGCAAGAACCGGTCACGTTCGGGCATGGAGAGCAGCAGTTCCGCGACCCGACGCGTCATCAGGCGGAAATCGCCGGTATCGGAGGGAATATCGACGCTCGCCAGCCAGCGCAGCAGGCGGTAGAAGATGGCGGATGTTGTCAGCTTCATCCAGCTTTCGCCCTTGCGGATACCGCGCTGGCCATAAACGACGTCGGCGCCGCGATCCATCATCGTCATCATTTCGGAAAGCAGTTCGGGCGGGTCCTGAAGATCGGCATCGATCAGAAGGATTCGCGCGCCGCGCGAAGAGGCGATGCCTGCAGTCGACGCCAGCTCGTGGCCGTGATTGCGCATCAGGCGAACACCGACGATTTCGGGATTCTGGCGGGAGAGAGCCTCTATCTTGGTCCAGGTCGAATCGCGCGAACCATCGTCGACCAGAACCAGTTCGAAGCTGCCCTCGGCAACCGCGCGACCGGCGCCCAAAGCGCGCCGGACGAATTCCTCGATCACCTCTTCCTCATTGTAACAAGGTGCTACAATGGAAACTCTCAGCGGACTGTCGATTGAACTCATGGCACCTTCCGATGATTGCGGCGCCTTCTATAAGCGCCGCACACGACCGTACCAATGTCATTACCCCAAGCGACGGGTCAATATCCACTGCGAATCTCAACCAGGCGATCTTACCGGATCAATCCGATCCGCAAGGCCTTCGCCACGGCCTGGGTGCGGTTTGAGGTTCCCAGCTTCTTGGCGGCGCGGTTGAGATAGTGATTGACCGAGTGTTCGGAAACGCCAAGGACATCCGAAATCTCGGCACTCGTGCGCCCGGCAGAGGTCAGGATCAGGCACTCGACCTCCCGCTCGCTCAACTCTTCCGCCGGCTTTTCATCAGCATGTTGCAGCTGCGCGATACGCTCGAAAAGCAGGGTCGAAACCATCGACAACTGCAGCATTTCGTTGATCTCAGCAGGCTCGCGGTCACCCGACAGCATGACGGCGGCACGGTTGCCAAGCACGTCGTGGACGGGGAAATAGACCCCGCGCATCATGTTGAAACTGGAGAACAGCTCAACGGCCTTGGCAACCGGTCCTTGTAACTCGCTCTCGGGGATTGTCGACATGTCGAAACGGAAAGGCGTGACCGACTTCTTCAACCTTGCCAGGATCGGACTGCGCTTCAGGAAGCCATTTTCATCATACCGGCTGACCAGCTCGGCCGGCCAGCTGCAGATGATGGAAAGGGCTGAAAGCGTGATATCTTCGAGGTCGCGCGGCATCTTCATGACCATGAAGGCACGCCATCCGAAATCCGCCGTAACCCGCTTGAGAGCGCGAAATACGTCGAACTGTGTCCGCAGCTCGGCAAATTCCAGCTCGAAGCTGGCCCCGGCCTTCCACAATTCGGCGATATCTCGCTCTGTAAACAATGTTTGTCGCAAGACAATACCTTTCGCGAGGCCCATCACCTGCGCCGATGAACATTAAGCAAATCAGAAGGCTCATCGACATCGAAACGATAGAAGATGTCAATCGTTCAATTGCTGAATTAGCATACCATGAACTTGACTCAAGCTAATTCAACGCCGGGTTCAATCCCAAGTGACCTGACCTCGTGAAGCCTTACACTTTTATGTTGTTATTCTCTTGTATCGGCATGCGTCCTACTCGATGGAATGTATCGACGGACCCAGTCGTGCAGTCAATTCGAACCCGATTCGCCTGGCCGCCTCGGCAAGGTCGGCCCGCCACGAATCAAGCCTCTGCCTGTCTGCCCGATACGCCGGTGCGGTAATGGAAATGCCGCAAGCCTTATCTCCGGCCGCAATTCCCACGGCGATGCAACAGATGCCGGGTTCATGCTCCTCCAGATCATAGGCCACACCCTGCTGACGAACGTTCAACAAAGCGGTGCGCAATTCATCACTGTCCCTTACTGTTGTCGGTGTATATTGCCTGAAGCTTATGTTTGGCAGCAAGCCGGCCAGAACCTGATCATCCAGCATGGCGAGCGCCGCTTTTCCAATCCCGGTGCAATAGGCGGGGGACACCGCGCCGACATGCGAATGCATGCGGACATTCTGCCTGGCCTCGACCTTGTCGAGATAGGCGATCTCGACGCCGGTCAGGACACCGAAGTGCACGGTCTCGCCCACCTTTTCCTGTAAGGCCTCGAGATGCGGACGGGCGATGATGCGGATTTCGTTGCGCGCCCATGCCAGGGAGGCAAAATGCATGAGGCGCAAGCCCAGACGGTATCGACCGTCACGACCTATTTCCAGCAATCCCTCGTCCAGCATATGCTTCAAGCGCCGATGCAGCGTGCCCCGGGGCTCACCCGTTTCAGCGAGAAGGTCCGAAAAGCGCATGGGCGACGGCGACCGGGCGACAAGGTCGAGGACCGCGATCGCCTTGCCCAGGGTTCCTGTCTCTTTCGCGCCCACGTTACTCACCCCCGTGCCTGCCTCTGAAACGACTTGACGTGAAACAGGATAGGCCCGATTATTCCGAATAGTCAAACTTAGTTCCAAATAATGGAAAAATGGCTGCAGCGGATTTTCTGTTGAGACGCATGCGGACCGGGGAGGATGAATGCAACCGGACAGCGTACAATACGCCTGTTTGCGGGATGCGCAGGTTCTTGTGACGGGAGGGGCCAGCGGCATCGGTGCCAGCCTCGTCCAGGGCTTTGCGCGCCAGGGCGCCCGTACCGCTTTCATCGATATCGACGGCGCCGCCGGGGCACAACTGACCCATGCCCTTTCCGACGCGGTCCATGTTCCGCATTTCATTCAGGCCGACCTGTCGCGTGTCGACGAGGCGCAGGCCGCGGTCCGCCTGGCCGCCGAGCGACTGGGGGGCCTCAAGATCCTTGTCAACAATGCCGCGCGTGACGACCGCCATGATCCGGCAACGATCAGCGAGGCGGAATGGGATGCGAGCCTGTCCGTCAATCTCAAGCCGCTGATGTTCGTCACCCAGGCCGCCGTGCCCTATCTTGAACGGGCGTCCGGTGCGGCGGTCGTGAACTTCTCCTCCATTGCCTATCTGCTCAACATGGGTGACCTGCCGGCCTATGGCGCAGCCAAGGCCGGCATCATCGGACTGACCAAGGTGCTCGCCGGACACTTCGGCCCCGCCGGCATTCGGGTGAACGCGGTTCTGCCCGGCATGGTGGTGACCGAGCGGCAAAAGACATTATGGCTAACCGAGGCAGGCATCGCCAATTTCGTGGCAGGCCGGCAATGTCTCAAGCGACCGCTCGCGGCGGTCGATCTGGTGGGCCCCTGCCTTTTCCTTGCCTCGTCGCAGTCGGCTGCGATGACGGCGCAATCGATCATCGTTGACGGAGGCGTTTTTTGATGACTGACCCTGCCCTGATTGCTGTCGATTGGGGGACCTCTTCCTTTAGGCTCTGGGTTCTCGACAAGGACGCCAACGTGCTTTCCGAAAGCCGCGGCGGCGACGGCATGCTGTTTGCGGCGCGGGAAGGCTTCGGCAATGTGCTGCTCCGGCATCTGAAGGCCGCGAAAGCCCCGGCAGACAAGCCCATCCTCATCTGCGGCATGGCGGGGGCCCGCGGCGGCTGGGCAGAGGCCGGCTATGTCGAAACACCGGCCGAGCTTTCGGCGATCAGCAAGGGTGCCATCGCGGCCCCTGGCGTCAAGCGCGATATTCGCATCCTGCCCGGGCTTTGCCAGCGACTGGCAGGGCGGCCGGATGTGATGCGCGGTGAGGAGACGCAATTGCTTGGCGCCGCCAGCGCCCTGACAGAGCGTTCGCTGGTCTGCATGCCCGGGACGCACTCCAAGTGGGTCACAGTCGATGAAGGTCGCGTCGAGGGCTTTTCCACCTACATGACGGGCGAACTTTACGACGCGATCAGCAAGCACACGATCCTGGCCGCACCGGACAAGACGGTCGCGGAAGGCGCCGACAGCGCGTCCTTCAGGGACGCTGTGCGGGCCGCATTCGCCCAGCCGGGCCGGGTCACCAGCCAGCTGTTTGCCGCACGCTCCGGACAGCTTCTCAATGGCGCCACCCCGGCTGCGGCGCTCGCTCATATCTCCGGCACCCTGATCGGTGCGGAAATCGGCGGCGCGACCGGCAGCGACAACCGGTACAGGATTCGCCTTGTGGCCTCCGGCGCCATGCGCGCATTGTATGAGAGCGCACTGACGACGGTGGAGATCGCCTTTGAAAGCATTGATGCAGATGACGCCGTCCGTCGGGGGTTGACCACCGCCGCCGACGAAATCTGGTCCTGAATATCTTATCTTCTGAATCCAAGGAGTGAAGGCAAATGCCCGTCCCCGTTCCCTTTCCACCCATCCGCTATCCGGTGGTCGCCATCCTGCGCGGCCTGAAGCCCGAGGAGGCGCAGGACATTGTCGGCGCGCTGATCGATGAGGGCTTTGAAGCGATCGAAATTCCGCTGAACTCGCCCGAGCCGTTCCGTTCGATCGAAATTGCCGCGCGGCTCGCCCCGTCCTCGGCCCTGATCGGTGCCGGGACGATCTTGTCGGTTGGCGATGTCAATCAGCTGCACGACGCCGGCGGCCGGCTTTTCGTCAGCCCGAACGTGGACGTGCCTGTGCTCACGCGCGCCGTGGATCTCGGCATGGTTACCCTGCCGGGGGTCTTTACCGCCACCGAAGCCCTGGCTGCTGCCCGCGCGGGAGCAACCGGTCTCAAGTTCTTCCCTGCTTCGGTGCTGGGGCCGGAGGGGATCAACGCCATCCGCGCCGTCCTGCCCGCAGACCTGATGATTGCCGCGGTCGGTGGCGTCTCCGACAAGAATTTCGGCGAATATGCAAAGGTGGGGATCAAGGCCTTCGGTCTTGGCTCCAGCCTCTACAAGCCCGGCATGAAGGTCGCGGAAGTGCAGTTGCGCGCCCGCGCCACGATTGCCGCCTACGATGCCGTCTTCGGAGCCAACAAAGCATGAAAACGCACGAATTCCGGGGCCGTGCCCTCGATGAAAACAATCTCCATCTCGGCGAAGGCCCGACCTACGACCGTGCGACCGACACGGCGTACTGGTTCAACATCGTCGACAAGGAGCTGCATGCGCTGGAGCTTTCGACAGGCAAGAAGCAGGTCCATGCGCTTCCAGCCATGTGCTCGGTGCTGGCCCGCATCGACGGCAAGCGCCAGGCGCTCGTTTCGGAAAACGGCATCTATATCCGCGATCGCGAGACGGGTGCGACCGAGTTGGTGGTCGAAATCGAGGCCGATCAGCCGCATATGCGCTCCAATGACGGGCGTGTACACCAGAGCGGCGCACTGTGGTTCGGCACGATGACGAAGACCGGCGAAGGCCGCAAGGGCGCCGGCGCGATCTATCATGTCGCGGGGCGAAAGGTGACGAAGCTCTTTTCCGGCCTTTCCATTCCCAACAGCATCTGCTTCTCGCCTGATGGCGCAACGGCCTATTTTGTTGACACGATGGAAAACGTCATCAAGAGCGTTGCCGTCGATCCGAAGACGGGTCTGCCCGCCGGCGAGCCGCGTGTATTCTCTGATGAGCGCGAGGCAGGCGGAGCGGCCGATGGCGCGGTCTGCGATGCGGACGGCAACGTCTGGAGCGCGCATTGGGATGGCGGCAGCGTCCACCAGTTCGATCCCTCGGGCCGCAAGCTCGGCATCTACAAGCTGCCGACACCGCAGACCTCCTGCCCCGCCTTTATCGGGCAGAATGCCGACCGGCTGATGGTCACCAGCGCCTCAGAGGGCATGGATGAGGCCCGACTTGCAGCCGAGCCGCAGGCTGGCTTTACCTTCGATCTCGGGATCAAGGTGAACGGCCGGTTCGAGCCTGACTTCAAGTGGGTCGACTGAGATCACTCAAGGCGTCGAGGACGACCCGGATGGAGGGGACGTCCTTGATGTCGGAGTGAACAGTCATCCAGACCTCACGATAAAACGGCTCCCCATCCGGTTCGGCAGCACTGAGGCCCGCGTCGGAGGCTGCCAGGAAATCCGGCAACATCGCCACGCCGCAGCCGAGACGCGCAAGCGTGGCCTGCATGTCGAGCGTGCTGGCGCGGATCGCATATCCGCCAGCACCGGCCCGTTCTCGCAACAGGCGCTGCTGGGGCGCGGCGTCCATGGTTTCATCGTAAGCGATAAAATCCCAGGCGCTTTTGTCGCGCTCGCGCAGGTAATCCGGGCTGGCGTAGAGGCGCAAGGCAAAGCTGTCGATGCGGCGGACGGTGAACTCCCCCTTTTCCGGCCGCAGAAGACGGATCGCGATATCGGCCTCGCGGCGCTCCAGCGAGGCGTAGCGCGTTTCACCGATGATGCGCAGCCGGAGGCCCGGATGATCCGCGCGAACCTTGGCAAGCGGCTGCATGAGGCGGGCCTCCGCATAACTTGGCGGAACGCTCAGCGTCACCTCGCCCTCGACGCCGCCGGCGGAATTGCGGATTTGCGCCAGCGCTTCCGTCTCGGCCTCCATGCGCAGGGCGACTTTCGCCACCCGTTCGCCTTCCGCCGTCAAGGTCAATTGCCGCCCACGCCTGTCCACGAGCCGCATGCCCATGGCCTCTTCCAGCGCCGCCACGCGGCGGGCGACGGTGGCATGTTCCACCCGCAAGACCCGGGCTGCTCCCGAAAGCGAGCCGGCCGAGGCCAGAGCCAGGAAATGGCGCAGGTCCTGCCAATCTACCATGTTAATTTTCTCCCAGGCCCTGCGCAAAAATGGGGAATTTTCGCCCCGAACATTCTGTGAAAAATTCCATCTCGAAGCAACAGGCAACCCCCGGCGAGGTGCAGATTGACGCTGTACCGGGCGTTGCCTCAGAGAAAGAGGACATGGACATGGATATCCAGATCGAAATCCGGGCGCACGGGGCCGCCGACGTTCTGACCGTCAACGCGAACGTGGCGAAGAACCCCGGCCCCGGCGAAATCCGTCTGCGGCAGCATGCGATCGGCGTCAATTTCGTCGACATCTATCACCGGACGGGTTCCTATCCCGTTCCGGGCCTGCCGGTCGTGCCAGGCGTCGAGGGGGCAGGCATCGTCGAGGCGGTTGGCGAGGGCGTAACCCATGTCGCGCCGGGGGATCGCGTGGCCTATGCCGGGCTACCGCTGGGCGCCTATGCAAGCACGCGGCTCCTGCCGGCATGGCGTGCGATCCGTCTGCCCGAGGCGGTTTCGTTCGACCTTGCCGCCGGCTCGATGCTGCGTGGGCTGACGGTTGCCATGCTGACGAGCCGGGTTTTCCAGCTGGCAGCCGGACAGACGATTCTCGTTCACGCCGGCGCCGGCGGACTTGGGCAGTATCTGACCCGCTGGTCGAAGCATCTGGGGGCAACCGTCATCACGACCGTCAGCAGCGATGAAAAGGCTCACATTTCCAGAGATTGTGGCGCAGACCACGTAATCGTGGGCCGCGACACGGACTATGTGGCCGAAGTTCAGGCGCTGACCGGAGGCAAGGGTGCCGATTTCATTCTGGACGGCATCGGTGGAGAAGGCCTTGCGCGGAATTTCCAGGCGATCCGCGCCTTCGGCATCGTCGCAAGCGTGGGCCAGCCAGCGGGTCCGATCCCGCCGATTCCGGTCTCCGCCCTGAGTGCGCGATCCGCATCCCTGGCCCGTCCGAGTGTCATTGCCTTTATCACCGACCCGGAGGCTTACGCCAAGGCGGCGGCAGCAGTCTTCGAGATGATGGCACAGGGTGTCACAGCCTCGATTGGCGCAACCTACCCTCTGGCGGAGGCGCACAGGGTGCACGAGGATATGGAAGCGGGAAAGACGACCGGGAGCCTCGTGCTCATTCCCTGACGTTCATCCGGATGTCGGGTGGAATCGCGCCCTGAACCTGCCAAAGGGAAATACGGCCACGATCAGCCCGACGAAGACCAGCACCATGCCGGCGAGGCGAACAGCCCCGAACTGTTCGCCAAGCAGCAGCGCCGCCGACAGGATGCCGACAATGGGCACCAGCAGCGAAAAGGGCGCGACCTCAGCCGCCGGATAGAGCTTCAGCAGATAGGCCCAAATGCCGTAACCGATATTGGTCGAGACGATCGCAATGTAAGCGACGGCGCCGATGCCCGCCCACCCCATGTGAAGGAACGCCGTCTCGATCGCCTGCGGCCCCTCGAAGAGGAAGGAGAGCGCGAGCAGAGGCAGCGGCGGGACGATGCTGAGCCAGGTGACCATGGCGAACATGTCGACCTTCCCCGCGCCGCGCAGCGCCACGTTGCCAATGGCCCAGCAGAGGGCTGCCCCCAGCGAGAGAAGCAGGCCGATCAGCGTCACGCCTCCGCCGCCGGCCGTCGTCGCGATCGCCGCAAGTCCCAGGAAAGCAATCACCGTACCGCCTATTTGGCGGGGACTGATCTTCTCCCCGAGGACCAGGGCCGCGATCGGACCGGTCAGGAACGCCTGGGACTGGATGACGACGGAGGCAAGGCCCGCCGGCATGCCGACCTTCATGCTGATGAAGAGCAGCGCGAACTGTCCGGTGAACAGCACGAGTCCGATGAAGATGAAACGCGGCCACGGCACGGCCGGGCGCGGAATGAAAACAGCCGGAAGCGCCGCGACGGCGAAGCGAAGCGCTGCCAGAAGGAGCGGCGGCATGGTGCCGAGCCCTATCTCGATGATGACGAAGTTCACGCCCCAGGCGACGACGACGAAAAGCGCCAGCAGAATTTCGCGCGGCCTCATGGCTTTACCCCCCGATTCGACAGGAACTTCCTATCCCGAACATCGCATCGGTTTAAGCGAATTTCGCTGACACGATCATTCGTCCGGATGATGAATTCCGTCCTGGCCGGCACAAGAGCGGGACAAGAAAATACCGGGGCAGTTGCCTGCCCCGGTGCATTATTCCCCTCATTATCAGAAGGTGCTGAAAACTCAGGCTGCAGCAGAAGCCGGCAGCGGAACTTCGGCGATCGTCTGGAGAACGCGCGAAGCGATCTGGTAGGGGTCCCCTTGCGAGTTCGGGCGACGATCTTCCAGGTAACCGCGGTAGTCGTTCTTGACAAAGGAGTGCGGAACGCGGATCGAGGCGCCACGGTCAGCAACGCCGTAGGAGAACTTGTTCCACGGAGCCGTCTCGTGCTTGCCGGTCAGGCGCTTGTCGTTGTCCGGACCGTACACGTCGATGTGCTCCTTCCAGTTCTTGGCGAACTGGGCCATGAGCGCTTCGAAATAGGCCTTGCCGCCAACTTCGCGCATGTACTTGGTGGAGAAGTTGCAGTGCATGCCCGAGCCGTTCCAGTCGGTATCGCCGAGCGGCTTGCAATGGTATTCGACGTCGACGCCGTACTTTTCGCAAACGCGCTCAAGCAGGTAGCGTGCCATCCAGATTTCGTCGGCGGCGCGCTTGGAGCCCTTGCCGAAAATCTGGAATTCCCACTGGCCCTTGGCCACTTCGGCGTTGATGCCTTCGTGGTTGATGCCGGCTTCGAGGCAGATGTCGAGGTGTTCTTCCACGATCTCGCGCGCGATGTCGCCGACGTTCTTGTAGCCAACGCCGGTGTAGTACGGACCCTGCGGAGCCGGGTAGCCCTGTTCCGGGAAGCCGAGCGGACGACCGTCCTTGTAGAAGAAATATTCCTGTTCGAAGCCGAACCAGGCGCCTTCGTCGTCGAGGATCGTGGCGCGGGCATTCGACGGATGCGGCGTGACGCCATCGGGCATCATGACTTCGCACATGACGAGCGCGCCGTTGGTGCGGACCGGATCCGGATAGATCGCGACCGGCTTCAGAACGCAGTCGGAGCTGTGACCTTCAGCCTGCTGGGTGGAGGAGCCATCGAAGCCCCAGAGCGGGAGCTGTTCGAGCGTCGGGAACTCGTCGAATTCCTTGATCTGTGTCTTGCCGCGCAGGTTCGGAACCGGCTTGTAACCATCGAGCCAGATATACTCGAGCTTAAACTTGGTCATTTGTGTTTCTCTCATCCTTGAAATGTGATCGGTCTTTTTAAAACCGTTACAGGTCAGGCTTCCGGCTTCATGCCGCCGCCACAGGCCGCCACTGGTGATGCATGGACCGTGCCAACTTCGCGACAAGGCACCAAGCATCGCAAAAATTCGCATTTCTGCAGCGCAACAGAGCGCCCTGAGGCGGCTGAAATTTGTGCTGCAGCCGCGAAGTGAATGATTCTCAAGGGTTTATTCGCGCTCCTTCAGCGGGCCAAAACCGGCCTAAAATCGCGATTAAAAAATCGCCAACGGATTTAAAAGCATTGTTATTCCCGTCTTGTGCTCAAAATTTATGCAAAAGATTACTTTTTTTGCATTTTTCGGATATTTCATGTGCAATCGGTTGAGAGATCGATTATATTCACGGCATAGATTGGGTAGTTCCCACAACCGAACCGTGAAAGGCGAAACAATGCATACGGATCATCATCGCCAGTCTGCGACGATCTACATGTTCCCGTTGTCTCCGCGCCTTGCTCAGCGAGGCGGCGTAGGCAATCAGGATATCGAACGCTTCAAGAATTACGTGGACTGCAGTTCGTCCTATCACCAGGACGCCATCAATGAAGAACTGCAGCACACTTCGCCAACCGGCAAGCCCCATTCATGAGGCAGGCTGTGGACGTGCGAAACATCTAAGCCCGGCGTTTGCGCCGGGCTTTTTTGTCTCTGGCTTCTTCGAATGTTCAGTTGCGACCGTAATGGCCGGTGAAGTCCACGTATTTCTCGGCGAGGAATGTCTTGACCGCGTTGCGATCCATGGGCTTGCCGTAGAAATAGCCCTGCGCCATGCCGCAGCCCAGCGCCTTGAGCTTCAGCGCCTCGGTAAAATCCTCGACGCCTTCCGCCACAACCTCCAGGCCGAGCCCCTCGCACATGGCGACGATTGCCTTGATGATGTGCTCGGCCGCCGGGTCCTGGGTGATGCGGGAAACGAAGGCGCGATCGATCTTCAGCTTGTCGAAGCTGAAATCCATCAGCCGACCCAGACTGGACTGGCCGGTTCCGAAATCGTCGAGCGAGATGCGAATGCCTTCGGCCCGCAGGTCGGCGATAATCTTGGAAGCAGTTTCCGGATCGGCCACCACGGCGGTTTCCGTAATCTCAAGCTCAAGCCGGCGCGGGTCCAGACCGACACGGTTGATGATCGACATGACGTTCTGGCTTGTGCGCAGGTCCGTCAACTGTGCCGAGGAAAGATTGAAGGAGAGGAAAAGGTCGTGTGGCCAGGCGACCGCCGCCGCCGCTGCCTTGCGCAGCAACGTTTCCGTCAGGATATCGATGAATCCGCGCTCTTCAGCGAGGGGCACGAAGACGGCGGGCGAGACGAATCCGAGATCGGCATCCGTCCAGCGCGCGAGCGCCTCGAAGCCGACGATCTCATCGCCCGACAAATTGACGATGGGCTGGAAATGCACGTCGACTTCATCGGCAATAATGGCGTTCCGAAGCGCCTGCTCGATCTGGGTCGAGCGGTGCATTTCGTCGGCAATCTCGCTCGAATAGACAGTGACGCGTCCGCTTCCCTTGCGCTTGGAGCGATAGAGAGCCGTCTCGGCGCTCTTGAGAAGATCGCGGAAATCCTCCCCCGCGAAGGGATAGACCGCGAAGCCGAAGGAGGCGGAGAGCCGCACGTGGCGATCCCCGAGATCGTAGGGGGCGGAGAGCACTTCCTTGAACATGGCACCGATCCGTTCGGCGCCATGGCGTTCGAAGACGAGCGGAAGCACGAAGGCAAATTCGTCGCTGCCCTGTCGGGTGACGACCGCGCCATTCGGCATGCAGGCGCTCAGCCGGTGGGCAACCTGGCAGAGGATTTCGTCGCCGGCGTCGCGACCAAAGAGGTCATTGATCGGTCGGAAGCCATCCAGATTGGCGATGCCGATGGTGAAAGGCGCGGGATCGTCCGCGCGTTCGGCGGCAAGCTGGGTGACCTTCTCGCGCAGACGGTTGCCGTTTCCCAACCCGGTCAGGGGATCAGTGAAACCGGTGGCCTGCTCTGCTTGCAGGAAAAACTCTGCATTCGCAGATTTCACCACCCCTCCATCTCCCGGACACGCTGCTGGACCAAAACGTTGATATGAATTATTTGGCGGCAAATTGATTAAGAAATGGATAGCCAGCCTTTACCACATATCGCGGCGCGAACTTAAACGGCTGATTGTGTCGCGGTTGCGTGACGTTTCGGCACTCAATGGTCAGCGGCCGGCGACCAATTCTTCATGCTTGTCGAGCAGCACCAGCATGTGGCGCTTGTAGAGAGCCTCGATCGTTTCGACCGAAAGAGGCTTGACGATGGTTTCGTCCATCCCCGATGCGAGGCATTTTTCGTGCTTTTCCTGGGAAAGCTTCGGCATGACGCCGACTATGGACACCGGCTGCCCGATGGCGTCTTCGGCGTCACGGATCTGCCGGGCCACCTCGCAACCGCTGATGTCGGGAAGCTCCAGGTCCATCAGCACGAGCGATGGACGCAGAATATCCCAAAGGCGCAGCGCTTCGGCACCGTCCTTCGCCAGTTCATAGCTGATGCCGAGGCTACCGAGGATCTGTGCATAGACTTCCTGGTTGACCGGATTGTCCTCCACAACCAGCAGGTCGACATCGAAGCCGGGCAGTTCCGGGACTCGATCCGGCTCCGGAAACTCCGGCAGGTAATCCGTATCGATTTCCACCGATACCGACCGCGACCGGTGCGTAACGGCAGCGGCGGCCTCGGCAACAGCGAAATGAACTGGTCGCGCGCGGCTGATCGGCAGAACCTTGACGCCGATGTTCGCCAGTTCGGCCGGTTCGACATCGGCATCGTCGGCCATGATGAGATCGATCTCGATCCCCACGTCCCGCGCAGCGTCGGCGATGTCTCTCACCTCCTGCAGGCTGTCGGCATGGCAGGCGTCAAAACGAAACGCATGCAGCGCTTCGTTCAACGTCCTGCCGAAGTGTGCATCGCTGCTCAGCAGAATGACCGTGCTCGCGCCCGTATTCAGCGGTTCCGGCAGCGGCTCCATATCGTCGATGAGGTCGCCGGCCGCGAACTCTGCGTGCTTCGACCCACCCTCTTCCTCGGGGGTGGCGAAACTTCCCTCCTCGATTCGGGAAACCTGCTGCATGAGGGTGACCACAAAGTAGTTACCGGGGTTTCCGAGCCGAAAGCGCTGGGTGAGGAGCAAGACCTGCTCACCGCCGATCTCTGCGCATTCGCGACCGACCACGGCCTTTCCCGAAGCCAGGACCTCGCGCATCTCAGCCTCCTGACGCAGGCCGTCCTCGGGATCGGCAACGTCGACAAGCCGGCGATCGAGAAGACTCTCGGACGGAACGCCGTGAAAGCGGCCATAGGCCTTGTTGGCGGCAACATATTTCAGGTTCCGATCGACCACGAAGAGCATGGATGGAAGGTTATCGAGAATTTCTTCCGTCATGACGACGCGTTCGAGGTCACTTCTCCAGCGCTCCTCCATTTTTCGATGCGCGGAGATATCGCGCGCCATCAGAATACCAAGGCCACTGGCCAATCGCCGGGTCGTCAGCGCAAGAACGCGATCGCGGCCGATGCGCGTCTCCTGCTCGCCGCGCTCCTGCCACATGGCCGCGATCCGTTCGGAGACCCACTTGTCCCGGGAGGCGCCGGGCCTGAACGGCGCCTGCCCGGAGCCGGGAGCGCCGATTTCGAAGAGCGCGATCAGAAAGGCCCGAAGACTTGTTCCGGGCTTGAGGAATTCATCGGAGACAGGGAAAAACGAGCCGGCATTCCTGCTGGCGGTCAGGATATGATCATTCTTCGAGAAGACAAGAATGCCCGTGTCGAGCGCGTCGGTGCACGTCTCGAACATGACTTTTGCGATGTCGCTGCCAATGGGCGCAACATGACCCATATAGGACCTCTGAACCTGCACGCAGGCATTCACTGACTTTCTCTGGGATCATGCCGGGTGAGATTGGAGCGTTTTCGTTGCGGGGTCAAAAGGTACTCGTCCGGCAACGAAGTACAGACACCCACCCTAAGGGGGAAACACGCGCTCATTCCAATGGGTTGGACGATGGCAGCAACACCTTAAGGACGACTTAATAAGTGCGGCCATAAGTTGACTTTGCGAGCGATTATGTTGCGCATGTTTCGTGTTTGAGCATCCTGAACTACCGCAGTTTTGCACCTTCTGGCCCGCCGGACGATTTTTCGATCCTGGTTTCACTCGCGACGAATTATGCTCTATGAGCATAGGCGACCGACAACCAGACCGGCGATTCCCTGACACCATGGCCATCCGACAACTGCCCGAAACGCTCATCAACCAGATCGCCGCCGGCGAGGTGATCGAGCGCCCCGCGAGTGCGGCCAAGGAATTGATCGAGAACGCAATCGACGCCGGCGCCAGCCGAATCGAGATTGCGACTGCTGGCGGTGGCAAGAGCCTCTTGCGCATCATCGACAATGGCTGCGGCATGGGACCGGCCGATCTGGAGCTGGCCGTGCGCCGCCATTGCACCTCCAAGATCGACAGCGGGCTTGAGGACATTCGCACGCTGGGCTTTCGCGGCGAGGCGCTGCCCTCCATCGGGTCGGTCGCGCGGGTGCAGATTACCAGCCGCACCGAAGGTGCCGAGGCTGGCTCCGAAATCCGCATCACCGGCGGCAAGGTGGAGCCGGTGCGTCCGGCGGGCGCGAACAAGGGAACTGTAGTGGAGGTTCGCGACCTCTTCTTTGCCACGCCGGCTCGACTGAAATTCCTCAAGACGGAGAAGGCCGAGGCTGCTGCGGTCACAGAAGTCGTCAAGCGGATGGCGATCGCCTTTCCGGCTATCCGTTTCACGCTGTCGGGCCAGGATCGCACGACACTCGAATTCGCCGGCGCCGGCGACGACCGGCTGACGCGTATCGCGCAGGTGCTGGGCCGCGAGTTCAAGGACAATGCCATCGAGATCGATGCGGAGCGGGAGGATGTCGCGCTTTCCGGCTTTGCAGGCCTGCCGACCTTCAACCGGGGCAACAGCGCGCATCAATATCTCTTCGTCAACGGCCGTCCCGTGCAGGACCGTCAATTGCTTTCGGCTCTGCGCGCGGCCTACGCTGAGACCGTGCCTTCGGGCCGGCATCCGGTGGCGGTTCTCTGGCTGACGCTCGATCCGGCGCTGGTGGACGTGAACGTGCATCCAGCCAAGTCGGACGTGCGCTTCCGCGATCCGGGCCTCGTGCGCGGACTGCTCATCGGCGCAATCCGCGAGGCGCTGCAGCGTGACGGGGCGCGAGCCTCGACCACCGGTGCGTCGGCGATGATGCAGGCCTTCCGTCCGGCCGGAAACACCAACAGCTTTGGCAGCGGAGCCGCGGCCTACCGTGCGCCGAACGCCGGCTGGACGCCGCAGTCCTCGCCGTTCCGCCCCTTGCGCGAGGACCGTGCCACAGGATTTGCCGAGGCGCTGCAGGCAGGGTTCGAGGCCTTTGCCACGCCCTCCGCCCGCGCCGAGACGGTGGAGAGCCAACCGGCCCCCGCCCCTCAGGCCGTGCCGACGGCTGCGGGCTTTCATCTCGGAGCGGCGCGGGCACAGGTGCATGAGAATTATATCGTCGCCCAGACCGAAGACGGCCTCGTCATCGTGGACCAGCATGCGGCGCATGAACGGCTGGTCTTCGAGGCGATGCGCGAGGCCATGCGCTCGCGGCGCATCCCGTCGCAGGCGCTGCTGATCCCGGAAATCGTCGATCTGCCGGAAGAGGATTGCGACCGGTTGATGGACCATGCGACAAGCCTCGACCAGTTTGGCCTCGCCTATGAGCGCTTCGGTCCCGGTGCGATTGCCGTGCGCGAAACGCCTGCCATGCTCGGCGAGATCGATGCGAGCGGATTGATCCGGCAGCTGGCGGACGAGATCGCGGAATGGGATACGGCGGACACGCTCGCCTCGCGGCTCGATCATCTGGCGGCCACGATGTCCTGCCATGGTTCCGTGCGCTCTGGCCGGCGGCTGAGGCCGGAGGAGATGAATGCGCTGCTGCGCCAGATGGAGGCGACGCCAGGCTCCGGCCAGTGCAATCACGGCCGGCCCACCTATATAGAGTTGAAGCTTGCCGACATCGAACGGCTGTTCGGGCGAAGCTAAGCCCGGGCGAGGACCATCCCGATTGTCCGTTTCCGCCAAGTCTGGTATGGCGGATCAATGCGTGGGCGAAGCACATTGGCGAAACTTTTCAGGAGACAACGGATGAACCGCTTTGAAGGACCCGGTGGGCGCGAGGCGCGGATTCGTTTTCTGGACGGGGATTTCCAGATCCTTTCGCCCGGCTCCTATGTGATCTGCGCGATCACGGGCAAGCATATCCCGATCGACGAGATGAAGTACTGGAGCGTCGCCCGCCAGGAAGCCTATTGCGATGCGGCTTCATCGCTGGAAGCGGAAAAGCGCGCCGGCGCGCTTCCCAACCAGCATCGTTGATATCTATTTCGGTTTCCTGACGGCGAATTTGCGCTTGCGGAAGTTGGCAAAGGCCTGATCGACAATGAGACCGGGTGCGCCCGGATCGTCGAATTTCATTTCGACATCGAGAACATGCAGCCGCTCCATCAGCGCGTCCGAAGCGCGGTGGTGACCGGACAGGCGAACCCTGTCCTTGGCTGTCGTCACCAGCATCAAGCCATCGCGTTCGGCATCTTGAACGAGTGAGCGGATTTCATCCTCGGCGAAATGATGATGATCGGGGAAAGAACGGGTGGCCACGATCTCGGCCCCGACATCGGCCAGGCTCTGGTAGAATTTCGACGGATCAGCAATGCCGGCGAAGGCAAAGACGCGTTTGCCGGCGAAATCCGCCCCGTTCATCGGCATAACTGCAGCTTCCAGCACCTGCTTGCCGGCGCGGGCCATGCGGCGGATGAACGGATCGGCTGCCGGGCCGCCCGAGACGGCGAGCAGCGTCGTGACGTGGTTCATCTGTTCCCTGATCGGCGCACGGACCGGGCCAGAGGGTACGACCAGACCGTTGCCGATGCCGCGCTTTCCATCCACCACGACCAGCGCATAATCGATAGCGATGCGGGCGCTCTGGAAGCCGTCATCCATGATGATGAGGTCAGCGCCTTCGGCAATCAGCTTCTTCGCACCTTCCAGCCTGTTGCGGGCGACCACCGTCAGGGCGGCGCGGGCGAGCAACAGCGGCTCGTCGCCGACATCGACCGCCCGATGATGGTGCGGATCGACGACAGTGGGCTTGCTGATAGTCCCCGAATAGCCGCGGCTCAAGATGCCGGGCTTGTGGCCGAGCGCCGTGGCGGTCTTTGCCAGTGCGATGGCTGTCGGCGTCTTGCCCGCGCCGCCGACCGTGAAATTGCCCACACAGATGACCGCGCAATCCACCGGCGCGCGCCGCGCACGGCGCATGTTGCGTCCGGCAATCGCACCATAGATCAAGCTTGCGGGCGAAAGCAGCACCGCCTGCCAACCGATTTTCGTCCACCAGAACGGCGGGGATTCGGAAACCATGGTCGCTTTCTCCCCCCGCGTTTGCCGATAGCCCACCAAAACCGCGATTCCCGCCGATTGGCAAGGTCCGCGGCTCAGATGATCGTTTCGATTTCGGTGATATCGTTGAGGCAATAGTCCGAAAGGGGCCCGAGCGTGTCGCGCGTTCCCGTGCCCGTCAGCACACCGATCGTCATGCCGGCGCCGGCATTTCGGCCCATCATCATGTCGTGGCTGTTATCGCCGACGACCAGGATTTCCGCATGCTCCAGGCCGACTTTCTCGGCGAAGCCCCAGACCATGCCCGGCTCCGGCTTGCAGCCGTAACCACTGTCATAGCCGGCGATATAGTCGACGTAAGCGGCGAAACCGAAACGATCTGCGGTGCGGCGAATCGATTCCTCGTTGTCGCTTGAGGCAACGCCGAGTTTGAAGCCACGCGCCTTCAAGCGGCCGAAGAAATCGGCCAGATCGGTCACCGGCACCGCATTTCGGGCCGCTTCGGCGAAGAGCCAATCGAGGTCCTCGACCAGTTGCCGTGCGGACAGTCTGGACCCTGCGGCCACGAGCCCCTCCGCGATCTCTTCGGTATTGCCGGCGGCCAGCAGACTGTCGGCCACGACATGGCCAGTCTCGGGATCCATTCCGGTCGAGCGCAGGAGATGGTCCGCCAAAGCCTGGTCACCTTCGGCGGCGAGAAGCGCAAGCTTCCGGTTCACCGGCGACCAGCTCTTGAAATAATCGATCAGCGTTCCGTCCTTGTCGAAGAGAATACCCGCGATGGCCATGTCTTGCCTGACCTCACTTGTGATCGAGCCGCGCCTTCATGGCGAGCGGGCTGATATAGGGCTCGAGGTTCTTCATCGTCGCGGTCAGAGCCCCGCGCATGCCCTGAACGGTGTCAAAGCCGGCTTCGATCATCGTGCGCCGAACCGCGTCATTGTTCATGAGGTAATGCACGCCCTTGGCGAGGATATCCTCGTCGCGGACGATCTTTGCGCTGCCATTGGCGGCAAGGCGCTGGTAGCTGTCGCGGAAATTCTGGACATTGCCGCCGGAGAGAACCGCGCAGCCGATCGCAGCCGGTTCCATCGGGTTCTGTCCGCCCTCGGCATAGAGCGAGCGGCCGACAAAGGCGATTTCGGTCAGACGCAGATAAAGGCCCATCTCGCCGATCGTGTCGCCGAGCAGGATATCCGTGTCGGGGGTGATCGGGTCCTTGCGGGTGCGACGGGCCACCTTGAGGCCCTGCTCGTTCAGTTCCTTCTCGATCTCGTCGGCGCGTTCGGGATGGCGGGGGACGATGATCGTGAGCAGGCCATTGGCCGCCTTCAAACGCTGGTGCACGCGACCGGCTGCGGCTTCCTCCTTCTCGAAGGTGGAGATGGCGGCCCAGGTCCTGCGCCCGCCAAGCTGGCTCTTATATCGCGAAAGCGCCTCGGCCTCATACGGCAGGGAGTCATTGTCGACCTTGAGATTGCCCGATACCGTGACGGGCAATGCGCCGAGCTGCGTATATTTCGCTGCATCGGCATCCGACTGCGCGATCACCAGAGCCAGATTGCGGAACAGCTCTTCCGCCAGCCCCGAATAGCGACGCCAGCGGGCGAAGGAGCGATCGGACAGGCGACCGTTGACGAGAATTTGTGGAATATGGCGCTCGCCCAGCTCCATCAGCGTGACCGGCCAGATCTCCGACTCCGCGATGATGGCAAGGTCAGGCTTCCAGTAGTCGAGGAAGCGTCCGACGGCCGGCTTGATGTCGAGGGGAACGAACTGGTGGATGACGCTCTCATCCAGACGCTCCCTGGCGACCTTGGCCGATGTCACCGTGCCCGTCGTCAGAACGACATGAATATCGCGCTTGCGCACTTCGCGGATCAGCGGGATCACCGCCGTCGTCTCGCCGACGCTGGCGGCATGGAACCAGACGAGCGGGCCGGCAGGCCGCTCGCGACCGGGATGGCCAAAGCGCTCGCGCCGACGGGCTGCGTCTTCCTTGCCCTTGGCAGAGCGCAGTGCAAGATAGGGCGTCAGAAGCGGAAACAGCGCGAAGCCCGCCCATTTATAGGCAGACAGTGCGAAACGCGCCATCGTGTTTGCCATCCTCGTCCTTCCCGTCTTGGGCCTGACCTGCGGACCATCGGTCTCCGCAGGCGACACCTCAGGACTGCCGATAAACGGCAATCCTTGTCGAATTCAAGGCGCTCACGCGCCTGCTTCGCCCGTCAGTCCTTGTGGTTCGGATCGAGAAGCCGGTGCATGTGGACAATGAAGTAACGCATGTGCGCATTGTCCACCGTCGACTGCGCCTTGCCCCGCCATGCGGTCAGCGCCGACTGATAATCAGGAAATATGCCGACAATATCGAGTTCCTTGAGATTGCGGAACTGCATTTCCCCGAGATCCTTCAATTCGCCGCCAAAGACGAGATGAAGGAGCTGTTTACCGCCTGTTTCTTCAGACATGATGTCTCCTTGGATTGGTCCTGTTGCGCAGGTTCCTCCGAGAAAGCGGTGTGCTAAATTTGACGGCAAAGGTCAATGGCTGAAAGCGGCTTGTGCAGCGCTCGTTAAGCCTTCAAGCGCGGTTTCATGCGCCGCGCAGAGTGCCGGATGGCTGACGACCGGCCGGTTGTAGACAAGGCGATCGCCATCGAGGCTGGACAGCCGGCCGCCAGCACGTTCCAGAATGAGTTCGGCAGCGGCCAGATCCCAGTCGTGAGAATGCGGATAGACCAGTGTCGCATCGATGCGGCCATCGGCAATCATCGCAAGCCGGTAGGCCAGCGAGGGAATATGTTCGACGCGACGCGCCCGCGCGAGATAGTCAGGCTTGAGGCGGCGAAATGCCTCGGCGGGAGCGGCTATTGCGACGGTATCCGACGGCGCGCGGGCGGAAAGCGGAAAGCCGTTCTTGAGTGCCACACCGTCCAGCGCAGCCGTGAAGGTTTCACCGAGCGCAGGCGCCACGAGAACGCCGGCAACCGGCCTGCCGCCATGGACGACGGCCGCGCTCACGCACCATGTGGCAAGCCCATTCATGAAGGCGCGCGTGCCGTCGATCGGATCTATGACGAAGAGCGTCTCGAAGCCGAGCCGCGCGCCGTCGTCTTCTGTTTCCTCGGACAGCCAGCCATAGGAGGGGCGCGCGAGACGCAGTCGGTCGATCAGGATATCGTTGGCGGCGTAGTCGGCAGCCGTGACGGGCGAGCGGCCCTCGTTCTTCCACCAGGTCTCAGGCGAGTTGCGGAAATAGCCCATGGCAGCCTCGCCCGCTTCGGTCGCGGCAGAGACGAGCAGATCGAGGTCGTCGTCCCACTGTCCCGCGCCGCTGTCCGCCATCTCCGTCTCTTCCCTTTTTACTTGCCCGCCAGCGTCATGTTCTCGATGGCGATCGTCGGTGCGGCCGTGCCGTAGCTGCGGTCGATGTCGCTCGCCGGTGTGAGCGCCATGAACATGTCCTTCAGGTTCGAGGCGATCGTGACTTCGGAAACCGGGAAGGTCAATTCGCCATTCTCGATCCAGAAGCCCGAGGCGCCACGGCTGTATTCGCCCGTAATCATGTTGACACCCTGGCCGATGACTTCGGTCACATAGAAGCCCGTGCCAATGGAGCGGATCAGATCTTCCGGCGCGATCTCGCCCGGTTCAAGTGCGAAATTGGTCGAAGCCGGGGTGACGCTGGAACCGCCGCGCACGCCGCGCCCGTTGGTCGGCAGGCCGAGTTCGCGGCCGGTCGAGGTGGAGAGGAACCAGTGCTGCAGCACGCCGTCCTCGATCATGGTCAGCTTTTCGCCCGTCACACCTTCGCCATCGAAGGGACGCGAGGAGGAGCCGCGAACTATCAGCGGATCGTCGGTGACGGAGAGACCGGCCTTCAGGACCTGCTTGCCCATGCGGTCGCGCAGGAACGAAGTCTTTCGGGCAACGGAGGCGCCGTTGATCGCGCCGGCAATATGGCCGGCGATGCCGCGCGAGACGCGGGGATCGAAGATGACCGTGAGCCCCTTGGCGGTCGGCACCTGACGCGGATTGAGGCGCTTGACTGCTCGCTCGCCGGCGCGGCAGCCGACCTCTGCCGGGTCTTCCAGTTCGCCATAGAAGAGCTCGCTCGAATAGTCGTAATCGCGCTCCATGCCTGTGCCTTCGCCGGCAATGACGCTCACCGAAAAGCCGAAGCGGCTCGCCTGATAGGCGCCCGAAAAACCATGCGAGGTGGCGAGCACCAGGCCGCCCATTCCTGCGGACGCCCCGGCGCCGACCGAGTTGCTGACACCGTTGACCGCCAGCGCTGCCGCTTCGGCGGCGAGCGCCTTTTCAGTCAGGCCAGCGGCGCTGACTTCCGTCGCATCAAAGAGATCGAGATCGGGGAAGGAGCGCGCGAGGTCCTTTTCATCCGCCAGGCAGGCGAATTTGTCTTCCGGCGAGACCTTGGCCATGGCGACGGCGCGTTCAGCCAGCGCCTTCAGGTCGAAGCCAGGATTGGCCGAGACGGTCGCAACCTTCTGGCCGACAAAGACTCTCAGAGAGAAGTCGTCACTCTCCGAACTTTCCGTGCCCTCGACCTTGCCGAGGCGAACGGAAACGGAGGAGGATCGGGAGCGCATGACCACCGCATCGGCCTTGTCGGCACCGGCGGCGCGGGCGAGGTCGATCAGCTCTGAGGCACGGGAAAGGAGATTTTCCGAATCGGACGTCGATGACATGATTTGTCCTTTCTTTCAGCTCCATTTATTGTTCCCTTCCAGATGCATCAAGCCCACCTGATGTCGATTCGATCTTTCCGCCCCGTTTCACACCCGTCCGATGTAGGAATGCCATGACGAACGCCCATAGTCTGTTCGAGGAAGCACTGATTCTGCTCGGAGGCGCCGTCGTCGCCTCGCCGATCTTCAAGAAGCTGGGCCTCGGAACCGTTCTCGGCTATCTGGCCGCCGGCGTGGTGATCGGGCCGGTCATGCATCTGATCCGCGGGGCGGAGGATATCCTGGGTGTTGCCGAACTCGGCGTCGTCTTCCTGCTCTTCGTCATCGGGCTGGAACTGAAGCCCTCCAGGCTCTGGCAGATGCGCAAGGATATTTTCGGTCTCGGGACTTTGCAGGTCGGCTTGAGCGGCGGAGCGCTGACGGCGATCTGTATCGTCACCGGTCTTCTCGACTGGCAGGGTGCGCTGATTGCCGGATTCGGTCTGGCGCTTTCCTCCACGGCCTTCGCGATGCAAATCCTGGAAGATAATGGCGACCGTTCCACAAAGCACGGCCAGCGGACCTTTTCGCTGCTGCTCTTCCAGGATCTTGCCATCGTGCCGCTGCTGGCGCTCATCCCGTTGCTCGCCCGCCAGCAAGGCGATGTGGCGGCCCCCGACCGGCTGCAGAACTTCGCCATAGCGATCGGCGTGATCGTCGCCGTGCTGGTGGCCGGGCGGTATCTGCTCAACCCGCTTTTCCAGGTGATTGCCCGCACCGGAGCGCGGGAGGCGATGATCGCGGCAGCCCTTTTCGTCGTGATGGCGGCGGCCGTCACGGTCGAGCTTGCCGGGCTTTCCATGGCCATGGGCTCCTTCCTCGCCGGCGTCATGCTGTCGGAATCCACGTTCCGACATGAACTGGAAGCCGATATCGAGCCGTTCCGCGGCATTCTGCTCGGCCTCTTCTTCATGGCCGTCGGCATGTCGCTCGACCTGCAGGTAATCGAGCAGAACTGGATTCTGGTTCTGATCGCGGTTCCGACCGTCATGATCGTCAAGGCGCTCACGATCTACGTCGCCTGTCGCATTACCGGCTCATCGCATAACGACGCGGTGAAGATCGGTGGTCTTTTGCAGCAGGGCGGCGAATTCGGCTTCGTGTTGTTCTCCGCCGCCACGGCAGCCTTCCTGTTTCCTCCCTCGACCGCCTCGCTGTTGATCGCAACCGTGACGCTGACCATGGCCGCGACGCCGCTCGGCGTGGCACTCGTCACCTTCCTGCTCAGGGATGGGCCTGTGGAAGAGCTGGACGAGGATTTCGAGGGCGCTGGCTCGGATGTTTTGATCATCGGCTTCTCGCGTTTCGGCCAGGTGGCCGCGCAGGTGCTTCTGGCCAGTGGGCGCGACGTGACAATCATTGATCACTCCGCCGACCGTATCCGTCAGGCCGCGAATTTCGGCTTCCGCATCTATTTTGGCGACGGCACCCGCAAGGACGTGTTGCGCTCGGCGGGCGTCGAGCGGGCGAAGATCGTCGCTGTGTGCACGCAGAAAATGGAGATCACCGACCGGATCGTCGATCTCGTGCTCGATGAATTTCCGCAGACGCGGCTTTTTGTGCGCGCCTACGACCGCGTGCATCTTCTCTCGCTGCAGGCGCGCGGCATCGATTATGGCGAGCGCGAAACCTTCGAGGGCGGTCTGAAATTCGGCGCGAAAACGCTGGAAGGCTTGGGCGTCGACGAGACGACGGCCGTGGAACTGGCGGACGAAACGCGCGAGCGCGACTATGCGCGTCTGGCGCTCCAGGCATCGGAAGGCATCGCGGCGGGTCGCGACCTTGTTTACTACAAGCGTCCCGTCAGTCCGGAACCGCTGGTCAAGCCGCGTAAACGCGAAGAACAGGATTGAACGCGCTGAGAATCAGGCCTTCTGGCGGAAGGTTATCTCGGCATCGATCAGGCGTTTCACCTCGTCCTTGACGCCGTTGGCCGCCTCCAGCACTTCGCCGGCGCGCATGAAGTCCAGCACGCGAAAGCGGTTGACCTCCGGACGCAAGAGGATGTCCGGCGGGTTGCTGCGCATCTTCGTCGCGATCAGCGACTGCATCATCAATTGCGAGGCGCCGAACAGGCTGTCGATCCGGTTGGGGATGGTCACGCCATCACCTTCCGGCGCGCCGACGACATCGACGCCGATGACGATGTCGGCCTTGCCGAGGAGATTTTCGTAAGGCACCGGATCGAAGACACCGCCATCGATCATGACGCGGCCACCCATCGTGACCGGCATGAAAAGCGCCGGGATCGCTGCCGAGGCCGCGAGCGCCGGGAAGAGATCTCCTTCACCCACCAGCAGGCCGCACTGGCCGTAATAATCCGTCACCGTGACCTGCAGCGGGATTTCGAGCTGGCAGAAATCCTCCGGAATGGCATCGGGCAGGAAGGCGCGCAGGATGCGCTCCAGATTGAACTGGCCGAAGCGGAAGCCCTTGCGCATGTTTTCCGGACGCAGCTTCCAGAGCCGGTTGATCACCTGGTTGCGGTTGCCCACGGTGGCAAGCGTGTATTCACGAATTTCGCGGCCCGTCATGCCCGCTGCGCGGCCCGCGCCCATCAGCGCGCCGATCGATGAGCCGTTGATGGCGACCGGCGTCAGGCCCAATTCGTCCAGCGCTTCGAGAACTGGGATATGGGCAATGCCGCGTGCGCCGCCGCCGCCCAGCGCCAGCGCAATGGTCGGCGAGGTCTGCGGGGCGACCTTTTCGCGGTCCTTGTCTTTCTTCTTCTTTTTCTTCTTGCTCTTGTCAGCCATCACGCGCCGAAACGATAAAAGTGCATCTTCGTATCTCCGAAGGCGCGCTCTTCGATAAACGTCAGGCCCTGCGGGATCACGGGCGCGACATCGGCTCGTTCTTCCAGAATGACCAGCGCACCGGGAACCAGCCAGCCGCCATGAATAGCAGCTGCAATCGCCTTTTCGCCCAAACCCTTTCCATACGGCGGATCTGCGAAGAGAATATGAAAGGGCTCCATCGTGCCGACCACACCGAGATCGGTGGCGTCGCGGCGGAAGATGCGGGCGCGGGACTGAAGCCCCAGCGTCTCGATGTTCTGGCGGAGCAGTCCCCTGCCCTCGACGCTGGTCTCGACGAAGAGGCCCTGCTGGCAACCGCGCGAGATCGCCTCCAGTCCCACCGCGCCGGTGCCGGCAAAAAGCTCGATGATCCGGGTCTTGTCGAGCGCTTCCGGGTAGCTGTGCGCGAGGATGTTGAACAGGCTCTCGCGCGTCCGGTCCGTGGTCGGGCGGATATCGTTGGATTTCGGCGCGGCCAGGGCTCGGCCGCGAAATTCACCGCCGACGATGCGCATCGGTTAACCCTTGGGCTTGCCGCCGCGCGGGCCGCCAGTGCGGCCACCCGAAGGCTTGCCGCCGAACCCCTTGCCGCCGCCGGGCTTTCCACCACCTGGCTTTCCGTCAAAGCCCTTGCCGCCGCCCGGCTTGCCGCCGCGCGCGCCAAATGGCTTGTCACCCGAGGGCTTGCCAAACGACTTGCCTCTGGGCTTGTCACCGAAGGGACGGTCAGCGGAATCGCGGTCGGAACGCGGCTTTCCGGAGAAGGAACGGGCCGGGCGGGCCGCATCGCGTCCGCCTTCGCGGGGAGGACGATCGCCAAAGGGTCGATCACCGAAGGAGCGTTCGCCGCGGGGGCGATCTTCGCGGGGCCGGTCATCACGACGGTCGTCGCGGGGACGGTCGCCGAAGCCACGTTTGCGGTCACGGTCGCCTTCGCGCTTCTTGTCGGCATCGCCGGTGGCGCGGATCCACTGGCCTTCCTCGTCACGAACCTTGAGAACGGTCGGGCGGACGACGCGATCGGAGACCGTGGCTTCGGGCTTGCGAGCTTCCGGACGCGGGCCACGCTTGGCGGTCACCTTGGCAACCTTGGCGGCTTCCTTTTCGCCGAGCGGACGGGCGCCGGGCGCCATCCAGACATTGGCGTTGCGGGTATTGCGCGGCGGGATTTTCTTGTCCGAGCGCTCCTCGCGGTCGCCAGTCTTGCGGTCGCCGCTGCGCGCCGGCTTGGCGCCAAAGGGCTTGTCGCCGAAGGAACGGTCACGCTGGGGGCGGTCGCCGCGATCACCGCGATCGCTCCATTCGGCCCGATCGCCACGCGCCGCACGATCCTGCTGGTCGCGCGGCTTGCGGGCTGCCGGACGGGCGTCATCCTCGTCTACCACGAGCGCGCCGCTATGATCGAAGATCGGCGCGTCGAAATTGGCCTTGGCCTCTTCGATGAGGCGCGGACCCAGCTGGTCGCGCAACATACGGCCCTTGATTTCCATGACCTGGCCTTCCGGCAGATTGCCGAGCTGGAAGGGGCCATAGGAAATGCGGATCAGGCGGTTCACGTCGAGGCCGATGGCGCCGAGCACGTTCTTGATCTCGCGGTTCTTGCCTTCGCGCAGACCCATGGTGATCCAGGCATTGTGGCCCTGCTCGCGGTCGAGGATCGCATCGATGCCGCCATAGAGCACGCCGTCAACGGCAATGCCGTCCTTCAGCTGGTCGAGCTTGGCCTGATCGACCGAGCCATGGGCGCGGACGCGATAGCGGCGGAGCCAGCCGGTCGAGGGCAGTTCGAGCACGCGGGCAAGACCGCCGTCATTGGTCAGCAACAGCAGGCCTTCGGTGTTGATGTCGAGGCGGCCGATCGACATGACGCGCGGCAGGCCTTCGGGCAGGTTGTCGAAGACGGTCGGGCGGCCTTCCGGATCGGCATTGGTGGTCACGAGGCCGGCCGGCTTGTGATAGAGCCAGAGGCGTGTGCGCTCGGGACCCCGGATGCGCTCGCCATCGACTTCGATATTGTCGGCATAGGTGGCGTTGACGGCCGGTGCGGTCAGCACTTCGCCATTGAGGCGAATGCGGCCTTCCATGATCATCCGCTCGACATCGCGGCGCGAGGCCACGCCCGCGCGGGCGAGCAGCTTGGAAATGCGCTCGGGTTCGAGACCTGCGGTTTCGGTGGCCGGCTTGGGTGCCGCAAACTTGCCGTCCGACTTCGGGCGGTCCGACTTGAAGGCGGGCTTGCCGCCCGGCTTGCCAAACGGCTTTCCTGCCGGCTTGTCATATTTCGGCTTGTCGAAGGAGCGGCCTTCGGATTTGCCGAAGCGCTTTTCGCCGCCAGCCTCGTCGCTTTTCGCAAAGCTCTTGCCGGCCGGCTTGCCGAAACGCTTCTCCGCGCCGCCTTCGGCACCCTTGGAGAAGCTCCGGCCTTCGCCGGGCTTGCCAAAGCTTTTGCCTGCCGGCTTGCCAAAGGATTTGCCACCTTTGCCACCGGTGGCGGAATCTCGTTTGCCTGCGCCGCCGGCCGGCTTGCGGGCCGGGCGCTTCTTTTCGTCATCGAATGCCATGAGAGGCTGTCCACTTATTCTTGAGCCGCAAACAGGCTGTCTCGTGTCACCCGACACCCAAATCCGCGCTGAAAGCGCAAACGCTTTCGCTGGACTTGATCCTGAATTTGCCTATTCGTTTGCCGTCCCTTATCAGGTCGCAATCACGACGTTAAGAGGTTTCTCGCGTGAACGGGTCAAAACGCATCATGGACAGGGCGCTCGACGAGGCGCGGGCGGCGGCGGCGCGCGGCGAAGTGCCGGTTGGCGCGGTGATCGTGTTCGACGGCGAAGTCATCGCAAGCGCCGGCAACCGGACGCGCGAGCTGAACGACGTGACGGCGCATGCCGAGATCCTGGCGATCCGCGAGGCCTCCGCGAAGCTCGGATCGGAACGGCTGATCGATGCCGATCTCTATGTCACGCTGGAGCCCTGCGCGATGTGCGCCGCGGCCATCTCCTTCGCCCGCATCCGCCGGCTCTACTATGGAGCGGAGGACGAGAAAGGCGGCGGCGTCGATCACGGCGGCCGCTTTTATGCGCAGCCCACTTGCCATCATGCACCCGAGGTCTATTCCGGAATTGCGGAACAGGAAGCTGCGACCATTCTCAAGGACTTCTTCGCCGGGAGGCGCTGAGGATCACCCCTTCGCGAAACTCTCAAGCTCGTCGCCCGACAGGCGATAGCGGATCCATTCGCCCTGCGGCTTGGCACCCGTTGCGTCGTAGGTGCGGATCGCAGGCGTGTTCCAGTCCAGCACGCTCCATTCGAAGCGACCGTAACCGTTTTCCAGCGCGAAATTGGCGAGATGTTTCAGGATCATCGTGCCGATCCCCCTGCCCCGCGCTGCGGGCGTGACATAGAGATCTTCGAGATAGATGCCGGGACGGCCCTGCCAGGTGGAGAAGGTGTAGTACCACAGTGCGAAGGCGAGCGGTTCGCCATCTTCCTCGCAGATCAGCGCGTCGACCGCGGCATCGGGTCCGAAGACAGTCTGCTCAAGGTGCTCTACGCTCGTCTCCACCTGATCGGCGGCCTTCTCGAATTCGGCAAGCTCGCAGATGAAGCGGAAGATGGTGGGTGTATCGGCGATCGTCGCCTTGCGAATCCTGGCGGTCATGGTGTGCTCCGGATTCATCGTAGGGGGCGCGGAAGGGCGGCGCCCCGGAGATTGCCCCAATGGCTGCAGTTGCCACCCTGCATGGAAGAGCGTTCCAGCTCGGCTTCGGCAATGGCGAAGGCGGCGTCGATGACAAAGCCGGGGGCGCATTCCACCCCACCGGCGGAAACCGTGGTCGGAAGGTGGGTCTCCCCGTCGAAGGGTAAACGCACGGCTTCAACCGCTTTCGAGACCGAGCTGATGGCCAGCGAGGCGAGAATGGGAGTCGACCCGGGCATGAAAATCGCAAACTCGTGATCGCCGACACGGCCCGCAAAATCGACGGGGCGCAGGGCTCGGCGAATAGCAGCGGCGGCGGCAAAGATCGCGGTCTCGGCGGCCGTTCCGCCATGGCTTCGGCGCAGGCCCGCGATGCCATCCACGCGCAACTTGACGAGCTGACCGATATCAGGCTGCTCCGGCTGGTCCTGCAAACGCTGCCGAAAGACATCTTCGGTCAAGAGGCGCGTGAGGGGGTCGTGGCTCCGCTCGCGTATCAGCTCCATGTTGGTCTTGACCAGCCTGGAATTGACCTCGTCGAGTTCCTTCAGCGCCTTGCAAAGGCTGTCCTTCAGCCGGCGGGTTGTCTCGAACTGCCAGAACTGAACCGCACTGGCCGGAAAGGCGATCACGACCGGCAGCACCAGCGTCATGACCAAGCCGGCGCCGTCGAGAGTGCCGCCCATCAGCGGCACCACAAAATAGGAAATGGAGTAGGAAGCAATCAGCGAAAGCAGCGCAGCCAGAGCCGCGCGCGCAATCACGATCCGATAGATATCTGGCATGCTCAAGCGCCCGCTACTTCACCTGAGTCGAATGTATGCCCAACAAAGGCTTGAGCGGCAATCGCTTCACGCAGATCAGCCAACAAAAAAGCCCGGAACCGAGGTTCCGGGCTTTCAAATCAACCTGCGGGAGGTCAGTCGAAAACATCCCACCATTTATGATCAGTCTGCTTGGCGGCAGTCGCTTCCTTCTTGCGCTCGCGCTCCTTGACCTTCTCCGGCGTGCCCAGGTCATTCAGCTCCGCCTGGTCGACCTTGCGGTAATCCAGCGGCGGGTCGCTGAGGAAGCGGCGCTTGTCCGAATAGATGCCCTGCTGAATCTTGCGACCTTCACGATAGGCCTGTCGCTGCTCGGCAAGCGACTGCGTCTGGTTGGTCGCAGCCTGGCCCAGAAGCGGTGAGCGATAGCCCTGCCCGCCCTGATCGGCTTCTTCACGCAGGCGCTGGCGGGTCTGTTCCGGGCTTTCGACCCAGTTCTTGCTATCGGTGACCGACTGCTGTGGCGGGATCAGCTGATCCTTGCGCGCAGGGACGACCAGCTTGGGGTTTGGCTGGTAGGCGATCTTGTCATTCTTGGTGTCGGGCGTGATGTCGAGCACGCTGCCGACGCCGTCCACCAGATGTTCGGCAGCCGTCTTATTGGTTCCGTAGGTCGGGCTGCTGATGCAGCCGGTCAGCGCGGTCACGGAAACCGTTGCGCCAAGAATACCGACTGCTACTCGAAACCAAGAGGTCATGTTTCTGATTGTCCCTGATGCCTGAGGCCTGCATTTCGCATGCCTTTTACTACGGCCTGTGATCGCAATTTAAAAGCCATTAACCGAAATTCCGGCCAATTTCGGGCGGAAAATACCGGATGGGTTGCGAAAAGGCAAACCTCATCCGGTATTTATACCAAAGATGATTCAGGCTTTAGCGCCAAGCTCGCGAAGAGCGGCGGCATCGCGGGCGGAAACATCCGGGTAATCGGGATCGGACCCGACATCCTTCGTGACCTTCCAGGAGCGTGCGCACTTCCTGCCTTCGGCGAGCTTCGGCTCGACCGAGACGCCCGAAACCTCGTCAAGGCGGAACGCCTCAGCCGGACCTTCCGAACCATCCACCACGATATCCGACGTGATGCATATCTCGGCGAAGTCCTCACCCTTCAGCGCCTCCAGCAGTTCCGCATTCGTGACATGCACGACGGGAGCGGCCTCGAGCGACGAACCGATGCGCTTTTCGCGGCGCTCGATTTCGAGCGCGCCGGTGACGACCTTGCGGACTTCGCGGATCTTCGCCCACTTGGCGGCGAGCGCCTCGTTCTTCCAGTCGGTTGGGATTTCCGGGAACTGTTCGAGGTGAACGGACTCGGCGTCGGGCTTGCGCGAGAGCCATGCCTCTTCCATCGTAAAGGGCAGCATGGGGGCAAACCACAGCACGAGGCTTTCGAACAGCTTGCGGATCACATGCAGGGCCGCGCGGCGGCGCAGCGACGACGGCGCGTCGCAATAGAGCGCATCCTTGCGGACGTCGAAATAGAAGGCCGAGAGCTCGACATTGGCGAAGTCGGACAGCGAGCGCACGACGCGCTTGAAGTCGAAATCGTCATAGCCCTTGCGGACAATTTCATCCAGTTCGGCGAGGCGATGCAGCATCAGCTTTTCGAGCGCCGGCAGGTCGGCATAGGCGATCTCCTCGCCCTTGTCGTGGGCGAGCGTGCCGAGCATCCAGCGGATCGTGTTGCGGATCTTGCGATAGCTGTCGATATTGGTCTGGATGATCGTCTTGCCGAGGCGCTGATCTTCCCAATAGTCGGTGTTCATGACCCAGAGGCGCAGGATATCCGCACCCGATTGCGCCATGACGTCCTGCGGGAAGACCTGGTTGCCGAGCGACTTCGACATCTTGCGACCGTCTTCGGCCATCGTGAAGCCATGTGTCACGACGGCGTTATAGGGCGCGCGACCGCGCGTGGCGCAGCTTTCGAGCAGCGAGGAATGGAACCAGCCGCGATGCTGGTCGGAGCCTTCGAGATAGACGTCCGCCGGCCATTTCAGGTCCGGGCGGTCTTCCAGCGTGAAGGTGTGCGTCGAGCCTGAATCGAACCAGACGTCGAGAATGTCGCGGACCTGCTTCCATTCGGACGGATCGTATTTGTTACCGAGGAACCGCTCTGCGGCGCCGGCGGCGAACCAGGCGTCCGCGCCTTCCTTTTCGAAGGCGTCGAGGATGCGGGCGTTGACTTCGTCATCGACCAGAACCGTGCCGTCTTCCTTGGCGAAGATGGCGATCGGCACGCCCCAGGCGCGCTGGCGGGAGAGAACCCAGTCCGGACGCTGCTCGATCATGCCGCGCAGGCGGTTCTGCCCCATGGCGGGCACGAAGCGGGTCTCGTCGATGGCCTTCAGCGCGCGCGAACGCAGCGTGGAAGCGTCGCCAAGGTCCTTGTCCATGTAGACGAACCATTGCGGCGTGTTGCGGAAGATGACCGGCTTCTTGGAGCGCCAGGAATGCGGATAGTCATGCTTGATGCGACCGCGGGCGAAGAGGTTGTTCGCGTCGATCAGCGCCTTGATGACGCGATTGTTGGCGTCGCCCTTCTTGCCGTTGTCGTCCATGACGCGGGCCGGACCGCCCTCGGCCGACGGGCCGAAGCCCGGCGCGTCTTCCGTGTAGAAGCCGGCGTCGTCGACGGTGAAGGGGATCTTGGTGGAGATGCCGCGCGCTTCGAGTTCGCGGGCCGACGCCATCCAGGCATCAAAGTCCTCGCGGCCGTGGCCGGGGGCGGTGTGGACGAAGCCCGTACCGGCATCGTCGGTGACGTGGTCGCCATCGAGGAGCGGCACGGCGAAGTCGTAGCCGAGGGATACCAACGGGTGGGCGCAGGTGATCGTGGCGAGTTCTTCGCCTTCGACGTCGCGGATGAGGTTCAAAGTGACCTTGGCCTTGGCGGCGCATTCGTCGGCGAGGCGTTTGGCGAAGATAAGCTTTTCGCCGGGCTGCGGGCCGAAGTCATTGGTGGCAGCTGTGACTTCATAAAGGCCATAGGCGAAACGCGAGGAGAAAGAGATGGCGCGGTTGCCGGGGATGGTCCAGGGAGTCGTGGTCCAGATGACAACATAGGATCCGACCAAATCAAGGTCGGGAGACTTGCCAGTCATCACCGGGAACTTAACCCAGATCGTGTCGCTCTCGACCTCGGCATATTCCACTTCCGCCTCAGCCAGCGCCGTGCGCTCGACGACGGACCACATGATCGGCTTGGAGCCGCGATAGAGCTGGCCGGACTTGGCGATCTTCAGGAGTTCGCCGGCGATGCGGGCCTCGGCGTGGTAGGCCATGGTCGTGTAGGGGTTTTCGAAGTCGCCCTCGATGCCCAGGCGCTTGAATTCGGCCGACTGCACGTCGATCCAGCCTTGAGCGAATTCGCGGCATTCGCGGCGGAATTCGTTGATGTCGACCTCGTCCTTGTTCTTGCCCTTGGCGCGATAGGCCTCCTCGATCTTCCATTCGATCGGCAGGCCGTGGCAGTCCCAGCCGGGAACGTAATTCGAGTCAAAGCCGCGCATCTGGAACGAACGGGTGATGACGTCCTTGAGGATCTTGTTCAGCGCGTGGCCGATATGGATGTTGCCGTTGGCATAGGGAGGGCCGTCGTGGAGAACGAACTTCTCGCGGCCGGCGGCGGAAGCGCGCAGGCGCTTGTAAAGCTCCATCTTCTGCCAGCGGGCGACGATTTCCGGCTCCTTCTGGGGCAGGCCGGCGCGCATCGGGAATTCCGTCTGCGGCAGATACAGGGTCGAGGAATAATCAACTTTTTCTTGGGGTTCGGTCATGGACGTCTGTCACTCATTGAGTAGCGCGGGAGCAGCCCACGCATGAAATCTGCGGGTGGTGTGAAAGTCTGGCGCGGGAGAGAAGCGCCGAAATCCCGGACCCTCGGGCAGGCTCGGTTCACGAGCGCCTCAAAGGGCCGGGCCAATAATTCGGATGATCAAGTTCCACCGGCGCGGCATCATAGCGGCCGCTTTCTAGGCGTTTTCGCGGAAAAATGAAAGGGGCGGCAGCGAAGAATATCGGCGGATCGATGCAACCGTTTCACGCCTTGACCTGGGCCTCGCCCGCAAACATTTCTGCGCGAGGATGGGCTGGCGCAGCATCTGCGCGGGTGGACTGAACCGCATCGAAAGCCACGACACGATTGCGACCGGCACTCTTGGCGGCGTACAGCGCCCGGTCGGCCGCCGCAAAGATGCGGTCCATGTCATATTCATTCGCCTCGAATGCGACATAGCCGCCGGAAAAGGTAACGGCGAATGCCTGCCCATCGCGCGCCTGCAGCGGGATGGCCGACACGGCGGTATGCAGTTCGTCCAGAAGATTGCGAGCCTCGTCGAGAGAACAGTCGGTCAGGAGAAGCCCGAATTCCTCCCCGCCGAGCCGGCCGAAAATTGCACCTGGCGGCAGTGCAGCGGCAACGGTGGCCGCGAAGCTGCGCAGCGCCTCATCGCCCACGTGGTGTCCAAAGGTGTCGTTGATCGACTTGAAATGATCGATATCGACCACGACAAGAACGCCACCATACTCACCGCGACGTGGCCAGGCGTCATAAAAGGCGGTGCGGTTCAGCGCGCCCGTCAGGCCATCATGCGTTGCCAGATGACGCTGTCGCTCGTTCGCGCGCTCAAGCTTGACCGCAAGCGTCACGAGATAGGCAGCCATGTTGAGCAGCACCAGCGGGATCGTCGTCACCTGAAGCCAGAAAGAGACCGGCATTCCATCGACGAACTGAATCGGATAGAAATAGGCGAGTGGCGAGATCACAACATAGGCAGCGGCGTAGCCGACAAGCAAGAAGGCCGCCATGCGGCTGTAGCGGAGCCTCATCGCGAGCGACTTTTCTGCACGAGAGCCACGACAGACTGCCTGCGCGGCCACGATCAGGTTGACCGCCCCTCCCAGATAGAGAAGCCAGATTCCGTCCTGCTGGCCGCCGGACAGATATTTTGTCAGATAAACGGCTGTACCGGTCCAGAAGGCAACGATCAGTATGCCGGTCGGTCGCGCCTCCTGCCCATAGAGCTGGCGATAGCCCAGTGCGAGATAGCCGTTCGCGGCAGTGGAAACGATACCGGCGAGGTAACCGCCGACATCCAGGGGGATCACATCGTTGGCAACGATCAGCAGACCGCTCGTCAGTTGCAGGAGACTGGCAATGAACCAGTGCCTGGTTTCCAGGCCCGTCGCGTCGTTGAACCAGGCCAGACCGCAAACCAGTGAGACGAAAACCGATATGCCGGTGGAAAAGACGAATACGGTCGTAAAATCGAGCATGAAATATCTTTGCACTCGGGTTGCCGTCTCAACAATCCCCCCAATCCAGAAACATCTGGTTTATGGATCATCCTCTCTCCGGGTTTCTCCAAATAGAGAGAACGAAAAGTAAGAAAGATCTCCTCAACTTACCTTCTGTGTCGAAGGGAACAGATCCGTCTGGCCTATGACCCGGGCAACGAGGATGCCGGCCAGCATGGCTGCCACGAAGATCAGTGCGCTCGCGTGACCGAGACCAAGCGCCGGAATGGCCGCTCCCGGGCAGAAGCCTGCAATGCCCCAGCCGATGCCGAAGACGGCCGATCCGCCAACCAGCTTGCGGTCGATGAGCTTGGCCTTGGGGAGCACGAAGGTTTCGCCGAAGACCGGCTTCTGCCGGCGGCGGAAAATCAGCGCATAGCCGGGAACGGCGACGGACAAGGCGCCGGCCATGACGAAGATGAGGCTCGGGTCGAACGTGCCCGCGAGGTCGAAGAAGTTCAGCACCTTGGCCGGATTGCCCATGCCCGACACGACAATGCCAAGGCCGAACAGCGCGCCGATGAGGAAGACGGTGACATAACGCATCAGAAGCCTCCGAACAGGTGGCGGATGACAAACGTGGTGAGGAAGGCGAAGGCCATGAAGGTGGCGGTTGCCACGACCGAACGCTTCGAGAAGCGCGCCAACCCGCAAATTCCGTGGCCGGAGGTGCAGCCCGAGCCGAAGGTGACGCCGATCCCGGTGACGATGCCGCCGATGATCAGCGCGGCCAGAGGAACCGGAACATCGAACTCGACCTTCATGCCCGAATGCACAAGCGCCGCCGGGGCGAGAACTGCACCCGCGAGAAAGGTTGCCTTCCAGCCCCAATCGCGGTCAAGCGGCGGCAGGATGCCGCCCAGTATCGCTGTCATGCCTGCAATGCGGCCCCAGAACAGCATCAGGGCGACCGCCGAAAGACCGATCAACAGACCGCCGGCAAAGGACATCAGGGGGGTGAATTCTGTCATCGGACTTCCGCCAATTGCTCAACTTGCAGACAAGGATAGCTCTCGCAGGGTGAAAACATAGGTTTTGAATTATGTTTTCTGGCCGTTTCGGGAAATGGTTTTGCGTCCAAGGCGGTCTCGGAGACCGCTCCCTTTCGACGTCAGAAGCAGAGCTTCAAATCAAGTTCGCTGAAGGGGCGAACGGCGGAGAGCAGCGCCTTGGCTTCTTCCTTGTCACGCTTCATCTGCTCGACAAGCGGATCGAGACCTTCGAACTTCAGTTCGGGGCGCTGGAAGCCGAAGAGCGAGACGGAGGCGACTTCGCCATAGAGATCGCCTTCAAAATCGAAGAGGAAGGTTTCGAGCAAAGCTCGGCCATTGCTGGTGACGGTCGGGCGGAAGCCGTAGCTTGCCACGCCATCGTAGAGGCTCCCGTCCGGACGGCGATAACGCACCGCATAGATGCCCGGCTTCAATGGGTTTTCGAGCGGCAATTCCATGTTCGCAGTCGGGAAACCGAGCGTGCGCCCGAGCTTCTGGCCGTGGCAGACCTCAGCCTGAACCGTGTAGCGGAAGCCAAGCAGACCCGCTGCCTCGACAACATCGCCGCTCGACAGCAGATTGCGGATGCGGGTCGAGGAGACGATATCGGTATTCTCGTCGCGGAAGGCATCGACCAAAGTGACGTCGAAGCCATGGCGCTGACCGGCCTCCATGAGAAACGCAGGCCCGCCTTCCCTGCCCTTGCCGAAATGGAAATCGAAGCCGGTGACGACATGCGAGGCGTGCAACCAGTCCTGCAGGATGGAGGTGACGAAATCTTCTGCCGAGCGCTGTGAAAACGAGCGGTCGAACGGATATTCGACGACAGACCGGAAACCGAGCATCTCGATCAGCTTCGCCTTCAGGGGGGCGGGCGTGATGCGGAAGAGTGGCTTGTCCGGATTGAAAACGGTACGCGGGTGCGGCTCGAAAGTGAGAACAAGCGCCGGTACACCACGCTTTTGTGCTTCTTCCAGCGCACGCCCGAGAACGGCCTGATGGCCGCGATGCACACCATCGAAATTGCCGATCGCCACGACGCCGCCCTTCAGCGCGTCGGGCAAGGGTTCGCGTTTCTCGTTGCGATGGAACACTGTCATTCGCGTCACGCCAGTCTCGGCATCCACCATGTCGGCGATACCTGTTCGCGTTCAAAATAGCCGTGCATGGCCGCCTCGTCCGTGCGGCCGCCGCGGGCATATTCGCCCGCATGGATGCCGTCGCTGACATAAAGGAGATCGAAGCCGGCGGAAAGCGCGCCGCGGACGTCAGTCGGCATGCCGTCGCCGATGGCAAGCACGCGGGCCTTGTCGAAGTCGCCGCGAATGCTCTGCGCTTCCGCAAGCGCTGCCTCGTAGATAGGGCGATGCGGCTTGCCGGCAATGCGGGTCTCGCCGCCGAGTTCGGCGTAAAGAGCTGCCATGGCGCCGGCGCAGGGGATCAGTCGCTCGCCGCGCTCGACCACGAGATCGGGATTGGCACAGATGAACGGAACGCCGCGGGCACGCCAGGCGGTCAGCATGTCGCGATAGTCTTCAGGCGTCTCGGTCTCGTCGTCGAAGAAGCCGGTGCAGACGATGCTTTCGGCCTCGTTTTCGCCAACCCGCTCCACATCGAGACCGTCAAGCAGGGGTAGATCGCGCTCCGGTCCGAGCAGGAACACGCGGCGCGGGCCTTCGGCAATCAAGCGACGGGTGACATCGCCCGACGTGACGATGCTGTCGTAGGCCGTGTCGAGCACGCCGATGCTACCCAGCTGCGCTTCAACACCCGGGCGCGGACGCGGTGAATTGGTAACGAGAACCACGGTCGCACCGCTCTCCCGCGCCGCGCTCAGTGCCATGCCGGCCAGCGGAAACGGATCGATGCCATTGTGCAGGACGCCCCAGACATCACAGAGGATTACATCATACCGGGCGGAGATGTCCGCAAGTCCGCCAATCCGTTCGGCCATTCGTCAAAACCTCAAAATTTTTCACCCGGTCAAATCGCAAACCGGCGCAGACTTGGCAAGGGCCTATTGGTGCGCCGCGAAAGATCGGAGGGAACAAAACGGCGCGTGGCTCATTTAAGGCGCATCAAGTTCAACATTTCATAAGGACATTGCCCTTGCAGAACAGAAACAGCTTCCTCTACGTCGTCGTTGGCGCGCTTGTCGTCGTCGTTGTGGGCATGGGTGCCTATATCTATAACGAGAAGCAGAAAGAGGACACCGTTCAGCTGAAGATTGGCGAACAGGGCGTTTCAATCGAGAAGAAGTAGGCGGAAACCCCGGTTGCCGGGCCTTTAACCTTCATCAAAAATTCGCAGATTTTTTGAAAGGGCTGTCCTTGACTCAAGGTCGGCCCTTTCCTATTTCTGCCTCGCTAGCACTCGCCGAGTGCGAGTGCTAATAACATTCGGGTAGGTAACACACCTTCTCTGTCATTTGATCGAGGGATTCAAGAATGGCAAGCATCTCTTTCCGTCCGCTCCACGACCGCGTCGTTGTTCGTCGCGTCGAATCTGAAGAAAAGACCCGTGGCGGCATCATCATTCCGGACACCGCCAAGGAAAAGCCGGCTGAAGGCGAAATCGTCGCCGTCGGTTCGGGCGCCCGCAAGGACAATGGCGACGTTGTCGCTCTCGACGTCAAGGTCGGCGACCGCGTTCTGTTCGGCAAGTGGTCCGGCACTGAAGTCAAGGTGAACGGCGAAGACCTTCTGATCATGAAGGAAGCCGACATCATGGGCGTTATCGGCTGATTTAGCCAAACGCCTTTCGTCACCCATTCCAGAAGTCTTGAAATTGGGCGAAACGCCCGGGAGTTTTTCAAATGGCTGCTAAAGAAGTCAAATTCGGCCGCTCTGCACGCGAGAAGATGCTGCGCGGCGTCGACATCCTCGCTGATGCCGTAAAGGTCACGCTCGGCCCGAAGGGTCGTAACGTTGTTATCGACAAGTCCTTCGGCGCTCCGCGCATCACCAAGGACGGTGTATCGGTCGCCAAGGAAATCGAACTTGAAGACAAGTTCGAAAACATGGGCGCCCAGATGGTCCGCGAAGTTGCTTCGAAGACCAACGACATCGCCGGCGACGGCACCACGACGGCAACGGTTCTTGCCCAGGCGATCGTTCGCGAAGGCCAGAAGGCCGTTGCCGCCGGCATGAACCCGATGGACCTGAAGCGCGGTATCGACCTCGCCGTGTCCGAAGTCGTGAAGGATCTCCAGGCCAAGGCCAAGAAGATCAACACGTCGGAAGAAGTTGCACAGGTCGGCACGATCTCCGCAAACGGCGACACGCAGGTTGGCCGCGACATCGCGGAAGCCATGCAGAAGGTCGGCAACGAAGGCGTCATCACGGTTGAAGAAGCCAAGACCGCCGAAACCGAACTCGAAGTCGTCGAAGGCATGCAGTTCGACCGCGGCTACCTGTCGCCCTACTTCGTCACCAACCCGGAAAAGATGGTTGCTGACCTGGACGACGCCTACATCCTGCTGCACGAGAAGAAGCTCTCGAACCTCCAGGCCATGCTGCCGGTTCTCGAAGCCGTCGTTCAGACCGGCAAGCCGCTCCTCATCATCGCTGAAGACGTCGAAGGCGAAGCTCTTGCGACCCTCGTCGTCAACAAGCTGCGTGGCGGCCTGAAGATTGCTGCCGTCAAGGCTCCGGGCTTCGGCGACCGCCGCAAGGCCATGCTGGAAGACATCGCCATCCTGACGGGCGGCACTGTCATCTCCGAAGACCTCGGCATCAAGCTCGAAAACGTCACGCTCGACATGCTCGGCCGTTCCAAGAAGGTTTCGATCTCCAAGGAAAACACGACGATCGTCGACGGCGCTGGCGCCAAGGCTGAAATCGAAGGCCGCGTTGCCCAGATCAAGGCGCAGATCGAAGAAACCTCTTCGGACTACGACCGCGAAAAGCTGCAGGAACGTCTTGCCAAGCTCGCTGGCGGCGTTGCCGTCATCCGCGTCGGCGGTGCAACGGAAGTTGAAGTGAAGGAACGCAAGGACCGCATCGACGACGCGCTCAACGCAACGCGCGCTGCTGTCCAGGAAGGCATCGTCCCCGGCGGCGGTACTGCGCTCCTGCGTTCGTCCACGAAGATCACCGTCAAGGGCGCAAACGACGACCAGGAAGCCGGCATCAACATCGTTCGCCGCGCGCTGCAGTCGCTGGTTCGCCAGATCGCTGAAAACGCAGGCGACGAAGCTTCGATCGTTGTCGGCAAGATCCTCGACAAGAACGACGACAACTTCGGCTACAACGCCCAGACGTCCGAATATGGCGACATGATCGCCATGGGCATCGTCGACCCGGTCAAGGTTGTTCGCACGGCTCTCCAGAACGCTGCTTCGGTTGCCTCGCTCCTCATCACGACGGAAGCGATGATTGCCGAACTGCCGAAGAAGGAAGCTGCTGGCGGCATGCCTGGCGGCATGGGCGGCATGGGCGGCATGGACATGATGTGATTGGCCAAGGCCGATTACGACAGGTCCATCCCATCCAAGGGATTGACGAAAGGGCGGCCTTTGGGTCGCCCTTTGCGTTGCTGCTGCCCCATTTTGCGATGGACGTTTGACGGAAGGGCCGCAAGAGGGGCCTGAATCAGGTAACGGGTTGCTTTGGGAAAAGCAAAACAGCCGGGAATAGCAAATGGCTCGAAACCATACCGCCGGCGCTCAGATTTGAGACAATTCGCAGTTTTATATGCAAAGCTATATGAAAACTGTTTCAATCCTGATCAGAATTTCGCCTAGATTACGAAATTTAACTTTTTTGCCATCTTTAATTGCTTCATTGGATTCTAATTTGAAAGAGTGGGGCAGCGCGAGGCGGGACATAGGCAGGTCCGGCGGCGACGCGTTTCCGATCCTTGCGGATGCAGCCAAGGATTGGAAATCAAAGTTCCTGGAATACCCGGACATGTCTTTGCCTGAGACCGGGCGATTGCAGATATCAGATCTGCGTTCAATCAATTCGGATATGTCGGGAGAATTCCCATTGTTCAAGATCGCAAGGTCCACCTCCTCCCGCCCGCATGGGGCCGGCAAGGATGACCTGCCGATGCTATCGCAGTTCTGTTTCTCCGAGGCCTGGTCCGGCGATCTGTCGACCGGGCTGTTGAAGCTGGGCGAGCGCGCGGTGTCCCTGCACGGGCTGGATAGCGGCGAGTGCGGCTTGCTGAACCTCGTGCGTCGCTATGACGCCAACGATCGGAGCAAGCTGCTCGAACTCTTCGAGCAGGCGACCACGCATTCGTCGTCCTTCTGTTTCTCGACGACGATTCACAATCCGCTCAACGGCCGCCGCCAGCCGATCTTCTGTATCGGCGAGTCTGCGGGACTGGAGCGCAAGTATTCCGGGACGATCTATGGGGTGTTCCTGTTTCCGCATTTCACGCTGAACCAGGAGTTTCTGTCCGCAGGCCCCAGCGTGACCCATCAATGAACCGGACAGACGGGCGGGAAACACGCAGCGAAACGCCGCGTGGTTCCCGCATAGTTCTAGAGCAATTCCAGCGAAAGTGGAACCGGTTTCGCGTTAGGAATTGCGTAAAAACAATGAGATAGAGCATTTCAGCGTTTCACAGAAACACTGAAATGCTCTAGTCAGGCCGGACGAGCCGGAATATTGAACGCCTTGACCATGGCAGGACGGGAAAGACCCCGATCCATCCAGGCCTTGACCGCCGGGAAATCGTCGATGCCCACCAGTTCGCCTGCCTCGTAGAAGCCGGTCAGCGCGCGCAGCCACGGCAGGATCGCGATGTCGGCGATCGTGTATTCGCTGCCCATGATCCAGTCGCGGCCGGTCAGGCGCTTGTCCATGACGGAGAGCAGGCGCTTGGCTTCTCCGACATAACGCTCGCGCGGGCGCGGATCCTCGATCTCCTTGCCGGCGAATTTGGTGAAGAAGCCGAGTTGGCCGAACATCGGGCCCACGCCGCCCATCTGGAAATGCAGCCAGCCGATCGTTTCCCATTTCAACGTCGGGTCGGCGGGCAGGAACTTGCCGGATTTTTCGGCCAGATATTCGAGAATCGCGCCCGACTCAAAGAGCCCCAGCGGCTTTCCGCCGGGGCCATGCGGATCGATGATGGCGGGGATCTTGTTGTTCGGATTGAGCGACAGGAATTCCGGGGTCATCTGGTCGTTCTTCCCGAAGTCGACGAGATGCGGCTCGTAGGTCAGCCCGGTTTCTTCCAGCATGGCCGACACCTTGATGCCGTTGGGCGTCGGGAGCGAGTAGAGCTGGATGGCGTCCGGGTTCGTCGCCGGCCAGCGCTTGGTGATCGGAAATTCGGCAAGGGTTGTCATCATTGCTCCTGTGCGAAAGGTCGAGAGGTGGGGCGGCCAATCTGGCCCGGGGAGACGGGAAGATCAATCTGCTCACGAAAGATTGAGGGGATTTTCGTTCATCATTATTGAACAATCCGTATGATATTTTCCATATTTCGAGTAACAATGGAAACTGTTATCAACTGGTCAACTTTGAAACAAAGGTGACCCCCATGAACAACTACATCAGCCTCCTGGCCCGCGTTCTTCTTTCCATCATCTTCATCATCTCGGGCTTCGGCAAGATCACCGGCTATGCTGGAACCGCCGCCTATATGGAAGCCATGCATGTACCCGGCTTCCTCCTGCCGCTGGTCATCCTGACCGAATTCGGTGGCGGTCTCGCCATTCTCTTCGGCTTCCAGACGAAGATCGTTGCCTTCCTGCTTGCAGGCTTCTGCATCGTTTCGGGCGTCCTCTTCCACCTGATGGCCATCACCCATGACCCGGCCCAGGCCATGGCCGACATGAACCAGCAGATCAATTTCATGAAGAACCTGGCAATGGCCGGTGGCTTCCTCTCCCTGATGGTGGCTGGCGCCGGCCGCTTCTCCATCGACGGCTTCCGCTCCGCCGCCTGATCGAAGCCTCGCTTCTAACGACCCCCGTCAAGAAACACCCGCCGGTTTTGAACTGACCCCCGAAAGTTGGACACCCAACTTCGGGGGTCAGTTCAGAGCGATCCGGCGGGTGTTTCTTGTCTTGGAAAGGCGCATTTTCAGAGAGCGGCGCGAACAGCGGAGATGATCTTCGCGACCGTCTCGTTACCCTCATGCTCCGGCTTGCGGGCGCGGACGAGACAGGCTTCGGACTTCAGGATCACACCATCGGAAAGGATCTTGAGGTGGTTGGCGCGCAGCGTCGAGCCGGTGGAGGTGATATCGACGATGATATCCGCCTGCCCTGCAGCCGGCGCGCCTTCGGTCGCACCGAGGCTCTCGACGATACGATACAGCTGGATTCCATGCGTGGCTGAGAAATGCTGCTGCGTGAGGCGCCAGTATTTGGTGGCGATCTCAAGACGGCGGCCGTGGCGCGCGCGGAAGTCTGCGGCGACATCGCCGAGATCGGCCATGGTGTCGACATCCAGCCAGATTTCCGGCACGGCGACGATGACATCGGCATGGCCGAAGCCGAGACGGGCAGCAAATTCGACGCGGGTGTCGACCTCGGCCCATTCCTCGCGCATCAGGTCTTCACCCGTCACGCCGAAATCGACGAGGCCGCTGCCGACTTCGCGGGAGATTTCAGAAGCCGAGAGGAAGGCGATCTCCACATCGTCCCAGCCCTCGACGCGGCCGCGATAGGAGCGGTCATTGCCGACGCTGACGATATTCATGCCGGCGCGGGCGAAGATGGCGGACGCATCTTCCTTCATCCGGCCCTTGGAGGGCAGCGCGATGGTGATGGTCATGCGGCCTCTCCTTTCGTGTTCTCAATACGATCCAGCCAGAGCGAGAAGCCGACGGCCGGAATGTGATCCTTCGCCCCCAGCAGCGTCAGCATGCGGTCATAGCGGCCACCGCCGGCCAGCACGGCCAGCTTGCCTGTCTCGGCGATCTCGAAGACGAGTCCGGTGTAGTAATCCAGCGGACGACCGAAGGCGGCGCGATAGGTAATGGCGTTGAGATCGACACCTGCATTGGCCAGCGCTGCGGCCCGAGCATCGAACCGCGACAGCGCCCCATCGAGCTTGAGCCCCGCCGCATCGGCAAAGCCGGCCAGCGCTGCGGCTGCATCGGCGAAAGGCAGATCGAGCGAGAGGAATTCTTCCAACACGTCGAGTGCTTTCGGGTCGAGACGGGTGGCGGCCAGCGCGCGCTTTTCGGCAAGCCGCGCAGCGATTTCGCGGGGCGTGCGGCTGGCATTCGTCAGGTAACCGGTCGCATGCATCGTCTCTTCGACATGGGCAGCGAGCGCATCGAGATTGCCGGACGCCAGCATGGCCTCGATATCGGCCGCGAGCGGTTGCGCAGCCTGCGGCTCGGCCAGTTCGCCCAGCAGCATTTCGAGCTGCATGGCATTGCCGAAAGCATGGATCAGCCGCTTTTGCCATCCGGACGGCAGGCCGAGCGCCCTGACGACGGCCTCGAACACGGACTGATCGCCGAGCGTCGCGCTGAATGTCCGGCCGGGCAGCGCCAACTTGAGGCTCGCAAAGGCATCCGAGATGGCCCGGGCATCGGCGCTGGCGACATCGCGGTCGCCGAGGTCTTCAATGCCGGCCTGATAGAATTCATTGGCCCCTTCGCGGCGCTGGCGGAAGACCTGGCCGAGATAGGCATAGCGCTTCGGCGTGCCGGTGGCGCTTTCGATGTGCTGGAGGCAAACCGGAATGGTGAATTCCGGGCGCAGGCAGAGGCTCGCGCCCGTGTCGCTCTCCGTCAGGAAGATGCGCCGCCGCAGGTCCTCGCCCGCCATGTCGAGAAAGGGTGCTGCCGGCTGGATCACCGGCGTGTCGATGCGACTCGTGCCGCGCTTTTCAAAAAGCGCGATCAGGTCGGGCGCGAAGGTGGGGAGCTTGGCGACGGGCATTAGCGAGCGCCTTCTTGAATGTCGAGGAGGCTGCGAAGACCCCCTCTGGCCTGCCGGCCATCTCCCCCACAAGGGGGGAGACGACTCGTGGTGACCTCCGCGTTTCCCAAAGGGTGGCCATGCGGATGTCGCTGAGGGCAGACGTGCGCAGGGCGTCCGCTCCATCCGTCTCCCCCCTTGAGGGAGAAATGGCCGGCAGGCCAGAGAGGGGTATCCGCAATGCCCGACATCACTTCCCGCGAGCCCTGTCTTCTGCCTGCGCAGCCAGCATCGCCTTGACCTTGGCGACCAGCTCGGCCTCGGGCACGACTTCCTGGGCGACGCGGGCTTCGCGCCATTCGGTGTTGTCGGTGATCTCGCCCGAGAGGCGCTTGCCTTCGATCAGGTCCTTGATCTGCACGACGCCCTGCGCGCGCTCATCGCCGCCCTGGATGATGGCGATGGGGCAGTTGCGGCGGTCGGCATATTTCAGCTGGTTGCCGAATTTCTTCCAGTTGCCCTGATACATTTCGGCGCGGATGCCTTCGTTACGAAGGGACTGCGTGAAGCGCTGGTAGCGCCCCATGGCCTCCGCATCGCCATCCATGACGGTGACGAGAACGGGCGCGATGACCTCGTTTGCGCCCAGCTTGCCGAGGTTCTTCAGCGCCGTCATCAGGCGCGAGACGCCGATGGAAAAGCCCGTGGCCGGAACCGGCTGGCCCATGAAGCGCGAGACGAGACCATCATAACGCCCGCCGCCGCCGACCGAGCCGAAGACGACCTTCTCGCCCTTTTCATTGGTGACGTCGAAGGTGAGTTCGGCTTCATAGACGGGGCCGGTGTAGTATTCGAGGCCGCGGACGACGGATACATCAATTTTAATCCGCCTTGTTCCGTAGCCTGCGGCCCGGACAAGATCGTTAATTAGCTTGAGTTCTCTAAATCCTTCATGCGCAGGATGGTCCGATCCAAAATTCTGGAGGTAGTCATCGAGCTTCCTAGGACTGCTCGGGAAAATAGTGACACCGTTTTCATTGGCGTACTGATCGTCGTCCGCACTTGCTGCGTCCTGGATGGCATCTGCGACCGGCGTGCGCTCCGCGAAACCAGAGTAGAAGAGTTCTAGGCTATTTATCTGTTTTTCTGTAAGTCCAGCACCCTTGGTGAAGTCGCCGCTTTCATCCTTCCGGCCTTCACCGAGCAAGAGACGTACGCCTTCTGTTCCGAACTTGTCGAGCTTATCGATGGCTCGCAAGACGTTAAGCCGCCGCCCCGCATTCTCCTCGCCGCCAAGGCCGATGGCTTCCATGACGCCATCGAGCACCTTCCGGTTATTCACCCGGATCACATAATCCCCGCGCTTGATGCCGAGCGCTTCGAGCGTGTCGGCCATCATCATGCACATTTCGGCATCGGCCTGAACGCCGGGCGCACCGACCGTGTCGGCGTCGAACTGCATGAACTGGCGGAAGCGGCCGGGGCCGGGCTTTTCGTTGCGGAAGACGTAGCCGGCGCGGTAGGTGCGGTAGGGAAGCTGGATCTCCTGGAAGTTCTCGGCCACATGGCGGGCGAGCGGCGCGGTGAGATCATATCGCAGCGACATCCACTGGTCGTCATCGTCCTGAAGCGAGAAGACGCCTTCGTTGGGGCGGTCGCTATCAGGCAGGAACTTGCCGAGCGCATCGGTATATTCGAAGAGCGGTGTCTCGACCGGGTCGAAGCCGTAGCGCTCATAGACCTCGCGGATTTTGCCGGTCATCTCGTTGACGGCGCGGATATCGGCGGCCTCGCGGTCGACAAAGCCACGCGGCAGGCGAGCCTTCAGCTTCTGGGGCTTTTTCTTGTTGTCGCTCATGGGTCTGACCGTGTTTTCTGATCTTTCAAGTTTGGCGGTGTCTTAGAGGATCGGGGGCCTTGCGGCAAGTCTTCGCAGACTGGCGAAAGGGGGGGCAAAGTGCTATTCTGCGGCCACTTTAACGGAACACGTCCATGAACAAGCGCGTCACGATCGAAATGCCGGAAGAAATCCACGAACTGGTGGCGGCGGAGGCCGCGCGCGGGGGGTTGGAGCCGGACGCCTATGTGCTCGACCTCGTTGTCCAGAAGCTCGAAGATCTGCACGATATTGCGCTCGCCGAAGCGGCGCTGGAACGCATTCGGTCGGGCGAGAGCAAAGTTGTGAGTTGGGAGGAGATGGAGCGGGAACTTGGCTTGGACGATTGAGTTCGAACCCGCAGCCATTAAGCAACTCAAGAAGCTGGGAACAGTCGAAGCGAGACGTATACGTGACTTTCTGGCAACCCGTGTAAAGCCTTCCGAGAACGCGAGAATCATGGGAACCCCTCTCCAAGGTCCGAAGCTCGGCCACCTCTGGCGATACCGCGTCGGCGACTATCGCGTTCTATGCGATATTCAGGATAACAAACTTGTTGTGCTGGTCGTCGATATCGACCATCGCAAACAGATCTATCGCTAGGGTCATGATCCTCGAAGCCCTCCATTTTACCGCTGCCCTCGCATTCTCCTCGCGCCGCAACCCGCGCGAGATTGCCGGCTCCGTGGGCCTGTGGTCGCGGGCGCGGCGCTGCGCCAAGGTGTGGGCACCCCATGAGGGAAATTGTCAGGCTTTTATCGAGGATAAGGTGGGGCAACTCATGGAGCGGCGCAGCGTTGCGGTGCTCGGCTCCGGCCTGCTTCATGATGTGCCGCTCGAATATCTCGCGAAATCCTTTCAGACGGTGACGCTTTACGATCTGGTCCACCTGCCCTCGGCGCGGCTGAAGGTGCGGCGGCTGGGGCGGGAAAATGTCCGCCTTGTGGAGCGCGATCTTTCCAGCGGACTGGAGTTTCTGAAAACCGATGGCGCACCGGATCTCGTCATTTCCGCCTGCCTCCTCTCGCAGATGGCGCTGCATGCGCCCGAACCGGCAGCCGTCGTGCGCAGGCATCTGGCCGACCTGCTCGGCGGGCCTTGGGCGCCGTGTCTGATCACCGACACAGGGTATGAAATCCGCAATCGTGAGGGTGAGGTTGTCGGGACAGGCGACCTTCTGGGCGGCGAGCCCCCTCCCCCGGCATTTCGGGCTTGGGAGTGGACGGTGGCGCCGTTTGGGGAGGTCAGCCGGGATACGGAAACGGTGCATCGGGTGATTGCGGTTTGAGGTTGGGGCGGGTAGGTTTTCGCGGAAACGAAGACCCCCTCTGGCCTGCCGGCCATCTCCCCCACAAGAGGGGAGACGACTCGCGGGACCGGCGTCGCGATCCCGCTTCCGCTGTCAGCGCAGGAGGCGAAGCGGCTCTTGATTGTCAGGGGAGCACAACGGTTGCTCTCCCTCCCCCTTGCGGGGAGGGTTTGGGGAGGGGTCTTTCAAAACGGGAGACGAGATCATGAGCCCGCAGGCCATCACCACGATCGGGTTCGATGCCGATGACACGCTCTGGCAGAACGAGCAGTTCTTCCGGTTCACGGAAGCGCAGTTCGGCGAGATGCTGGCGGATTATGCCGAGGCAGAGCACATTTCGAGACATCTGCTGGAGGTGGAGAAGCGGAACCTCGGGCAATACGGCTTCGGCATCAAGGGCTTCACGCTTTCCATGATCGAGACGGCGATCGAGATCACGGAAGGCAAGGTTCCGGCGGCGACGATCGAGAAAATCCTGAGCGTCGGGCGCGAGATGCTCACGCATCCGGTCGAGACGCTGCCACATGTGCAGGATACGCTGGAGACGCTGGCCGCTGATTACCGCCTCGTGCTGATCACCAAGGGCGACCTGTTCGACCAGGAGCGGAAACTTGCGCAATCCGGTCTGGGCGATTTCTTCGCGCAGGTGGAGATCGTCTCGGACAAGTCGGCGACGACCTATCGCCGCATCTTCCATCACGCGACCGGCGGGCCGGAGCGCGCGGTGATGGTCGGCAATTCGCTGAAATCCGACATCGTGCCGGCGATCGCGGCCGGCAGCTGGGGCGTCTATGTGCCGCATCCGCTGACCTGGGCCTACGAGCATGTGGAGCCGCCGCGCGATGCACCACGCTTTCGCGAAATCGCCGATCTGAGCCATCTTATCCCGCTGATCGAGACATTTGAGTAAGGCCGCCATGCGCACATTCGAAGACATCTGGGCGATTTCCGCGGGCCGCAAGGGCGGCGACCAGGCACTGGAGGCGCAGCTCTCCAAGCCGAAAACGGCGGAGGAATTGAAGGCAACGCCGGACGATCGCTATCTGGCGCTGGGAACCAAATGCATCTTCCAGGCCGGGTTCAACTGGAAGGTCGTGGAGGCCATGTGGCCAGGTTTCGAGGTGGCCTTCGAAGGTTTCAATATTGGCCATTGCCTGATGCTGCATGACGAGGATTTCGGGCGGCTGGTGTCGGACGAACGCATCGTGCGCCACGGCCCGAAAATCCGGGCAGTGCAGGAAAATGCCCGCTTCTTCGCGGATCTGGCAGAGGAGCATGGCTCGGTCGGGGCGTTTCTCGCCGACTGGCCGTCCTCGGATTACATGGGCCTTCTGGAGGCACTGAAAAAGCGGGGGACGCGTCTGGGCGGAAACACCGGACAGTATTTCCTGCGCTTCGCGGGCGCCGACAGCTTCATCCTGTCGCAGAGCGTGACCAATCGGCTGATTGCGGAAGGCATTGTCGACAAGGCGCCGAGTTCAAGGAAGGAAAAAGAGGCTGTCCAGGCGGCTTTCAATCAGTGGAAGGCGGAGTCGGGGCGATCGTTCAACGAGATCAGCCGTGTGCTCGGGATGAGCATTGACTGAATGGCATCATGTGGAGCCGCCCCTCACCCCGCCTCCGCTTTGCTCGGCGGTCCGGCTGGCTACTTCGTCCGCTTGAATTCCAGCACGAAATGCGAGCCCAACCCACGGCGCGGGGCCTGCTTGGCGAAGAAGGGACGGATCAGCAGATCCATGTCCTTGTCGGCGTCGGCAAAAATATGAGCGGGCAGGCGGCGCGAATCCGATGAATAGATGGCATCTTCGGGATCCACATCGTTCAGGTCGAAGATCACGAGATAGGTGAAACGGGCGGCGGATGCCGTCATGTTGATCGTCATTTCCGCACCGGCGGGCACCCTCAGCCGATAGGCCACGGCCCTGCCGCCGCGCGTCCAGCCGGATTTGGTCAGATGCCCATCGTCGGGAAGCGTCAGGTTGACGAGCTTTTCACCGTGGTAGAGAACCGGTTCCGCCGCCACGGCCGGCAGAGCTGCAAGGACAAGAGCCGTCAGCGCGGCAAGAGCTGTCTTCATGGACGCACGAATGCCTTTCGTTCTTCTTCGACCGTGGCGCGGCAGCAGCATCCCTCGATATGATCGTTGACCATGCCCATGGCCTGCATGAAGGCATAAACCGTGGTCGGGCCGACAAAGGTCCAGCCGCGCTTCTTCAAGTCCTTCGAAAGCCTCACGGAGGCCGGCGTGGTCGGATTGGCGCGCAGCGTGGCAAGATCGAAGACCGCCGGCCGCTCGTCCGGCTTCGGCTCGAAGGACCAGAAATAGCGGGCGAGCGAGCCGAATTCATCGCGCAGGGCCACCGCGCGGCGGGCGTTGTTGATGGTGGAAACGATCTTGCCGCGATGGCGGATGATGCCGGCATCCTGAACGAGCCGCTCGATATCGGCCTCGTCAAACAGCGCAACCTTTTCGAAATCGAAGCCGGCAAAGGCGGCGCGGAAATTCTCGCGCTTGCGCAGGATGGTCAGCCAGGAGAGACCGGACTGGAAACCTTCGAGGCAAATCTTCTCGAAAAGCCGGTTGTCATTGGTGACCGGGCGACCCCATTCGGCGTCATGATAGGCGATATAGTCCGGCAGGTTCTGGTGCCAGAAACAACGCCCTTGGCCATCAGGGCCCTCGATAATGCCATCCGTCGCCACGTCCATGCCCCCATTCTGATCGATTCATCTTGAGTTAACGCTCTTTTCTAACATGGCGCTAACCCTGAGAAGAGCTTTCCCGAAAAGGAAGCATTTTCATGAATGGCCATTTACCATTCAAACGCGCATTTGCGGCACTCTCAAGCCCAACCGTCCTTCCAGGCTAATGGCATTTTGTAGCGAGTCCGTCCATGATGAAAAAGCTCCTCATCCTTTCCTCTGTCGCCGCCGCTCTCATCGTGGCTGCGCAGGCAGCGTCTGCCGGCGAGCGGTATCGCGTGGTCGCGCCGGTGGCCGTCGATGACAATTTGACCCAGCCCTGGGTCAACCAATTGGAAGGCGGCAGGCAGACGTCGGGACGATATGTTCCGGTTGCCTCCTCCAAGACGCGCATGGGCAGCGCCCCGATGGCACCGCAGCCGGTTTACATTACCCGACCCGCACGTCAGCCACTGTTCGGACCCTCGGTGATCAATGCTCCGACAGCTACAGGCGCGGGTGCGGTCAATGTGAGCTATCAGAGAGCCGAACGGCCGGCGGCGACCAAGCTCGACCCCATGTATCTGCCGCAGGAAGTTGCCTATCATGGCAAGGAAAGACCTGGGACAATCGTCATCGACACCAACAATCGTTTCCTCTATCTTGTGGGCGAAAACGGCCAGGCGCGACGCTATGGCGTAGGCGTGGGCAAGCCCGGATTTGAATGGGCCGGCAAGCACAAAATCACCCGCAAGGCCGAATGGCCGGACTGGACGCCACCGAAGGAAATGATCTCGCGCGAGGCGAAGAAGGGTCACATTCTGCCCGCCCATATGGAAGGCGGAGAAGCCAATCCGCTCGGCGCGCGCGCCATGTATCTTGGCTCCACCGAATATCGCATCCATGGCACGAACGCCCCTTGGACGATCGGTTACGCCGTGTCCTCCGGCTGCATCCGGATGCGCAATCAGGACGTCGTCGATCTCTATGGCCGGGTCAAGGTCGGGACGAACGTCATCGTCAAGTAACAAGAAAACTGCTGCGGTCGAAAGACCCAAAAAAATTCGGCCTCCGTATGCAACGGAGGCCTTTTTTGTGCGTTCTTGACAGATGCTAGGTGTATTTTAGCCTTGCCAACTGCAAAAACTGCGATAGCTTCGCTGTCACAGAATTGGGGAATTCATTATGTTCAGGATCAAGTATCTGGTCGGCGCGCTTCTCGCTGCCGCCTTCGTCATTCCGGCAGCTGCGGCAAACGCTGAGACCAAGCATCGCAAATCACAGCAGAGCGAAGACGTCATCTATCTCAGCAAGATCAACCGCGAGGTTCCGGAGAAGTTCAAGCGCCATGTCGTCCGGCTCTCGACCAACGAACGTCCGGGCACGATCATCGTCGATACGAACAACAAGTTCCTCTATTACGTTCTGGATGGTTCCAGCGCGATCCGCTACGGCATCGGCGTTGGCCGCGAAGGCTTCGGCTGGTCCGGCGTCGTCAAGGTCGCGCGCAAGGCCGAATGGCCGGACTGGGTGCCGCCGAAGGAAATGATCGCCCGCGAGGCCAAGAAGGGTCACTACCTGCCGGCACGCATGGACGGAGGCAAGGACAATCCGCTCGGCGCCCGCGCGCTTTATCTCTTCGGCAAGGGAGGCGATTCCGGCTACCGCATCCACGGCACCAACCAGCCATGGTCGATCGGTCTCAACCTTTCTTCCGGCTGCATCCGCATGATGAACGAGGACGTGACGGACCTCTACAAGCGTGCCCCTGTCGGCACCAAGGTGATCGTCATCGGCCCCGGCAACCGGCAGGGCAACGTCGTGCTGGAAGATCGCGGCACGGACATCCTGAAGACGCTGTTTACGGCGCTCGGCGGCTGATCGCCGGAAACAAGGTTCCTTTTCAGACCGCGCGCGAGTTCAGCTTGCGCGCGGTTTTGTTTGGGGTGGCCCGGTGACCGACCTCTTCACAATGACAAAGTTTGTCATTATTCTACTTGTCAAAATGGGAGAGTGCCATGGCAACCATGAATGTCTCTCTGCCCGACCCGATGAAGGTCTGGGTGGAAGCTCAAACCGATAACGGCCGTTACAGCAACGCAAGCGACTATGTCCGCGACCTGATCCGCAAGGATCAGGAGCGACAGGCTGTAATCGCTCTACTGCAAACGGCTATCGATGAAGGTCTCGCGAGCGGCGAACCCGAGGACTTTGACCCGGAAGCGTTCAAGCAGCGGATGCGCGAGCGGTATGCCAAGCGCTAAGCAGGGCCGCTACCGGCTGACCCCGCAAGCCATATCGGACCTTGAGGCTATCTGGGCCTATGGCGCTGAAGTCTGGTCCGTTGAACAGGCGGAAGCTTACACGGATGAACTGACGCGAATCTTCAACCTGATCGCCACATTCCCGGAGATAGCGCGGGAATACCGCGAGTTTTCGACGCCCGTCAGAGTTCACACCCATAGAACTCACATCGTTATCTACGTCACCCAGAGTGACTATGTTTTAATTGTCCGCATCCTTGGCGGACGGCAGGACTGGCAAAAGATACTTGCGAGCATCGATCCTTAAGCAGGATCACCCATAAGCCTCCGCCAGCAATTCCACCGTATGGCGGATCGGGATGCGCGTGCCGGTGCCGATCTGGGTCATGCAGCCAATGTTGCCGGTGGCGATGAGGTCGGGTTTCGTCGCTTCGATATTCTTCACCTTGCGGGCCTTCAGCTCCGCCGAAATCTCCGGCTGGAGCATGTTGTAGGTGCCGGCAGAGCCGCAGCAGAGATGGCCCTCGGCCGGTTCCTTCACCTTGTAGCCGGCCTTTTGCAAGAGCAGTTTCGGCAGCATGGTGATCTTCTGGCCGTGCTGCATCGAGCAGGCGGAATGATAGGCGACCGTGCGGCCATTGGCAGGCAGTTGCGGCAGCTCCAATGTGGAGAGATACTCGGTGATGTCCTTCGCAAGCGATGCGACGCGCGCGGCCTTGGCGGCATAGGCGGGGTCGCGGGCGAGCATGTGGCCGTAGTCCTTGATCGTCGTGCCGCAGCCGGACGCGGTGATGATGATGGCGTCGAGACCGCCTTTTTCGATCTCGCGGGTCCAGACATCAACATTGTTGCGCACGGAGGCGAGCGCCTGTTCCTCGCGGCCCATGTGATGGGCGAGCGAGCCGCAGCAGCTTTCGCCCTCGGCAATGACGACCTCGACACCGAGGCTGTTGAGCAGCTTGATCGTCGCTTCATTGATTTCCGGCTTCAGCACCGGCTGGGCGCAGCCGGACAGCATGGCGACCCGCGCGCGTGGCGTCCCCTTGGGCGCATAGCGTCCCGCCTCGGCGAAGCTGCTTTTCGGCGGCACATGACGGGGCGCGAGATCGAGCATATGGCCGAAGGCGCGGGTAAGCGGCAGCGTCTTGAGGAGGTTCGAAAACGGCTGCCCGAACCTCGCAGCCTTCAGCGCCAGCCGGAACCGGCCCGGATAAGGCAGGACCCAGGCCAGCACGCCGCGCGCCAGCCGGTCGGCCAGCGGGCGGTCATAGGTCTTCTCGACGTGCTCGCGGGCGAGGTCGATCAGGTGCATGTAATCGACGCCCGAAGGACAGGTCGAGGTGCAGGAGAGACAGGAGAGGCAGCGATCGACATGCAGAGCTGTCTCTGCATCCGCGTCGCGGCCGTTCTCGAACATGTCCTTGATCAGATAGATACGCCCGCGCGGACTGTCGAGCTCGTTGCCGAGCGTGACATAGGTCGGACAGGTGGCCGTGCAGAGCCCGCAATGCACGCATTTGCGCACGATGCTTTCCGCCTCTGCGGTCTTCGGGTCGGCAAGCTGGGCGAGCGAGAAATTGGTCTGCACGGTGTCTACAGTCCTCGAATGGTTAGAGCATCCAGCTTTGGGGGTTTGCGATAGGTTCGCCGCGGCCGACCTGCTGCAGGCCGATGACGCAGCGGACGATGGACCAGACGGCGGTGGCGATGAAGCCGAGAATGCCGATGAAGAGGAAGGTGAGGATCAGCGAAATGAGGCTGTAGAGACAGCCGATCCAGAAGGTGCGGATCGCATAGGTGTAGTGGCTGTCATAAATTCCGCCGATCTTGCCACGATTGATATAGGCGAAGACGAGGCCGACCAGCGGCGTGATGCCGATCACGAATCCGGCCAGATAAAGCACATAGACCAGCTGCACGTTGCCCTTGCCGGGCTCGAGATAGCCGGATGCGTCCGGCGGCATGGTGTTTTGCGGTTCAGACATTGCGCGTCCCCTTCAAGATCGCGAGCGGCATCACCCCATCCGCCCCGGATTGAAAATGCCCTTCGGATCGAGCTTCGCCTTCACGACGGAAGAGAGCGCTGCAACGCCCTTTTCCTGCGGCTCGAAGGCGGCAATAGCGGCGCGAACCTGCTCGCGCGCTCGGATCAGCGTGGCATGGCCGCCGCCGAGGCGCTTCAGGAATGCGCGGATCATCTCGGCTTCGGCGTCGCCTTCCATCTGCATCCAGACGAGGCCGCCCTGCCAGTCGAAGAAGGCGTTGACGCCGGTCTCAAGCCGGAGCGCTGCCAGCAATTGATGGCCGGCGGAAGGCGCGCAGGAGATGCGCCAGAGCGGTTTGCAGGAGCCATCTTCAGAGAAGGGCGTGACATCGCGGATTTCGCGCCAGATCTGCTGGCTGTCGCCCTGGTCGACCTGGCTCACCGCGCCATAGCGCTGCAGGAAAGGTTGCAGGCGGTTGACGCGGTCGTTGACAGAGGCTTCGACGCCTTCGAGGCGCAGCAGCGTGGCCGGGCCGTCAGGCAGGCCATTCTTGCCGAAGAGCCAGCGGACGCTTTCCGGCAGATGCGCAGCGCCCGAGACCTCGCAGGAGGTCGCAAGAGCAGCCGACATGGCGATGGCCGCTTCGGCATCGTTGAGGCCTGATACGACGACGGTCGCTTCGGCGCGCGGCACAGGCAGGACCTTGAACGTGACCTCGGTGATGAAGCCGAGCATGCCGTAGGAACCGGCGAGGAGCTTCACGAGGTCGAGGCCGGTGACGTTCTTCATGACACGACCGCCGGACTTCACGACTTCACCCGCGCCGTTGACGAAGCGGATGCCGAGCAGGCTGTCGCGGGCCGCGCCAGCAACAAAGCGGCGGGGGCCGGATGTGTTGGTAGCGAAGAGGCCGCCGATGGTTGGCACGCCTTCCGTGCCCATCATCATGCGGTGATCGGCGGGCTCAAAGGCCATCATCTGGCCGTTGTCGGCCAACTCCGCCTCGATCTCGGCAACCGGCGTTCCGGCAAGTGCCGTCAGCGTCATCTCGGAGGGGTTATACGCGGTAATGCCCCGGAGGCGCTTCGAGGTGAAGGCGGCACCGTCAACCTTCTGCCCAAAGCCCGCGCGCGTGTTGCCGCCGGAAATGGCAAGCGCCCTGCCCTCGCGCGCGGCGTTAGCGATCATCGCGGCGGCATCGGCCTCGGTCTGCGGCTCGTAGATGTCTGCCATGTCAGGCGCGCCCTTCCAGCGGGAAGACCTTGGAGGGGTTGAGCAGCCAATCGGGGTCGAAGGCGGCACGCACCGCCATCTGCTGGTCGAGATCGACCTTTGAATATTGATGGGTCATCAGGTCGCGTTTCTCGATGCCGACGCCGTGTTCGCCGGTGAGGCAGCCGCCCGCGTCGACGCAGAGCTTCAGGATATCGTTGCCGGCCTCTTCGGCGCGGCGCGCCTCGTCCGGGTCGTTGATATTGTAGAGGATCAGCGGATGCATGTTGCCGTCGCCGGCATGGAAGACATTGGCGACGCGCAGGCCATAACGCGCGACGATCTCGGCCGTGCCGCGCAGGACATTGGTGAGCTGCGACAACGGCACGGTGCCGTCCATGCAGATATAATCGGCGATGCGGCCGGTCGCGCCGAAGGCGGATTTGCGGCCCTTCCAGATGAGGGCGGCCTCGGTCGCGGACTGGCATTCCTTGACCGTTTTCACGCCATGGCGGCGGGCGATCTCGATGATCGCCTTGAGCATGGCATCCATCTCGGCCTCGGAACCCTCGACCTCGACGATCAGCAGCGCCTCGACATCGAGCGGATAGCCGGCATGCGCGAAAGCCTCGCAAATCTCGATGGCCGGCTTGTCCATGAATTCGATCGCGACCGGGATGAGACCGGCGGCAATGACATCGGTGACGCAGGCGCTGGCCCCTTCAGAGGTCTCGAAGCCGAAGAGAACCGGCCGCTGGCCTTCCGGCTTGGCAATGAGGCGCACGGTCGCTTCGGTCACGATGCCAAGCTGGCCTTCCGAGCCGCAGACGATGCCGAGCAGATCGTAGCCGCTCGCGTCCAGCGCCTTGCCGCCCAGCTCAATCACCGTGCCGTCGAAGAGGACCATCTTCACGCCAAGCAGATTGTTGGTCGTCACTCCATATTTCAGGCAATGCGCACCGCCGGAATTCATGCCGATATTGCCGCCGATGGTGCAAGCGAGCTGCGAACTCGGGTCGGGCGCATAGAAGAAACCATCAGCAGACACGGCTTCGGAAATCGCCAGATTGGTCACGCCGGCCTGTACGCGGGCGCAGCGGTTGGGATAGTCGACCTCGAGAATGCGGTTCATGCGGGTCAGCGCAATGACCACCGCATCCTCCTGAGGGATCGCGCCACCGGAAAGTGAGGTGCCAGCACCGCGCGGTACGACCGGCACCTTGTATTTCGCGCAATATTTCAGGATCGCGGCGACCTCTTCGGTCGTACGCGGCAGGGCCACGGCGAGCGGCATGCGGCGATAGGCGATGAAGCCATCCGTCTCGAAAGGCTTCAGCTCACGTTCTGACGAGACCACAGTGCCGGGGGTCAACAAATCGGCGAGGTCGGCCACAATCTGATCGCGCCGGGACAGGATCGCCGGGTCCGGCGCTTTCAGGGCTATCGCTCCGCTCATCTATGTCCCTCCCGCTTTCAATTCTGAAACGGAATCTACCGCCTTGCCGGGCGCTTGCGCAAGCACGGCGAAATGCTAATAAGTTTTTCCTTGCGGGAGATAATCGTTTCGATTTTCAACGGAGGAGCCATGACGCGGCTGGAGGATCTGGAAATCTTCGCCCATGTTGCGCGCACGTCGAGCATGTCGGCGGCGGGGCGCGAGCTTGGGCTGTCGCCGGCGGTCGTCTCCAAGCGGATCAAGCATCTGGAGGAGCGACTGGGAACGCGGCTCTTCCAGCGCACGACCCGGCAATTGTCCCTGACGGAATCAGGCCAGGGCTTCTTCATCCGCATCGAGGCTATTCTCGGCGGCATAGAGGATGCGGAAGCCTTCATCGCGGGCCGCACGGAAGAAGCCCGCGGCATGTTGAAAATCTCGGCCCCCACCTCTTTCGGTCGCATGCATGTCGCGCCGCATCTCAAGCCTTTCATGCAGGCCAATCCGGGGATCACGATCAACCTGACGCTTTCCGACGAGTTCATCGATCTCGTCGCCGGCGGCTACGATCTGGCGATCCGGATCGGCGAACTCACCGATTCAAGCCTCGTCGCCCGGCGGCTTGCGCCGGTACGGCGGCTGCTTTGCGCAAGCCCCGACTACGTCGCCGCACATGGGATGCCGCAGACTTTGGCCGATCTCGATCGTCACATCTGCCTTCCGCCGCATAACAACGACACATGGCGGCTGGAAGGACCGGAGGGACCGGTGATCTACCGGCCACAGGGGCCGCTCGTCACGAATTCGTCGGAAGTGATCCGTGAGGCGGTGATTGCGGGGCTCGGCATCGCGCTGCGGTCCACCTGGGATGTCGGCCCGGAACTCAAGAGCGGCAAGCTCCTGGCGGTCCTGCCGTTTCTGGAAGCTCCGAAGAATGTGGCGCTCTCGGCGGTCTATCCGAGCCGGGAGTTCCTGCCGGCCAAGGTACGGCTGTTCATCGATTATCTTGCGGGGCTTTACGGACCGAGACCCTACTGGGAAGGATAAGTTCTCGCTTGGCAGCCACCGTGGCGGTTGATATCCCTCTTGGCACGAGGTGCGGTTCACGGGAGGAAAGTGCATGACCGACAAGCCGAGCGTCGGGCTCTTCGTCACCTGTCTTGCGGACCTGTTCAGGCCGACAGTCGGCTTCGCGGCGGCGAAGCTGATCGAGGACGCGGGCTGCGCGCTGCATGTGCCGATGGCGCAGACCTGTTGCGGGCAGCCGGCTTACAATTCCGGCGACCGGCAGGATGCGCGCGCGCTGGCCGAGCAGACGATCGAGGCTTTCGAAGGCTTTGACTATGTCGTGGCGCCCTCCGGCTCCTGCGCCGCCATGCTGAAGAAGCACTATCCCGGCCTCTTCAAGGGAGACGCCATCTGGGAAAGGCGTGCAGACGCCTTTTCAGGCAAGGTGCATGAGCTGGTTTCCTTCCTGACCGACGTGATGAAGGTCGCCTCCGTCTCAAGCGACTTTGCCGGCACGGTCACCTATCACGACAGTTGTTCGGGCTTGCGCGAACTCGGGGTGAAGGAGCAGCCACGCGCGCTCCTGACGTCCATTGCGGGCGTCACGCTTTCGGAAATGAAGGATAGCGAAGTCTGTTGCGGCTTCGGCGGAACGTTCTGCGTGAAGTATCCGGACATTTCCAATGCCATTGTCGAGAAGAAGACGGCGACGATCAGCGACACAGGCGCCGATGTGCTGTTGGCGGGCGATATCGGCTGTCTGATGAACATGGCCGGCAAGATCCGCCGTGAAGGCGGCAGGACGGAAGTCCGCCATGTGGCCGAAGTTCTGGCCGGGATGACAGGCGCACCGCCGATCGCAGGCAAGTAAGGACCAGACGATGCAGATCACGACGCCCCAGTTCAAGGAAAATGCCAGCCGGGCACTCGGCGACGCGGCGCTGCAGAAGGCGTTGAAGAATGTCGAGATCGGCTTCATCGCCAAGCGTCTGGCCGCCGCCGATGCCCTGCCCGAATTCGAACAGCTGCGCGATATTGCCCGCGACATCAAGAACCATACGCTCGCGCATCTCGACCTTTATCTGGAGGAATACGAGAAGAAGGTGATTGCGTCGGGCGGGCAGGTTCACTTCGCCGAAACGGCGGAGGACGCGCGCGCCATCATCCTCGATATCTGTCGCAAGCGGAACGCCAAGACCGTCACCAAGGGCAAGTCGATGATCACCGAGGAAATCGGGCTCAACGATTTCTTCGAAAAGAACGGCATCGAGCCGGTCGAAACCGACCTTGGCGAATATATCATCCAGCTGCGCGGGGAGACGCCCAGCCACATCATCGCTCCCGCCGTGCATCTGAACAAGGACCAGGTGGAAAGCGATTTCCGCCGGGTCCATACCCACCTGCCGCCGGATAGAGACCTCACCCAGCACGAGGCTCTGCTGAACGAGGCGCGACAAGTGCTTCGGCAACGTTACTTCGACGCCGATGTCGGTATCACGGGCGCCAACTTCCTGGTCGCGGAAACAGGCTCCTCCGTGATCGTCACCAATGAAGGCAATGGCGACCTCACGCAGACGCTCGGCAAATGCCATGTCGTCGTCGCCTCGCTCGAAAAGCTGGTGCCGACGCTGAACGACTGTTCCCAGATCCTCAGGCTTCTGGCGCGTTCCGCGACCGGACAGGACATGTCCGTCTACACGACCTTCTCCACCGGACCGAAGCGGGCGCAAGACCCGGACGGGCCGGAGGAATATCATGTCGTGCTGCTCGACAACGGGCGCACCTCGATGCTCGGCACGGAGTTCCAGGACATGCTGCGCTGCATCCGTTGCGGGGCCTGCATGAACCACTGTCCCGTCTATCATGCGGTCGGCGGCCACGCCTATGGGGCGGTCTATCCCGGACCGATGGGCGCCGTGCTCACGCCCTCGCTTTCGGGCATCGAAGTGGCCGGGCACATGCCCAACGCCTCGACCTTCTGCGGGCGCTGCGAAAGCGTCTGTCCCATGCGCATCCCGCTGCCCAAGATGATGCGGCATTGGCGGGAGCGCGAATTCGAAAAGCACCTGACGCCGTCCGCGGCCCGCTACGGCCTGAAGGTCTGGGCCTTCTTCGCGAAGCGGCCGAGGCTCTATCGCGCCGCGGTGTCCGTCGCCATGCCGCTCCTTTCGGCGGTTGGAGGCTCGAAGCGGCGCATCCACAGCCTGCCGCTGGCCGGCGGCTGGACGAAACACCGCGAAATGCCCGCACCGGAAGGAAAGACCTTCCTGCAGGCCTGGGCGGAGAAGCAGGCGAAGGAGGCCGGACGATGAGTGCGCGCGACACCATTCTCGCCAAGGTTCGGCGCTCGTTGAAGGTTTCGGGCGAGGAGCCGGGCCGGCGTGCCGCAGTGGCCAGCTATCTTGCGGAAGCCCGGCAGGGGCTGATCCCTGCGCGCGGACAACTGCCGCAGGAAGAACGGATAGCGGTGTTCTCCAAATACGCCCAGAAATACGGTGCGACGGTCGCGCGCATTGACGCGATTGATAAGCTTCCTCAAGAAGTCGGCCGCTACTTGAAGAACCACAATCTCCCCGCCTCGGTGCGCATGGGCGAAGACCCCCTGCTGAAGGCGGCCAATTTTGCGAGCGAACCGATGTTGACGGTGCTGCCTGGCGCATCAGACGGCACGGATCTTGCCGGCGTCAGCCATGCACGCGGCGCGGTGGCCGAGAGCGGGACGCTCGTGCTGGCATCCGGCCCCGACAATCCGGTCACAATCACCTTCCTGCCGGAGCACCACATCGTGGCGGTCCGGGCACAGGATATCGGCGGCTCGCTGGAAGAGGCATTCGCGGGCATCGCGGCGACCTATGGCAAGGGCGAGTTGCCGCGCACGGTCAACTTCGTGACAGGCCCTTCGCGCTCAGGCGATATCGAGCAAAAGATCATCATGGGCGCGCATGGTCCAAGAGCGCTACACGTCGTGATCGTGGGTTGAAACGCATCCCCAGATATCGCGATAGATTCGGGATTGTCGCAAAAATGTCGTACAAAACCGGGCGCTGGCTCCTATATTAGCTGAATTGCTGTCGCATCAAACAACCTGAGAGCGCCCTCACAATTGAACGTCGTTTCACGCCTAGCGTCCGAAATCCGCCTGATGATGCGCCGCCCGGAGCGGTTGCAGTTCGCTGCCCTGTGTTATCGCAACAGGGACGACGCGAGCGGCGTCGAGATCCTGCTGATCACAAGCCGTGGGACGGGCCGATGGGTCATTCCCAAGGGCTGGCCGATGAACGGGAAGCTGGCGCATGCGGTCGCTGAACGCGAGGCACTGGAAGAAGCAGGCGTGAAGGGCAAGGCGGAAACGAAGCCGCTGGGAACCTATGGTTACATGAAGGGCCTTGATTCCGGGTTCGAAATTCCGTGCAAGGTGCAGGTTCATGCCCTGAAGGTCAGCGGCTTCGCCAACAACTACAAGGAAAAGGGCCAGCGCGAAATGGCCTGGTTTTCCTGCGAGGACGCCGCCTCACGCGTCGATGAGCCTGGACTCAAGGAACTGATTCGCGGTTTCGAGGTCCGTGCGCAATCGCGAGCCTCCACGGCAGACTGAAGCCCGGGATTGGCCCCGGCCTACGTCATCTGACGGTTGCTCTTGCGGCAATCGCCCGATAAATAGCGGACGGGAGACGCGGACGACCCGGAACGATCTGTCGTGCGCCAATTGAGCCATGGCAAGAAGAGGTCAGGTCCCGGGGCGGTCGACGCTCGACAAGGACCTTGGAAAACTCACCTATCTCGAAGAGGCGGGACAATTTGTTGCGCGCAGCCTGATGCGGCCAGCTGCGGGCCTGATCGTCCTCCTGCTGGCTGGTCTGCTGTCGAGCCTTTACGTGGGCAATAGTCCGGGTGGCATCGGCATCATCGTCGGCGCGACACTGGGCGCATACATGGCGATCAACATCGGGGCCAACGACGTGACCAACAATGTTGGCGCGGCGGTCGGCGCGAAGGCGATCACCATGATGCAGGGCCTGGCGATTGCCGCGGTCTTCGATGCCGCAGGCGCGCTGCTGGCCGGCGGGGATGTCGTGACCACCATCTCCAGCGGGATTGTGCAGAGCGCCGACATGCCGAACGGCACCGCCTTCATCTGGGTCATGCTGTCG